>PLZC01000453.1 GCA_003151985.1 Acidobacteriaceae bacterium
TACGTCTCAAAAACCAAACTGCCCCCGCAATCTGGAATGCGGTACTCGCCGCATAGTCCTTACTTCTCCCCTGACCTTGCTGTGCCAATCTTAAATATTTGCACCAGAACCACGCCCGATACCATCACCCATGTTCAGCATCGGAATTGAGGGCGATGGGGACGGTCATGCGTCAGTTCTTCGAACAGGATTCTAGTTTTCGTTCGCAAATTCCCACCAAACTCATCGAGGATTGGATGGGATAGCGGCACTTGACAACGAATCAGAGTTCAAAGTAGCCTATAAACAAAAGCACTCAAAGCGTGCGAATGCACACTCGGCATGGGAGTTATGGTTGAAGACCTCGAATACGACCTCCTGGCGGAAGTTGCATCGCTCTACTACGAACTTGATCTGAGCCAATCCGAAATTGGCGAGCGGCTGGGTCTGTCGCGCGTAAAGATTTACCGCCTGCTGAAGAAGGCTAAAGAAGCGCAAGTGGTCCAGATCACGATCAATTGGCCAATTGCGCGCGACGGCAGCCTCGAGGAAGCGCTTTGCAGGAAATTCACTCTCGATAGAGCATTGGTTTTGAAATCCTCCCCACGGGATTTCGGCCCGACCGGCGATGGGATCGGTCTCCGCCAATTAGGCCAGATGGCGGCCCGTCACCTGGCGACAGCCCTCGAAGACGGGATGACGTTGGCAGTGTGCCTGGGGCGATCGTCGTATGAGGTCATCAACGCCTTCCGCCCGATTACGCAAGCCCGTGTGAACGTAGCCCAGGCCATGGGCAGCATTCCAACCGCCATTCCGGACCTGGACAGCGCCGCACTAGCGCAACAACTGGCGCGTAAGCTGGGAGGGCAGATACTGTTGCTCTCGTCGCCTTTGTTCGTTAATAGTCCGGCGGCGGCGGAGCTGCTTCGTTCGCAGCCGGCAATTGAACGGACCCTCAAGGCAGCCCGGAAGGCAAACATCGCCCTGGTGGGTATTGGCGGCATGAACGCCGACACCAGCCACTACATTGATGCTCAACTCATGACGGCTGGCCAGCTTCGTCAGCTTGAGGTCGAAGGCGCAGTCGGGGATATCGGCGGGAAGTTCATTCGCGAATCAGGCGAGTTGCACCCGTGCATTATCAACAGTTGCATGATCGGTTTGAGCTTGGAGGAACTGCGACGCATTCCCAACACAATCGCCGTGGCCGCGGGGACTGCCAAGGTGAGACCGATTCTGGGTGCGTTGCGTTCGGGCGTGGTGAACGCCTTGTGTACAGACCAGCAGACTGCCGCGGAACTGGTGCGGCAGGGCCGAGCGGAACCATCCCGTTCGGTCGCAGTGCGCGCGTGAATTGCCGGCCACGCCTTTGGGGAGAGCGATGAAAGACGATACGGTGATTGGCGTTCCAACGTGTCCCGGACTGGGCGCCCCTGCCCGCCTCGAGGACGTCGAGGGCGTCGTCTTCAATGTTCAGCGCTTTTCCGTCCACGATGGCCCAGGTATTCGGACAAACGTCTTCTTCAAGGGATGCCCACTGCGTTGCGCCTGGTGCTGCAACCCGGAGTCGCAGCGATTTCAGCCTGAGTTGGCGTTGTCTGCGCAGCAATGCATCCGCTGCGGCCAGTTTGGGGATGTTTGTGCCGATGACTGGCCGCACGCCGTGGTAACGAAAACGAACAAAGATAAATTCGGGCCGCGGTCGGACGCTTGTCCCGGCGGCGCTCTTCGCTGGCTCGGCGAACGGCGGACGGCGGGCGATGTCGTGAGCGAGGTCCTGCGAGATCAGCCCTTCTATGGCAGTGGAGGCGGCATGACTTTGACGGGAGGCGAGCCCACGGCGCAACCCATCTTCGCCGAGGCCCTGCTGCGTGTGGCGAAGAGAGCAGGACTTTCCACAGCGATGGAAACATGCGGTCACACTCGCTGGCAGGTTTTCGAACGTCTACTGCCCCACCTCGACCTGGTTCTTTTCGACCTGAAGCACATGGACGGAGCGGTCCACCGTCACTGGACCGGTGTGGATAACGACTTGATCCTAGCGAATCTGCGACGATTGGCGGGATTGAAATTTCCAGTAAGCGTGCGGGTCCCTTTGATCCCGGGGTTCAATGCAGACAGCGAGAGTCTCACCGCCATTGCCCGCCTTGTCGCCGAATTGCCGGACCTCGAAAAGCATATAAGCCTGTTGCCTTACCATGCGTTCGGGAAGGCCAAGTATGCGTCGCTCGGCCTGCCTTACCCGATGGACGGCGAGGAAACCATGAGCCCGGAGAGGCTGCGGGAATTCGCACAAATTCTCGAAACACAACAACTGGAAGTCTCGATAGGTAGCTAGTGATCACACAAGTGTCCGACCTCAAGTCGCATCCTGCCCTGGCCTTCCCGCCGGAAGAATGGAAATCGGCCAATGCGGAAGAACGCCACGCCCGCATCCGCCGGCGCCTGGTTGACAACCCGCGTGAAATCGACCTCGTCCGCGCCCGGCTGACCACCGAATCTTACCGTCAGACGGAAGGCGAGCCCATGCCGCTGAGGCGCGCCAGGATGCTGCTTCACCTGGTGCGCCACATGCCCATCGCGATCCACCAGGATGAGGTGATTGTCGGCAACCGGTCGCTCGAGCCGCGCATGGGAGTGATTGCTCCGGAGGGCGCGGTGAACTGGATCGACGCGGAGTTGGACGTGCTTCCCACGCGTCCGCAAGATCCCTTCAACATCACCGCGGAACAGATTAAGGAACTGCGCGAAGAGGTCTTCCCTTACTGGCGAGGGAATACCCTGGAAGACATCGTCGAGGCTCGACTAAGCGATGAGGTCAAAGCGGCCTCACGATGCAAAGCGTTCAAGTTGAACCAGACCGACCATGCTCAGGGACACATACTGCCGGATGTGCCCGCCTGGCTGCGACTGGGAATCGGCGGCCTGCGAGCAAAAGTGCGCGCCGCCCAGCGAGATTGCCCTTCTAAAAGCGCAGTCTTCTATGAGTCCGCCCTGGTTGCGCTCGATGCAGCGAGTGAATTCATTCTGCGCTTTGCCTGCCTTGCGGATGAGAAGCTTGAGAAGGAGCGGGACCGCGCGCGCAAGGGCGAGCTGGCCGGAATTTCGAGCGCCTGCCATTGGCTGGCAGAGAATCCGGCCCGCGATTTCCGCGAAGCGCTGCAGGCTGTCTGGTTTCTATTTGTCCTGTTGCAGATTGAATCGAATGCCAGCAGTTTTTCCCTGGGACGCATCGACCAGTACCTGCTTCCTTACCTGGAGCACGACCTTGAAACGGGCATCTTGACTCTGGAAGAGGCGCAAGAACTGCTCGAATACCTATGGCTCAAATTCAATGAGATAGTCCTCTTGCGCAGCAGTTCGAGCGCTCGATACTTCGCGGGATTTCCCATCGGCTTCAACGTGACCACCGGCGGCCAAACCAAGGATGGCTGCGACGCAACCAATGTGTTGAGCTTCATGTGTCTGCGTGCGCAGGCGAATCTATGCATGACTCAACCCAACCTTTCAATACGAATCCACGAGAACAGCCCGCAGGACTTTCTCGAGGCGGCCGCGTTCGTCATCAGCCGAGGCAGCGGAATGCCGCAGGTTTTCAACGACGAAGTCATTATCCCGGGCCAGATGCAGCGGGGCATTTCCGCGGAAGATGCGGTGAACTACGCGGTGGTGGGCTGCGTGGAGCTTTCGACACCCGGCAAAGCACTGGGCTGGAGCGACGCCGCCATGTTCAATATGGCTCGCGTATTGGAACTTACCTTGTTCGGCGGGGCGGACCCCAAGACCGGCGAGCAGGTCGGCTTACCCACGCCGGCGCTGAGTGAGATGGCATCCTTCGAGGAGTTGCAGTCTTGCTACGACCAGCAAACCAAACACTTCATCCGGCTCATGGTGGAAGGCTGCAACATCGTAGACGGCATCCACGCCGAGGTTTTGCCTTCGCCCTTCCTGTCGCTGGTGGTGCAGGATTGTGTTGCACGCGGCGTGGATGTAACGGCCGGAGGCGCGCACTACAACTTCTCCGGTGTGCAGGGCGTGCAGGTGGCAAACGTGGCCGATAGCATGGCCGCGGTGGAACTCGCTGTCTTCAACGCGCACTGGGTTAGCGGTAAGGAAATGCTGGATGCCCTCCGCGAGGATTTCGCGGGCCGTGAAATCCTGCGCCAGCGGCTGATCAACCGCGTTCCAAAGTACGGGAACGATGACGACCGCGTAGATTCCTTGGCCCGCAAATGGGCCAACCGCTACAGCGGGCTCGTGGGCGCTTATTCCACCATTCGCGGAGGGACATACCTGCCCGGGTTTTACACTGTCTCCGCACACGTGCCAATGGGAGCCAATGTGGGTGCCACGCCGGACGGCCGCCACGCACGCGAGCCACTGGCCGATGGCGGACTCTCGCCGAGCGCCGGCTGCGACGTAAAAGGTCCGACCGCCGTGCTCAACTCCGTATGCAAGGCGGATCTGTCGCTTGCAGCCAATGGGACGCTTTTGAACATGAAGTTCCTGCCGTCGTTCTTTGAAGGCGAGCGCGCCCTGGCGAACTTCGTATCTCTGCTGCGTGGGTTCTGCCGTTTGCACATACCGCACGTGCAGTTCAACGTCGTCTCGGCCGAGACGCTACGAGAGGCCCAGAAGAACCCGGCTGAATTCCGCAGCCTGGTAGTGCGCGTGGCGGGTTACAGTGCTTATTTTGTTGAACTGGACCGCGCACTTCAGGATGAGATTATCCGCAGGACCGAGTTTGTCTGATGGACTGTAGACCTTCAGAAATTCGCGCAAAAAGCGGCATTTTTGACTCAAAACGGGCTGAAATCCGGGGGTGTTGATTACTGATTGGTTAATATGTATATTTTACAACCTATTCATTCCGTTCTGGTTACAGACGCTGCTGGGTTGGAAAAGTGGTCCCTGGAGGGGGGGAGGGGGAGGGGATGGGGTCAGCAGATTTTCGATGGCTTTCGGCCCGTATTTGGAGTGAATAAGGGCTGAAGTCCGCCGAGTGTGTTTTGGTCATCTCGGACTCTCTTATGGATATTGTGCGCCTAAGGATCGTAACCCTACGCAAAGGGGAAAAATCAGGGGTTAGGGATTTGGGGTTAGGGACTGGGGACCAGGGACCAGGGACTACGGCCGAATTCGCATGGCCTTCGGGCCCGGGCCTTTGCAGCTTTCCAATCCTCGATGGGGAGATACAACTGTAGTATTTAGCCCCTGTTGATGCCTTCCGGGCTTTTCCTCCGTTTGGCGATCAGAATGCCAGAGAAATCTCACAGCCAGATCGCGGTTAACCACGATCTGGCCGAATCAAAAACTGGCACAGCCTGGCAGGCCGGCTCAGTCGTAATATTCCAGTCCAAGGTGTGTAATCAGGTCCGCGCCCATGATGTGGCGCAGCGTGTNNTCATCGACTGGATGAACAGGTCGTGCTCCGGATACAATCCATCGGCGGTTTGCGGCGACTTGAGATAGAAGCTCAGCCACTCCTGTATGCCTTTGGAGCGCAGCTCCGGCGTGCGTTGAGCCAGGTCGAGGAACAGCACCAGGTCCAGTGCCACCGGCGCCGCCAGAATCGAGTCGCGGCACTGGAAGTTCACCTTGATCTGCATCGGATAGCCCAGCCAGCCGAAGATGTCGATGTTATCCCAGGCTTCCTTGTCGTCCCCGCGGGGCGGGTAGTAGTTGATGCGAACCTTGTGGTAAATGTCCTTGTAAAGATCGGGATAGAGTTCCGGCTGGAAGATGTAGTCAAGCGACCCCATCTTCGATACTTCCTTGGACCGGAACGACTGCGGATCGTCCAGCACTTCGCCGTCGCGGTTGCCCAGCATGTTGAATGAGAACCAGCCGGAGACGCCCAGCATGCGCGCCTTCAGGCCCGGCGCCAGAACCGTCTTCATGAACGTCTGGCCGGTCTTGAAATCCTTGCCGCAAATCGGCGCCGCATATTTCTTCGACAGCTCGACCATGACCGGGCAATCAACCGTCACCATGGGCGCGCCGTTGGCGAAGGGCACTCCCTGGGTCAGCGCCGCGTAGGCATAGATCTGCGAGGGGGCAATACCGATGTCGTCATTCTCAAGGCCCTTCTCAAAGGCTTCGATGGTCTCGTGTACGGCCGAGGCCTCGACATAGATCTCGGTTGAAGCGCACCAGATCATCACTACCCGGTCAACCGTTTTCTTGAAGGCCTGAATGTCGGCGACGATCTGGTTGGCCAGGTCGCGCTTGTTCTTGCCCTTTTTGACATGAGTCCCGTTCAGGCGCTTCACATAATACTGGTCAAACACGGCTGTCATGGGCTTGATGGTCTCGAGATAGGGCTTCAGTTCGAGCAGCGTATCCTTGTCCAGAACCTTGGCGTGCGCGGCGGCTTCGTAGACGTTGTCCTCGAAGATGTCCCAGCCGGTAAAAACCACATCGTTCAAATCGGCCAGCGGAACGAAGTCCTTGATCAGCGGGGACTTGTTGTCCGTGCGCTTGCCCAGGCGAATGGTGCCCATTTGCGTAAGCGAGCCAATGGGCTTGGCCAATCCGCGGCGGACGGCTTCCACACCGGCAATCATCGTTGTGGCCACGGCGCCCAGGCCGACCACCATCACACCCAGTTTGCCCGTTGCGGGCGCGATCTTTTGGTCTGCGGCGGTCTTGCCGCCTTGCTGTTCAGTTGACATCTCTTCTCCTAGCTTTCTTTTGGTCCAATAATCATCGGTTTTCCGCCGCAGGATGCCGTTTCCAGGCACGGCAAAGCAATGTAGCAATGCTTGATGGCTGAACCAACAGTATACGGCGCAAGAACACGATAGGGCACCCGGCTCACAATTCGCTGCACACTTATACTCCGAGCCGGCTGCGGCGCACCAGCTCTCCCAGCGTGTAGTTTGTGTGCGGTAATCCAGGCCGTTAGTTTCAAAACGCCAGGCGGATCATGGATTCAACCGGTATGAGAGGCGCTTGGCAGGGCGAATCAACGGGCCGATAAAGTTGTCCCGTCAAACATAGCCGAGAGAACTCAACCTGCATCTGCCTCATGTAACGCAAACCAGTAGTACCGACGCCAGCAGAAGAGGCAGCGGACGGGGCGGAATGCAAACATCGCAAGAAGGCTATCAAGTGGCCGTAACTCAGCCTGTTTGAATTTGACCGAATTGCAGCGTGGACATTTCTTTCGGATCGGATGGGGCAGCCACTCAGGCCAGGTCCGGCTCGCACTGCTCATAATTCCTGCCTCCTTTATCTATTCCGCACTACGCGCTAGGATGTACGTCTTTCAGGCGGACGTGGTTCGCATCGAGCCACGCCAGAATGGCGCGAACGCTCCCCGTGGCCAGAGCTATGCTGGAATCGGCTGCGCCATAATACATGTAGATCGTATCTCCGTCCGCTCCAATTGTCTGCCCACAAGGGAACACAACGTCGTTCACATCTCCGCAACGCTCATAGGGCGTTTCAGGTCCAAATACCCAGGAATTTCCGCGTTGCAGACAGACGTCCGGCCTCTCAAGATCGAAAAGCGCAAGGCCCAGGCGATAGATACCTCCAGATACGGTCTGGCGCACACCGTGGTAAATCACCAGCCACCCCTTGTCCGTTTCGATCGGCGGAGAACACAGCCCAATCTTGTTCGCATCCCACCAACCGCCGCGCCGCGCTTCAAGAATGATCTTGTGGCTTCCCCAATGCCGCAAATCAGGCGAATAGGATATCCACATGTGCGCGCCCAGAGCCGTCACGGGACGATGAATCAAAGCCCAACGGCCATCAATTCTCCTCGGTAACAGCGCCGCGTCCTTGTCCTCCGGCTGCATGATCACGCCTAATCGCTCAAAGCTGATGAAGTCCTTGGTGAGCGCCAGCGAGACTCCAGGACCTCCACGCGCAAATGAAGTGTATGCCACTGCGTATTGCTCGAGTTCCGGAACATAGGTAATGCGCGGATCTTCAATGCCCCAGATCTCTTCCGGATATTCGCGAGGGTTTGCCGGCAAAGTCGGTTGAGGATCGATCCGCCATCCGTCGACGCCGTTGGCTGAGCGCGCGGCGCAAAGATGCGAAAGGCCCGTCCGTTCTTCCACGCGGCAAAGCAGTAGCGTGTCTCCATCGGCCAGCAGCACGGCGCCCGCATTGAGCACGCTGTTAATTGGATAGGGCCAATTCTCCCGAGTTAGAAGCGGATTGCCGGGGTTACGCGTAAACAATTGAACATCGGCACATGGCCTTAGCTTCGGGTGGCCCGGAGGAGTATGCGCGGGCGATTCAACGATAGGGATAATTGGGTTCAAAAGGGATACTCGTTTCCGATAGAGGTTGAACTGCGCCCGTATTTTTGGCAGCCTGCATTTCGAGCAGAGCCATCAGGAAAGAAAGCGTAGATTCCGCTCCTTGATTTTCGTTGACGCGATCTGGATGTAGCCCGTCTCTGCAACCGCCGGTCTTTGGGTCGTAAAGAGGAACCTGCAAATCGTTCTTGCCAAGAAACCAGCGGAATACCCGCTGAGCTTCCTCGTACCAAAGCGTCTCTTCCGTAAGCCTGTAGACCTCAAGGCAGGCCGAGACGGTCGCGCATGCCTCGACGGGTTGCTGATCGAATCGCGCCTTTTCGCTTCCTTCAATGAAGAACCCATTGGATCCGATTGGCACGAAGACATCTTTGTTTTCGCGGTGCTGTTCTGCAACAAGCCACTTGAGAGAGTCCATTCCGACTTCAATCATCCTCTGGTTGTTGCTCCTCCAGCCCGCCAGAATGAGGGCCTGCGACAGCCTGGCATTGGAATAGGACAGACTCCTCTCGAACCATTTCCAGTTATCGGAATGGCTGCGTTCATAAACATCTAACAGCCGATTCGCAAGGGTATTGAGAACGGCTTGAATGGCTCTGTCCCCTGGAAACCAATCCAGGTAAGCTTGCATTCCCAGGATGCAATATGCCCATGCGCGCGGACTGTCAAACATGAGGGTGGCGGGAACCGCCGCTTCAAAGAGCCTTCCGGCAGCTCCTCTCAAGCCAACATTCTGTGAATGTCCAAGCACCTTGCCTAAGGACCACAAAGCCCGGCCATGGCTGTCATCCGACCCAACGCTCTCCTGCCATTTGCGATCGTAGCCAAGAAAGTTTCGGAATCTGCCGGAGTCAGTATTGAATGCTAACCACAGAAAAGACAAGTAGCGGTGGGACAGATTTTGATGCTCCTGTCGCTGTAGCGATGCTGGCATCTGTTCCAACAGCGCGGAGACAATCAACGCGCGTGCATTGTCGTCTGTTGTATATCCTTCGCGCGTGTTCGGCACCGAGAAGATTGCGTGCTGCAACATGCCCGTATCGTCGGTCATAGTGAACAAATGATCTGTATTCACAGCAGGCAGGCGGTTCGCACGATCTGTTGCCGCATCGTCGGTTCGGGTGGCCCTTGGTTGCAACGAGCGCTCAAAGCGAGCTCGCTGAAAGCTCGCCATGTAGGCCTTGGCGGTCTTTGGCCAGGTCGTTCCACGGGAGTGCAGGTAGGCGCGCTTCCGCATGGCATGGCGTTCCGCCTCGTTCTCCAGCAGCCCTGTAACTGCTCTTGCAATCGCATCGGGGTCTGCGAAGGGTACAATCAAGCCTCTCTTCTCGGCGAGCAATTCATTGGCGTGCCAGTACGGCGTGGAAATAATGGCCTTCCCCGCCCCCAGCGCGATGGCCAGAGTTCCGGAAACGACCTGTGCCTCTTGCAGGTACGGTGTAATATAGATGTCCGCCGCACCAACGTGTTCGACTAACTCCTCGGCGCTGACGAAGCGGTTGTTGAGAATAAGTTGATCGGAAACCCCGAGCTCTTTTGCCAGCGCAACAAGCTGTTCGCGGTAGCGCTCGCCTTCACGGCGCCGTATATGGGGATGTGTCACGCCTGAGACGATGTAGACCACATTGGGATGGCGAGTCAGGATCGCAGGTAATGCGCGAATGACGTTCTCAATACCTTTGTTCGGAGAGAGCAGACCGAAGGTAAGGAGAACCGACTTGCCTTCCGTGCCAAATCTGTCTTTGAAGTAGTTTGGGTCCATGAACGGGAGGTCAGGTACTCCGTGTGGAATAATATCGATCTTTCCGTTTGGAACTCCGTACACGTCACGCAGAAGTTGGGCAGCCAACTCGCTCATGACGACAAGGCGATCTGAGAGCCGCCCGATTTCTTCGAGCACTGCGCGCTGATTTACGTCAGGCTCTCGCAACACCGTATGAAGCGTGGTTACCAACGGCATCTTCAATTTTCGCAGCAGCGAAATAATGTGCCGCCCCGCGGTCCCGCCGTAGATACCATATTCGTGTTGCAGGCACACAAGGTCGTTGCCATTGAAATTCAGGAACTCAGCGGCCCGTTCATATGAACTTAGATCTTCCTGCTCAAGTTCCAGGCGCACATGTTCCGGGTAATGATAGCTTGACTCCGGATCATTAACAGGTATTGCAAATAGTCGGCCACTACCGTATTCGGCTCCCAGTGCATCGCACAGGTCTGTGGTAAAGGTGGCGATGCCGCACTGACGCGGTAGATAATTGCCGATGAATGCAATCCTCGTGGGTAAAGGAAGGCTGCAGACATTCGACGGAATTGGCGCCGAGGCGTCATGCAGAGATTCTGGGGACTTTCCTTCATGAAGGGTCGCATGAGTAAATGACATATTGTCCTGCTTTCATTTGTATCGAGGCCATGGATGGTGTCTCTGATAATTTGCCAAGACGAACGTGATATTCACGTCAGTGCCAACATTATTGGCTCATTCTCCGCGCAGATTCAGCCGTCGCAATACCTAACGAAAGGAATATTGAATCCAAACGACAATATGGATTTCAGGCTCTGCAGTTCTTCGTTCTGCTTTACGATCGTGGAGTGCCGGACAACTCTGGTACCTGAGAATCATCACATTCGGTGACCATTACAACCGCTGAAACGGCCCCGCCGGTAGAAGAATGCTCGAACGAGAAATCATCCACAAACACAGTCAGACTCGCTTCAATCGGCAAATCGATCGCTGGCAGTGCTGCTGGAGACTTGTCAACAGGCTCGACCAGATGCAGGCCCTTTCGCTGGCGCGCAGAGAAATGCATTTTGACATCTTTCTTCTTGATGAGGCTCATCTCAGCTCCATTCGTTCTGTTGCGTGCTTGAATGGTACTCGTCTGAAGCGAAGCTTGAATGGCTGAAGGCGAGAAGGGGAATCCTTACCTGATACCTCAAGTATACGCGAGTTCCTATCTGAGTGCCGCCAGCGCGTGCATCCGACCAATGCCTTATCAACTTGACGTGTGCCTAACTAGCTATATCCGGCCGAGAAGCAGGAGGATCACTACGATTATGAGAATCAGTCCAATTCCTCCGGTCGGATAGTAGCCCCAATTCCTGCTGTGCGGCCAACGAGGCAACGCGCCAAGAAGCGCCAAAAGCAGAATTACTATCAGAATTGTTCCAAGCATAGCTCACTCCTCAATTACTTTCAGGCGAAAGATCGATTGATAATGAGTGCGGTCCCTTTCGAGACCGCACCGGTCGCAGCGTTACATCGACACGCTAATTGCTATTCCGACGCCGGGATGCATGCGGTCGAACAAGTAGTATCCGCCGTCCATGTAATCCACATAGACATCATCGGAGTCATACCAGTCGTCCGCCCATTCTCCTGGCCATGGATCTATCATGCTGAACCAATAGCCTCCGTACTGGAAGCGTGGGAATCCTCCCACAACCATGAAAGGGAGGCCGCCAATTCGGAAGCCGTGATTTACACCGAAGTATCCGTGGTAGCGCTCTTGTGGAATTTGGTAGCCGTTGTATCCGCCACGTTGCTGCCAGTTTCTGTGATCAGACTGCCAGTTCCCGGCGCGATGCTCTTGCCACACGCGCTGCCGTTCTTGAGGGTGCTGCTGTCGTTGTTCATAGCCTCGTTGTTCTTGAGCCCGGCCCGAATGCCTGCCCTGGTCCTGTTGCTGTGCGTGTTGTTGCGGT
>PLZC01000358.1 GCA_003151985.1 Acidobacteriaceae bacterium
CCACCGCTTCGCCGGTTCGGGATTTCGAGGTGCCTTCCTCATCCAGCGCAGCACGGTTCGCTCCGAAATATCAAAGCCAAGCATTTTCAGCTCTCAGTGGATGCGCGGCGCGCCCCATGTGCTGTTATCGGCAACCATGCGGAAGATCCCACCCTTCGCCATAAAAAAGCGAAGGATGGGGCACCCTCGCATGTATGGCAGGTTAGGGGGCGCAACGCCTGGTGGGGCACCCTCAGGTCAGCGGCAGGTGAAGGTGATCGGTCCCTACTCGCCGGAGAACGGGTTGCCGTCCGGCGCTTTGATTGCTGTAGGGTCGTGTTCGGGCGCGGCCTCTTGCGCGGCCGGTTTGCTGCCCGTGACCTTGTCGACAAAGGTATTGAATATCCGGTTGGGATCGCCGGGAAGCAGGTGATGCTCTTCCAAAGCCAGCCGGACCCGGCGGCGAAATTCGCGCACCGGCGCATATTGCCGGGTTGGCAGCGTTTTGAAGACGACGGGGAAGATGATCTCGGAACCCTTTACCTGGTCCACTCCCAGAATCTGCGGATCGGCCACAAAGACATCGCGAAACGGCTCGCTGCTCCGCACTTCCATGGCGATCTTCTTTAGCATTTCCAGCACTTTGTCTGGGTTGGCGCTGAAGTCGACGCTAACATTTACCGTGGCCACCGAGTAACCGACGCTGAGGTTGGCCACCGTTGTGATCTGTGAATTGGGGATCACGTAAAAGGTCCCGTCCGCATCGCGGATCGAGGTCTTGCGCAGGGTCATTGCCTCCACAACTCCTGCCACGCCGGCCACGCGCACGGTATCGCCAACGTTGAACTGGTCCTCGATGAGGATGAGGACGCCGTTCAGGACATCTTTCACGATGTTTTGCGCGGCGAGGCCGATGGCCACCCCGGCGACACCGGCAGAGGCAAGCAGCGGCGACAGGTTCACCCCCACGGCAGCCAAAAACTGCAAGCCAACGATGGAGCCAATCACGGCCAGGCCAGTAGTGCGAATGACGCCGGCGAGTGTCTTGACCTGCGACACGCGGGTGGGCCCCGGAGCGTGCTGCTCGGCGATGTAGATCATCCTGGCTGTAATCAATCGCAGCAAGCGATTGAGAACAAAGGCGATGAGGGCAATCAAGAGCAGGTGCGGCAGCTTGGTGTGGATGAACTCCTGAACGTCGTCCACCCATTCGTCCAGCACTTTGCCCAGAAACCTGCCTTGGGCAAACCAGCCTGCCCTGAGCGCCAAAAAATCAAGGAGCATCCGTATTCCTCCAATTTATAGACTAGACTGTATTCACAACGTCCAAAGAACAGGTCGGCAAGCTTCCAATCCCATGCGAGAACCGGCATTTCCCAACGGTTCAAGTTCGATACGGGAGGCGGCAAATGAATCTCCAGCAAGTCCATTCATCGAGGGCTTGGCGGCGTCCCAGGATGAAGGCGGCCCATGTTGGCGCTCTTGTCGTGTTGGCTGCCATCGCCATGTTGCCTGTGGCCGGCCAAGCGCCGGCAGATGAGAAAAAGCCGCAAGATTCGAAAGCGGCATCCGTCGCCAATCCCGCAGCCGGGTCAGATCATCATGCGCAAGCGAGCGAACCGCTAGCCGATAAGCCGGTTCCCGAGGCGGCAAGTGGCGAGCGGAAGAACCCCATTGTCGAGGACAGCGCCAGGCTGCTCCAGATGGCCAGGGACTTGAAGGCCGAGGTGGACAAGACCACCAAAGATACGCTCTCCTTGCACGTGATCCGAAAGGCGGCAGAGATTGAAAAACTGGCTCACAGCGTAAGAGAAAACAAAAGACCTATGTTGGGGGCAAATTGAGTTGCGCGGCGTGCCGTAAAGGGAGTCTGGTTTTAGAGGGTTAATGGGCCATGGATAAGATGCAGTCTCAATCGACAAAATGGCTAGTGAGAAATCGAGATTTACGAGTGGTGTGCTCGATACTGTGCGTCGCGTTCCTGGTGGCGTTGCCCCGTTGCGGAGGGCAATCCCGCGGGACCCGGGACGAGCTTCAGCGCGAAATAAAGCAGCGCACGACAGACGAATCTGCTGGGCGGGAGTCGGAAGAGGTTGAACGACGCCTGCGTATGCTCAACGCCGATCGCCAAAAGACCATGGTCTCCGACGCAGACAAACTGCTCAAACTTGCCGCGCAACTGAATGCCGAGATTTCCGCCGCCAATCAGGGCGAACTTACCCCGGCACAACTCAAGAAGATTAGTGAGATTGAGAAGCTGGCGCGCAAGGTCAGGGAGAAGATGAGCACTTCGGTTCGCGGCACTGCCATGAATCCCGGGACTTATATTCAGGATGTTCGATAGCTAATCCGCCTTCTGCATCAAATCAATTGGCGGTTCCGCGGCTGTGACGGTGCGCCACGGATTGATATAATCAGGTTTGGTTGTTCAACCAAACCCCGATCAAAGAAGACCGCTAATTTGGGAGACAGAGAGAATGGAACTGGCAGCTTCCAGCGCCTTGGTTTCCGAGTCGGCTGCGGCTGGCGGGGTTAGCCCGCAGCAAATGATCGAAATCTACAGGCTGATGTACCTTTCCCGCAGCATGGACGACCGCGAGATCCTTCTCAAGCGGCAGCAAAAGATCTTCTTCCAGGTTTCCGGCGCAGGCCACGAGGCTCTGCAGGTGGGCGCGGCACTGGCCATGCGTCCCGGCTACGACTGGTTTTTCCCCTACTACCGCGACCGCGCACTGTGCCTGGGCCTGGGCGTCTCGCCTGCCGACATGCTGCTGCAGGCCGTGGGCGCGGCCACCGATCCGGCCAGCGGCGGGCGGCAGATGCCGGCCCACTGGAGCAGCCGCTCGCTGAACATCGTGAGTACATCCTCTTCCACCTCGACGCAGCTTCTGCATGCAGTGGGCTGCGCCGAGGCGGGCCGCTACTTCAGCCGCCATCCCGAGGCCGCCGAGAAGGCCGAAGGAGATTACCGCGCCTTCCGCGATGTCAAATTCAACGGAGACGAAGTGGTTTTCACTTCGCTAGGTGAGGGCTCTACCTCCCAGGGCGAATTCTGGGAAGCGCTGAATACCGCCTCGAATCAAAAGCTGCCCGTCATTTTCTGTGTTGAAGACAACGAATACGCCATCAGTGTTCCGGTTGAAGTGAGTACCCCGGGGGGAAACATCTCCCGGCTGGTGGCCAACTTCCCCAACTTCCATTTTGCCGAGGTGGATGGCACCGATGCGGAAGTCTGCCTGCGCGCCTTCCAGGCGGCGGTGGCCCACTGCCGGGCAGGCAACGGGCCAGCATTCGTTCATGGCCATTGCGTCCGGCCTTACTCGCACTCGCTTTCCGACGACGATCGTCTCTATCGCAGCTCTGCCGAGCGTGAGACCGACGCCCTGCGGGATCCCATGGCCAAGATGCAGATGCGCCTTTTGCGCGAGGGCGTTCTGACCGCGGAGCAAATCAACGCCCTGGAGAAATCGCTGGACCGCGAGACTGCAGATGCCGCCGAGCACGCGCTTGCGGCTCCGTTGCCGCCGGTTGCGGGGATCACCCAGCACATCTACTCGGAGGACCTGGACCCGACCAGTCCCGCGTTTGCCACCGAGGAGGTTCAGGCCGCCGGCTCAGGGCTCGGGAAATCCGCAAGTTCGAAGGGCACCGCTCCGCATACGATGGCAGACCTGATCAATGCCTGCCTTCACGACGAGATGCGCCGCGATCCGCGGATTGTGGTCTATGGGCAAGATGTGGCAGACGCCAGCCGCGAGGAAGCACTGGCTGAGGTCAAAGGCAAGGGCGGTGTCTTCAAGCTCACCGCGGGCTTGCAGGCCGAATTCGGGTCGGAGCGCGTGTTCAATTCGCCGCTGGCCGAGGCGAATATTGTGGGCCGGGCGGTGGGCTATGCGGCCCGTGGCATGAAGCCGGTGGTCGAGATTCAGTTNNGTTCTTCGACTACATCTGGCCTGCCTACCACCAAATCCACAATGAACTGGCCCTGATGCGGTGGCGCTCGCACGGTGTATGGGCCTCACCGGCGGTGATACGCGTTCCCATCGGGGGTTACCTCACGGGCGGCGCGATCTATCATTCGCAAT
>PLZC01000199.1 GCA_003151985.1 Acidobacteriaceae bacterium
AGTGGATCGGTCCCGAAAAACGCCGTAGTGTTCTTCAGACGGCCGATTCAGCATTGCTCCGGACTGCCGCTAGGAGGTTTGAGGGGCTCCCGAACCGAACTGGGGCGCATGAATTTCAAGTGGCAGGGCCGTTCAGGAATGAAGCCTAAACCTGCTTTGCGCTCCTCCTGAGATTGCAATCAGCTTCCGGAAACCAGAGGTGCAAAGCAGAGTGTGGCGGCCGTAGCGCCGGGGCCACCAAATGCCGCTCTAGAGAATTGTTGACACAGTGTTGACACAGAATGCAGTGGCCTTGGAGATAATCTGCAAGTCGTTGATTATATGGTCGGGGAGAGAGGATTTGAACCTCCGACCCCCTGGTCCCGAACTGACAATGTGTTGTAGAATCAACAACTTATGAATCAGAATCGTGATGTTTAAATCGCATAAGCCCTTCTGAGTCTTATAGATAGGTTTCAGTGGTTCTCGGATGGGAACCCCAGTGTGGGAACCCTGCGCGGTCTATCTAAATCGGTCGCTCTTCCCATCAAAATGCGATTGCTTGCGACAGAAGCACGGTACAAACCATCCTGCGGCACTGCAATCCACTGACCACGCTGCGGCTTTGCGCGCACGGCCGGAACGAAGACCGCATGGCCGCATAGGGCGATATGCTGACGGCGTTTTTCGCGCCGCCGACGGATATGGTCCAGTAAAAATCACGGGTGAATCACGGGTGAGCGAATTTCCGGTGATCACTCCGGAAACCGATAAACTATTGATTCTATTGTTGATATATGGTGGCGGAGGTCAGGATCGAACTGCCGACCTACGGGTTATGAAAACGCCAATAAGTAATACAATCAATTACTTACGCGTCGTACAAGACCGTCAAAATACGCCAAAATACGTGTAAAACGGGTCAATCACGGGTGGGGAATCACGGGTGGAGTTCTTCTGACCCGCGTAGCGACCTTATAGCTGAAAACAGAAAGGTCCCATTCGGGCCCTCCCTAAAGACAGCCTGTCTCAAGTCCACTGGTGTAGGATTTGCCAGCCAGGAGAGCTGACTTGGACATGCTGTACACCGCATCTCGGGCTCCAGTCGGCATGAGGGCCGACTACAAGTCGAGACGGCGGGGTCGGAATTCATATGACGTTACGAGCTCGAGGTTGGTTGCAACATCGCTGTCGGTTGGATCTTCGTCTCTAAATGCCGTTGGAAATCCGTGCACTTAAATACTGCCTGATAGTGAGGGACTTCCATTGGTCTAAGGTCAAGAATCTCGCCCAACTGAAGAAGGTCTCGGTATCGGATTGAAGTGAACAATCTCTCCGCGCTCCCAGTGCCTGGGCTGTGCAACCCTGCAAGAATCGTTGTCGTTGTGCCTGGCTGTTGGCCAGGCAACCGAGTAACAAAAGGGTAGTCGCTAGTCTGCTCGCCGTCTCGGGAATCTGGCCGTAGGACCTTTCGATCTTCGCGACGGCAGATGGTCTGGGTATGGGGTACCCTCCATTTGCCATACTGCCAGCGCTTCAGTCTGGTTGACTCCTGGCCGATGCTGTAATGAAGCTTACAGACCCAGCTTGTAAAGCTCGGAGACTCGGGAGTCCCCAAGATTTGTTCGGTCTCGAGGTTGGATGCGCCAGAGCCAAGCAGTCCTGTCGAGTGTTCAGTTTTCGCATTTGGCCCCGAATCCGCGTCTTTCTATCCAATACCTAACGTCCCTGTCAAATAAGTTGAGATCTGCTTAAGGACCTGCGCTTCATGCAAATATGTCTTTTGTCTAATCGGTTACGTGAGAGGGCTGGTGTCCATGCACACACTCCCTAAATCGGGAAGAGAGGCAACTTCGTCCAGCCCGACCGTCTTGGTGCAATGAAACAGGGTGAGCAGGATTGCCGATGATTTATCTGAAGTTATCGCAATGTTATTCAACTAATGGCGGCCAAGTACGTGATTAGTAGGGGGAGAATCTGGTGGCGGAGAGCAGGATCGAACTGCGCATCGAGTGACTATCGGAGCAGTAGATGTTGACGCCTGGCGATAAATTTCCAAAAGTTATCCATTCAAACTCGCCATCGAATATGAAGTCGCAATTACACTAATATCCTTGGTGCACGCCTCACTGCAAAAACACGAGTACTGTTCAGTTTTTTCGACGGCTGCCGCTCCCCGATGGTCGCTTGGGTGCAGCGGCTCCGGGAAACATCAAAATTGGCCTTGCCCTAGCGGAGTCTGGGAATGCGGAAACTGCTCTTCCTATCGCTTTTGATCGGGATCGTTCTGCCCGCTTGCGCGGTCTCCGGAACTCAAGAACCGGGCCAATCCGACTCGGCCGGCAAAACCGACAAGGCGGGCGAGGCTCCCGCAGGCGGAACCGAGCGGAGCTATCCGGAGCTGGTGGATATTACTCCATCCACGGGAATCAGTTTTGAGCACCTGTCGAGTCCGGAACAAAAGTACATTGTGGAGTCGATGAGCGGAGGCGTTGCGCTTATCGACTATGACCGCGATGGTTGGCCCGACATTTACTTCACCAATGCACAAAGCGTGGAGATGGCGCTGAATGGGAAGAAGGCGCGAAGTGCGCTCTACCATAACAACCACGACGGGACCTTCACGGATGTTACCGAGAAAGCCGGAGTAGGATACCCGTGTTGGGCACAAGGCGCAGTGGTGGGGGACTACAACAACGACGGGTTGCCCGACCTGCTGGTGACCTGTTTTGGAGGGGCCGTGCTCTACCGCAACAACGGTGACGGCACATTCACCGACGTGACAAAGAGCGCCGGCCTGGGCGGCGACACCGGATGGACTACTGGTGCGGCCTTTGGGGATTACGACGGTGATGGGTGGGTGGACTTGTTTTTATCGCATTATGTCGATTTCCGACTGGACGATGTCCCGGTTTTCGGTTCAAAGCCGACATGCAAATACCTCGGAATCGAAGTTCAGTGCGGACCGGCGGGTTTGAAGGGCTCACCCGACAATCTCTTTCATAACAACAAAGATGGAACATTCACGGATGTTTCAAAGAAAGCCGGAGTTTCGGATCCGGAGGGCCGCTATGGGCTCACGGCGATCTGGTCAGACTTCGACAATGACGGCAAGCTGGACCTGTTTGTCGCGAATGACGCAGGGCCCAACTTCCTTTACCAGGGTGACGGTCGAGGGAAATTTACAGAGGCGGGCTTTACTTCCGGCGTGGCCTATAGCGAAAATGGAGCGCCGCAAGCCAACATGGGAGTTGCTCTTGGGGATTACCTGCACAACGGCCGCATGTCCGTTTTGATTTCGCATTTCGACAATCAATATGCGGCCCTGTATCGCAATGACGGCGGCATGAGCTTTACGGATGTTTCAACTCCCTCAGGGGTGGCGAAAAGTACAAGAGGGTATGTGCAATGGGGCGATGCTTTTGTCGACTTCAAAAACGATGGCTGGCCGGATGTCCTGATCGTCAGCGGGCACGTGTATCCCCAGATGGACCTGGTACCCCAGGCCGCCAGATATCGCGAGCCGATGGTACTGCTGCTGAACCAGCGCAATGGCACGTTCAAAGATATAAGCAAGCAGGCGGGGGCTGCCATCCAGATACCGCGGGTAAGCCGAGGTATGGCAGTGGGAGACCTGTTCAATGACGGCAAGCTTGAAGCAGTGATTGAGAACCTGGTGGGCCTGCCGATAATTTTGCGTCCCGAAGGCGGCGCGCGCAACCATTGGATCAGCTTTGAACTGGAGGGCGTCAAGAGCAATCGCCTGGCATTGAATGCCCGGGTGCGAGCGACGGCGGGCTTGCTGGTGCAGCTTGGCGAAGCGACAAGCGGGGGCAGTTACTTGTCGCAGAACGATCTTCGCATCCATTTCGGACTGAGCGAGCATGAACGGGTGGATAAGGCAGAGGTGATGTGGCCTGATGGAAAAGTAGAACTTCTGACAAATCTAGCCGCCGACCGATTCTATCTGGTGCGGGAGGGGTCGGGTGTTGTTTCATCCAAGCCTCCGGAAGCAGAAAAGGCACGGCAGCCCTAGGATAAATTTGTATGCAGTTTTGAGTTAAAAGCGTCCGGGTCCGGACCATCAGGTCTTGCGGGAAGCGCTTACTCTTGCTCAGATACGGTCTTCCCCTTGGGTTGATCGGCAACGCGGCCAAAATCGTCGCGGCCAGTCAATGGAGCGGTGGATTTCTATCAGTAAATCGATTTCTCTTTGGAAGCATCTCTCCGGCATCAAGCGAAAGTAAAACGATTTCGTAATCGCAGAGATTCGTATTGACAACGTTACGAACAGGGGAGTAATTATTTTAGCGTCTGGGAAAACGCTTACCGACGAGACTAGTTGATCTTCCCTCTGATTCCTTAAAGGTTAGACCTGCAAGGACACATAGAAAGTAAGAACGCTCGCCAGACAAGCACTCCCGGTCGTGCCTGGTCGTGTCGGAACCGAAGATT
>PLZC01000372.1 GCA_003151985.1 Acidobacteriaceae bacterium
TGGGGCGTCACCAAGGGCAAGAAGGTTGGTGTCGTTGGTCTCGGCGGACTCGGCCACATGGGCGTCAAGTTCGCGCACGCTCTGGGGGCGCACACTGTGGTCTTCACCACTTCGCCGAGCAAGAAGGAAGACGCTCTTCGCCTCGGTGCCGATGAAGTTGTCCTCTCCCGCGATGCGGACGAGATGGCCACGCACGCCGGCAGCTTCGACTTCATCCTCGACGCCGTGGCCGCCGATCACGACATCAACGCCTTCATCAACCTGCTCCGCCGCGATGGCAATATCACCATGGTGGGCGCGCCGGCAACGCCGCTGCCTGTAGCGGTCTTCGGGCTCATTTTTAAACGCCGAAGCCTCTCGGGTTCTCCCATCGGCGGCCTCGCCGAAACCCAGCAGATGCTGGACTTCTGCGGCCGACACAACATCACCTCCGACGTCGAGGTCATCCCGATTCAGAAGGTCAACGAAGCCTACGAGNNAGTACCGCTTCTCGATCGATATGGCGTCGCTAAAGGCCCAGTAGGCCGGGCGAGCACATTCGCATCGAACCATCTGATCGGTTCAGCCGAGTTTCACGTACGTGGTGTATGGGCGTTCTCCCAGCGAAGTGAATGGTAGCATCGTCAACGGTCCATTCGCGGAGTCCACCTGCCACTGGCGTTCGCTCACGCGGCGAGCCGATAGCAGTTGTTGCCGAGTCACCTGGGGAACCGGCCCCTGTTGCTGGTTCTTCACCGCCATCAGCACCAGCGGTCCCCGCAAAAGCGCCACAACATCCGTGTGCCGGGCATCGATTGCTTCCAGCCGCATCTTCAGCGGAAGCTCCAACTCCACGTGATCGCCGGTCTTCCATTCCCTGTGAATCGCTGCAAACTGCCTAGGGACCGCCGCCCCTTTCTGCCGCGTCCCGTTCACTAGGACTTGCGCTCCCTCCGCCCATGCCGGTATGCGGAAATGGAACGTCAACTCGATAGGCTTGGAACTTGTCACATTGAAAGTAATGTGATCGTCGAAAGGATAGTCCCCGGTCTGTGTGAGCGAGAGCGCTGCACCGTTGTCGGTCCAGTGCAGCGTAGAAGGCATGTAGAGATTCACGTAGAGCGCCTGCGGCGCGCGGAAATACATGTTGATTCGGTAATCGGCGGCCACCTGCGGCAGCGTGCCGGAGCAGCATGCCCAGCGTGCTTCCTTGTAGACACGCTTCGCGTCGAAGTTGTAGTCGGCATAGTAGAAATTTTCGCCATTATCCTGCAACGGCTTTGCGCCGAGCACCGTGTTATACATCATGCGCTCCATGCTGTCGCCGTAGGTTGCATCGCGGGTTACGCGTAGCAGATACCGCGTCAGCTTGAAGTGAGCATACGAGCCGCAGGGAGTCTCAAAACTGTGGTGGGTATTGGTCAAGCTGGCATAAAGATCATCACTGCCCGGCGCGCGCAATGTCTCATCCGGGCCCCAGCCGCCGGTGGCAAAGCTCTGTTGCTGAACCATTGCGAATGCATTGCGGGCCGCGCGCAGATTCTTCTCGCTCCCAGCCACCATGTACGCCATCATGGCCGAACTCAGCGAGTTCACATAGCTGTACGCATGCCTGCCCTTCAGCACATGCTCATTGCGCGAAAGCGGGTCGAACCAGGTTTTGTCATGAAGGTACTGCAATCCCAGGTCATAGTATCTTTGGCCCGCGCCGCGCTTGTATGCCAGAAACAGATTCTCCGGCATGGTGTACGATTCGTCCCAGTTCCACGCGAGATCGAGCGGGTCTTTGTCTTTGCGCCACGCCTGGTCATGGTCCACGGCATGGCCCGGCAAATGCGGCAGCGCGGTGTCCGTTGTATGTTCTAGAATGGCAAGCGCCTGCGGGTCTTTCGCGAAGGTGTGCGAATCGATAAGTCCCAGCAGCAGCTTGTCGTAAGTGTAAGCCGGAAATCGATTCCTGAAATAGAAGTCGGAAGTAATCGTCTGCGCATACAGCCGATTTAAGCGCAGCACCTTTTCGCGCGTGGCCTCGTCGCCAGTGATGGCATAGTTGCGCGCCAACGCAGACACCCATTGCCCGAAGTGGCATGCCGGAGCAAATCCGTTGTCAAACCCCTTGCGATAGTCGTAATTGGGATCGTAGCTATACCACCCGCCAAGATCCTCGCCCGGCGCCGGCATTCCGGACATCTGCCGGAAAGGTTTCAAAAGACTGTCCTCGCTCAGCGCCATCAGCACCGCATGGGTGTTCATCAACTGCGACTCGTGTAGGTCGCTCGAAATAAGCACATTTGCGTAATCGAACTCGGCAAGCGGGGCCGGGGCAAGGTGCTTCGCGCACCACCCCAAGCGGCTCCATGGTGCACCGGCGGCAAACCCTGCGGCAGCCAGTGAACCTGCCTGAAGAAAAGTTCTGCGTGAACTTATTCCCGTTTTCCGCAAAGTCATTTCGATCCGAGACCTCCGCATTCCCGTCAACATCATGCATCTGCGGCGGCCAGACTGTCATCCTCGAAAGGGCGCGGTGCGGAGTCCGCCGGGACCTCGGGCTGTGGTGCGCGTGGACTTGCAAACCGGGCGAAACGACCCTTACTTGTCCTCGGGTGCCTTCTCCGTGCCTTGCACTTCGCCCAGGCGCTCCAACTGATTGCGCCAATCGAGCGACTCGACAAAGCTCTTCGACTCCCGCCAGCCTGGCTCGACGATGACGTGAAGCTCCAGATAGACACGCGTACCCAGCAACGATTCAATCTGGCGCCGCGCTCCCGTGCCAATCTCCTTCAGCTTGGAGCCTCCTTTGCCGATCAGAATCGCTTTCTGCCCATCGCGCTCGCAGTAGATGGCGGCGGCGATGCGGGTCAGCGGCAAGCGGGCGGGGGCGGCCCCCTTCTTGCGTGGCGGCGCGGGCTCCGGCTCCTCGAATCGTTCAATGACCACGGCGGAGGCATAGGGAACCTCTTCGCCCGTCTCGACCAGAATGCGCTCGCGGATCAGCTCGGCCACCATGAAGCGCTGTGGCTGGTCGGTGTACTGGTCCTTGGGATAGAAGCGCTCGCCTGTTGGCAGCGCCTCGACGATCTTCCGCACCAGCAGGTCCATGCCATCGCGTTTGCGGGCGCTCACCGGAATGATCTGCGCAAAGCTGAACTGCTTTGTCAGAGTGTCGATCAGCGGCAGCAAATGGTCCTTGGGCACAAGGTCGATCTTGGTGAGCAGCAGGAAGACCGGGCAATCAAGTTTGCGAATCAGTCCAAAAAGAAATTCGTCTTCGCTGGCCCAGTTGGTGCGCTCGTGTTTTGGAGGTGAGGCGGGGACAGAAGTTGAGGGTTCGGATTCTAGATCTGAAGCTTCTGATGTCCCAGGTCTCAAAGGAGAGACCTGGGGCACCCGGCTGTCTTTCGCCGATGAAGAATCGGTGGCGGCGGCTTCCAGTTGTACCCGGCGCGTTGCGTCCATCAGCACCAGTACCACGTCCCGTGTTTCAAGCGCTTCGTATATCTCCTGCAACATGCGGCGGTCAAGGTGTGAGCCGGGCTTGTGTACGCCGGGTGTGTCCACAAAAACGATCTGCGCTGCGGGATGCACGCCTTTTCGCGCCGCGACCTCCACAACTCCGGCGATGCGATTGCGCGTGGTCTGCGGCTTGGCGGAAACAATGGCTACCTTCTCACCCGTCAGAGCGTTGAGCAAGGTACTCTTCCCGGCATTGGGCCGGCCCAGTATGGCTACGAATCCTGATTTCAATGGCGGTCGGTACTCCTGAGTCTATTATCGCGGATTAGCGGAAAGAGGGTTGTTATCATTTCGCAAGGATTGCGAAGGCAGAACGAAACGCCTAGTGCTGCGCACGCTGGGAATGGCCGATGCGACGCAGATTCAGGAGCCCTGGGTTCCCGACACTACTACCCGCGAATTATCGGGAATCGGACGAACAATTCATCTCCATTCCGTCCATGGAGTGAACGAGACTCTCTATCCTTGCTGGAGAAGCTGCGGAAAAAACAAAGATCACAAAGTGCCCGTTACAAAAAATTGCGAGTTGAGCACCATAGGAATGTACAGTGGCGCCGGCGCCTGCATTCGACCTATAGAAGTCCGCCCCGCAACTGTTATGGGCTTGATCTCCGGCTCGCCCTTCACACCCATCCCGTTGGCAAGGATCCATTTCAAGTATTGACGTACATCCGTAGTCCCGATTACTCCCTTTTCGTCTGCAACGATAAGCACGCCACTTCTTACCTGGCCGTTTGGCTTTTCCATGGCGTCAAATAGAAACTCGCTACCTCCTCCTGCCTTCTCACCTGTTCCTACGGGCATTCCATTCAGCGAAGTCTGAATATCCAACTGGCTTGGAAATGTATAGCGCAAGCCGAATCGGGGATCTGCATAAGTATTGCCTTCTATCCTTCCATGGGGCGGCGTTTGTCCTTGCGCCAAATCGGACAAGGTAAGTAACAATGCAATCGATAGCATAAACAGGCGAATGCATCCGCAAGTCAATCGACACGTAGCAATGCAGCGCAAAAGGACCTCCAGGCATCTCAGCCAAATCTCCAGGCGGATGACAAATGCCAATATAGCTTATATCCAGTAGCGAGTGGTTGCGACAAATTGCCGAAGATCATGAGGTCGCTGGCTCAACCGCGATTGGCGGAAACACGCGCACTCGCTCCACGCGGCGGTCGGTCGACGCCACTACCTCCATGCGCAATCCGGCGTGTTCCAGCATCACCACCTCGCCAGGCATCGGGATGCGGCCCACAATTTCGCTCACCAATCCGCCCAGCGTGGTGGCCTCGAACTCTTCGCCGAGTTCGATCGGCTCGCCAAACAGGTCCGCCAACTGGTCCACGGGAAAGCCGCCGGGAACCACCCACACGCCGCTTGGCTCGCGCTGGGGATCTTCGACCGGCGCATCTTCTTCGTGTTCGTCGCGGATGTTGCCCACGATCTGTTCCAGCAAGTCCTCGATGGTGACCAGGCCGGAAACACCTCCGTACTCATCGATGACGATGCGCATGTGCTGCTTTTCCCATTGCATTTCACGCAACAACTCGTAGCCGCGCTTGGTTTCGGGGACGAAGACGGCCGGCCGCTGAATGCTGGCTACGGTGCGGGTTCGGGCCGCGTCATCGGAGATCTGCAGCAGGTCGTGCGCAAAAGCAATACCGGTCACGTTGTCCAGCGTTCCAGCATAGACCGGCACGCGGGAGAAGTTATAAAGGCGCAACTGCTCGAGGAATTGCTCGAGGGTAATCGAATCCCGAACCGCGAAGACCTTTGGGCGCGGAGTCATCACATCGCGCACTAGTTTGTCGCCAAACTCGACTGCGGAACGCACCAGATCGATGTCGTTCTCTTCCAGAATTCCCTCTTCTTCACCGGCTTCGAGCAGCGCTTCGACATCAACGGCGGCCTCTTCAGCGGGAGTGGTCTGCTCTTCAGCCAGTGACGCCACGGAGAAAAAGAACCGGACGAAGACGGTAATCGGCGTCATGAGCCACAGGAGCAATCGGATAGGCCACACCAGGCGAACCGCCCACTGGCCGCGGGTGCGATTGAATAACAGTGATGGCAAAACCTGGTTGCAAAAAATCACCACCAGCACTACGCCAAGCGCGGCCTGGGCAATTTCAGCATAGGTAGGCCGCGCCAGATCGGGAGCGTGATCGAAGAGAACGGTGCCGAACTCCAGCGCGATGATGCCCAGGGCCAGTTGCTGCAACACTGCGGCGCAGATGGCCGCATGATCGCGGGTCAGGCCCAGGTGCGGCTCAATCTGCTCCTCCCAGACATCCAGATTCTCCTGAATCTCGTGGGTGAGTATCTTCCCAAACTCGGAGTACACGCGGGTGATGTAGGAGGCCAGCAACTCGACGACAGCCAACAAAATGACCATTACGATGGCTAAGGTGGTCATGGACGGAGGCTCCGGCCGGCGCAGGTTGAAGATCGTGGTATCCCAGGTCCCAAAATCGGGACCTGGGGCACTCGTAGCTGGGTCGAGGGTCGTGGTTTCCCACCCTTTCCGCATGAAGCCACGGAAATGATGGGGCACCCAGACGTGCGCTCGATGAGGCCCTGCGGTAGTCCCAGGCGGGCGCGCAGCAGCAGCTCTCGCCGAGCCATCCGGCCCGTGTCGGCCTCGTGGTCGTAGCCGGCCAAGTGCAACAGCCCATGCAAGATCAGCACCTTGATCTCAATCGAGAGAGCATGGCCTTGTTCCATGGCCTGGCGCAGGGCCGTAGGCACGCTGATGGCCAGATCGCCCGCGATTTTGTCCGCGCCCGAGCCCGGAAATGAGCCATCGGCGGGAAACGACAGCACATCGGTGGGCTTGTTTTTGCCGCGAAATTCGCGATTGAGCCGGCGAATGGCTGTGTCTGTCGTAAGCAGAACGGTAACCCGCCCCTTGAGCCGGACGGCCGCCTGGGCCAATCCCAAGAAACCCGCCAGCATGCGCGCCGAAGGCAAACGCAAATTGCGGGGCCGGGCCAGCGGAAGTCGAACCGCAGCCGCTTTCCCCAGGCGGGAGGCCGGGGTCGAGTGGAGGTCCAATTCCGAAGCCAAATCTGGGTCGAGGAGGATCATCGTGCGCGGGGCCGCTCCATCAGCGGCTCCCCTTCAATTTTACTCGAATGGCTCATTTACTGCGGTTTTGCCGGATGCCGGGGCTGCGCCTGGGAGCGATTTTCGCGGACCTCGGCGCCCACCTCGATACCCTCGCCGAGCGCCAGCGGCAACTGTTGCTGTTGCGGCTTGGCCGATTCATAGGCACGGACTATCCGCTGCACAAGCGCGTGCCGCACCACATCGGAATCCTCGAAATGGCAGAAACGGATGCCCTCGACTCCTTCCAGAATGTTAATGGCGTCCAGCAGACCCGAGCGCCGCGGATTGGGCAGATCGATCTGCGTGATATCCCCGGTGATCACCGCCTTGGAGTTGTTGCCCATGCGCGTCAGGAACATCTTCATCTGTTCGATGGTGGTGTTCTGGGCCTCGTCCATGATGATGAAGGCGTCGTTCAAAGTGCGTCCGCGCATGAAGGCCAGCGGCGCAACTTCGATGACATTCTTCTCCAGCATTTTGTCGACCTTGTCGGGTTCCAGCAGATCGTAGAGCGCATCGTAAAGCGGGCGCAGGTAGGGGTCGACCTTTTCCTGCAAGGAGCCGGGAAGAAAGCCGAGCCGCTCGCCCGCCTCCACAGCCGGCCGCACCAACACAATGCGACTCACTCGCTTGGCGTTCATGGCGGCCACGGCCATGGCCACGGCCAGGTAGGTTTTGCCGGTGCCGGCCGGTCCCACGCCAAAGGTCATGTCGCTCTGCTCGATAGCCTCGACATACTTGCGCTGGTTGACGGAGCGCGGCTGCACGGTGCGCTTCACTCCTGCCGAGCGCTGCTTGCCCGAGTCGACCAGGCCGCGCAGCGTGGTAGACGGATCGGCCACCACCAGGCGGAGCAACCCGTTCAATTCCCCGTTGTGCGGATTCACGCCTTGTCGGCGAAGGGCCTCGAAGTCCTGGAAGACGCGCTGCACTCGCATGACGCCCTCCTCGGGTCCCTCCACATGCACGGCGTCGGAGCGCAAATCGATCCGGACACCGAGCGAGTCTTCCATCAGCCTGACGTTTTCGTCGCGAGTCCCGAACAAGGGTTCGAGGTTGGGCGTGATCTCCAGGGCGATCTTCAAAGGATTCTGTGGCCTCCAGCAGGGCGTTTTGAAGTGGAAACGAGCCGGTCGATGCAAAATGGCGCGCCGGCAGAGAGAGTTGGCATGTGAAGGAATTTCAGGGCGTGAGACAGGTTTGAGCTTGAGCTCTGGGCTGCCTTGCGGGACCGCGGGATGGCGTAGGCTACCAAATCCGGTATCTGCGCTTGAGAGTAGCGCGACTGACCTTGCGCGTCAATGGCAACGGGCAAGGAAATTTGATGAAAGCTATGCCTTGGGAGATACCTGTGGCGAGGCGAGTCCAATTTGGATCAATGCTTTCTCTAATTGCTTTTCATGAAAATGAAGTCCGGAAGATGCAATCGTGCCGTGCGTATAGTTGAATGAAAGCATGGATTTACGCCCCTTTGAGCCCAGGCTACATGCCGCTCGAGACTGGTCAGGGGACAACTCCGCCTCTCCGCGCCGCATCCATCCCCCACGAGGCAGCGGTGCCGGGCTGCGTCCGTATAAGGAGTATTACGAAATGACGATGCGAAATATTAACCTTAGTTTCCTCGTTCTTCTGCTGGCTGCTTCCGGATTGTTGAGCGCACAGGAATCGAATCCTACCTCCAATCAAAATCCGCCGCAAAACCAGGGACCTGCCAATCAGGGCGCCCCAGATGAGATGCGCGACGGCGTTCCGGTCTACAAAATACAGGTAGTCGCGCGCGACATTCCCGCCATCAACTACTTCCATCGCCAGGGTGCGACCAAGATTGGCTTTCAGGGTACCACCCTGCTTCCGCGGGCAAAGGGCGAGGCCAAGGTTCAGGGCCAGGCCGGCCGCACCACCATCGACGCGGAATTTGAAGGCCTGTCCCCGGCCAATGGATTCGGCGTTGAATACCTGACTTACGTGCTGTGGGCAATCACTCCTGAAGGCCGGCCCGTCAACCTCGGCGAGGTACTCCCCACCGGATCCAAAGACAGAAATCACATCGCGGTAACCGCGAATCTGCAGGCCTTCGGGCTGATCATCACGGCGGAGCCCTACTATGCCGTCACCATGCCCAGCGACCTGGTAGTGATGCAAAATGTCGTCCTCGAAGACAAAACAGAAGGCGTTCTCGAACACATAAATGCCCACTACACTCTGCTTCCGCGCGGCGCATACCAGGAAACGGCCGGCCGTCATTCGGTACTGAATCCCATCAGGCGCGACGAGCGTTCCCCACTTGAGCTGTATGAAGCCGTAAACGCAGTGCAGATTGCGGAAGCCGCCGGAGCCGGCACCTACGCCGCGGATACCATGGTCACCGCCAAAACAGCCCTGCAGAACGCCCAGGATCTGGACACAAAAAAGAGCAATCGGAAACAGACCATAACCTTTGCGCGCGAAGCCGTGCAGTCGGCCGAGGATGCGCGCATCATCACCATCCGCAAGATCAAGGCCGAGGATGAGGCGGCCGAGCGAAAGGCCCGCGAGGATGCGGAACAGAGCGCGCGCCTGTCGAAACAGGACGCCGAGCAGCAGGCCGCCCAACGCGCGCAGGCCGAAGCCGCCGCGCAAAAGGCACAAGGCGAGCAGCGAGAAGCCGAGCAGAGAGCGCTGCTGGCAAAACAGCAAGCGGATCTGGCGAAGCAGCAGGCCGACCAGGCCAATCAGCAAGCGCTCCTCGCCAATCAACAGGCCCAGCAGGCCACTCAGCAGGCGGAGCAAGTGCGGGAGCGGCTCAAGCAGCAGTTGAGCCAGGTGCTGCAAACTACGGAGACAGCGCGCGGCTTGATCATGAACATGTCGGATGTGCTCTTCGATTTCAATAAGTACACTTTGAAACCGGAAGCGCGGGAAAAACTGGCCAGGGTTTCCGGCATTCTTCTTGCTTATCCCGACTTGAAGGTCCAGGTGGAGGGCTATACGGACAACATCGGTTCGGATGAATACAACCAGAAGTTATCCGAGCGCCGCGCCGACAGCGTACAGCAGTATCTGATAACTGCGAGCGTGCCGGACAAGAATGTGGCGGCTGCGGGTTATGGCAAGCGCGATCCAATCGCAGATAACTCTACCAATGCGGGACGGGCCCAAAACCGGCGGGTGCAGTTAGTGGTTTCCGGGGCTTCCATCGGTGTGCAGGAAAGCGCGCCTGGAGGTCAGTCGGAAATCGTACCGCCCGCGTCCGAGCAGCCTCGGCAGCAGGCTGCGCCTCCTGATTCGACCGGACAAGCCAACCCCCCGCAGTAGTATTCCGCGAAATGGGGGTTGATGAGGTCCGCGTTACCGAGCAGCCCCCAGGCCCCGGTGCCCTTTGCCCCGCAAGTCCGCATTGACCCACCGCCCGGTTTCCCGTAGACTAAGAAATTGCGAGGGATGCGGAAAGATTTGCATTCTGGCCCCGCAAACCATCCCTCCCTGAAACCAGGGCTTGAGATTAAGGAAGCAGAATGGCAAATCATGTATCGGCGCTGAAGCGTGCCCGCCAGACAGTCACCCGGACCGAAGTAAACCGCGCCAATCGTAGCCGTGTGCGCTCCAGCCTGCGCACTCTGCGCGAGGCCATCGCCAAGGGAGACGTAAAGGCCGCCCAAACACAGTATCGCGAGACGGTCTCCACTCTCGACAAGAGCGTGCAGAAGGGCGTATTCCACCACAACACCGTTTCCCGCTACAAGAG
>PLZC01000258.1:0-191 GCA_003151985.1 Acidobacteriaceae bacterium
TATTTGTATTCGATCAACTGGTGAATGTCGATACCGTTCGGATTGGACAGGCCGCCATCCTTCTCGGCAATTCCCACGATTTTGTAGCCATGCTCCATCATGAGGCGCGCGGCGTTCGAGCCCACGTTTCCGAATCCCTGAATGACGACGCGGCAGCCGTCGACGGGCATGTTGAGGTAGCGCAGGCTTTC
>PLZC01000258.1:203-6891 GCA_003151985.1 Acidobacteriaceae bacterium
TAGCGGCGGGTCATGCGCTCCAACTCGCCCTGGCTCATTTCCTTGGGGTTGCAAATGACGCCGCCCTTGGCTCCGCCGAAGGGGATATTGACGACTGCGCACTTCCAGGTCATCCAACTGGCAAGGGCACGGACCTCGTCGAGGTTCACATTGGGCGAGTAACGGATGCCTCCCTTGCAAGGACCGCGGGCGATGGAGTGCTGCACCCGGAACCCGGTGAACATTTCGATTTTGCCGCTATCCAGGGTTACCGGGAAGTGAACGATGATTTCGCGGGAAGGAGTGCTGAGCACCTTCCACAGGCCTTCGTCGAGGTTAAGCTTGCGAGCTGCAAATTCAAACCGAGCTGCCTGGGCTTCCCAGGGATTAATTTCCTGCTCGAGGGTTACCGATGACATAAAGTTCTCCAATCTGATTTCTTGCCGCCACAGGCGCTGGGTCCCAAGCAAAACAGCCGCCTGCAAGTCATAGACGCTGCAAGGCTTCGTCCCGGTTACCCGGAGCCGTTCTTCGCTCGGCCCGCAGTCAGTTGCCTGCGGCTTGGCGGTTGGACACGCGCATGTTTGCCCGTATGCCCAAACCCCAGTGAGTCTAGGCCCGGCAGCGCTCACAGTCAAGCGAAGTTGTTTATATCCCCTCTCCTGCAACTCCAAAGCTGCAAAGTTCCTTTTGTGGTACTCCCTTGAACTCGGGAAAAATAAACAAGTTTTCCTGAGGCCAAAAGAGAATATAAAGAGAACACGAGGGAATTGGGCCATGGATGCTGACGCTGTTACGTTGAGTGTGGTTTCGATCCACGCATCCCCACCGGGCCAATCTTATTCCGATCTGTATATAGTATTGGCAAATGCCTGAAGAGATTAAGCAGGGTAAGGGGTGGCAAGACGACGAACTCGACATGATCGTCGCCGACTATTTTTCGATGCTGATAGCGGAACTATCCGGGCAGACATATATCAAATCCAGACACAGTGCGGCTCTGATGGCCAAGATTGGCCGAACTCATCGCTCCGTGGAATTCAAGCACCAAAATATCTCTGCAGTTCTGGACGAATTGGGGATGCCGTGGATTCCTGGATACAAGCCCAAGTTGAATTTTCAGAATGCAATATTCGACGCCATAGACCGTTTCCTCACAAGCAATCCAGAGATTTTCAAAGCCAAGCCAATTTCGCGACCCTCTTTACCGGTAACAGCCGAAGTCTTTGTTGCCCCTCCTACTCCGAAGGCTTCCGGTGGCGAGATCCCAGATCGACTGCGACGGCTCGTTGTGAAATTTGATCCGGTGGAGCGAGACCATCGGAACCGTTCTCTGGGCAAAGCCGGGGAGGCCTTTGTCGTTAACCTTGAAAAGTACCGCTTGAAGCAAGGAAATCGCTCGGATCTAGCCAAAAAAGTCCGATGGACTGCCGCAGAAGATGGGGATGGCGCAGGGTACGATATCTCTTCTTTCAGCCTAGAGGGTAGTCCTCGCCTGATTGAAGTCAAGACCACAAACGGGTCTGCCCGAACTCCATTTTTTATCACACGCAACGAGTTCGAATTTGCAAGACAAATGCCCGCGCAATGGCAGATCTATCGCGTTCACCTGTTTGCCACCAGGCCGCGCATTTTCACAATTGCGCCGCCCTTGGAGAATCGCGTTAATCTGTCCACGGAAACATGGCGGGCATCTTTCTGATACTCGCGAATCGCAGGGAAAAACACAAAAGGATATCCGAATGCGCCGATTTGATTTACCAAAACGAACTCGACTGCTGCGAAGAGCATGTGGCAACAACGGGCGGGGATCTGAAAGGGCATTTCGAGGTCTAGACGAGCCAGAGCGCCCGCCGGAGGAGTGCGAGGTGGCCTTTGCGCCTGGACTTTCCGATAAACAACGCACTTATGTTCTCGCGGGCCACGACATCTATTGTCGTATGTGCGGTGTCATCCCAGGCGATATCGACGACCTTACCGGGCGTAGGGTCGATTTCTATATCGGACTCGACGAAGCGAACGAGATTTGCGGCGAGGAGGATATGTCCAACCTGCGGACACTTTGTTCGACGTGCTATCAAGGTGCGATGAGCATTACAGCCGCAAAGCCAACTACCATTTGGCTCTTGTCACAAGTCCGGCGAGCAGGCCGCGACGAGCAACGTGCCGTTCTGAAATGGCTTCGAGAGAAATTCAAGATCTGAATCATGGATCGCAGCGAGAATATGCGCGCAATCCGTGGGCAGAGACACATTGCCTGAAATTGAAGTGCGGAGTCTGGTGCATAGCCTCGGTTACCGATTTCGGTTACACAGACAGGACCTTCCCGGGAAGCCGGACTTGGTGTTCTCGGCAAGGCGCAAGGTCATTTTCGTGCATGGGTGCTTTTGGCATTCTCATGCGTGCAAAACCGGACTCATCCCCAAATCAAACCTAGATTTCTGGCTTCCAAAGCTGCGGCGAAACAAGGAGCGAGACAGGGAGACTATCGATGCCCTTAAGCAGCTAGGTTGGGACGCCCTGGTGATTTGACAATGTGAGTTGAAAGACAGCAGAGCGGTAGGGATACGCGTAATACGATTCTTGGGTCGGAACATGCATTGAATTATTGGCACGACTGAAGTCGTGCCCTGTTACAAAGCCTTGGCCGAGGGTGTCTTTTCCGCAAGGCGTGAAGCCATGCCCTTTCAAAACTAGTCCCGCTCCGCGTACTAACTCTTTGAAAAATATACACATACGGAATAGTGGGCGTCTGCCCCTTTGACAAATAGATAAATTTAGGGCGATGATAGCGAAGATAAGGCGAATACATTAACCCCATGCCTTCCGCTACAGCCCTGCGAATCCAGATCGAACACACCCTCGAACGCCGCTTTCCCGCGGCGCTGACGCCGGTCCCGCGCACTATCCGCGAGACCACGCCTACTGGCGTTTCAGAAGTGGATAAGCTGCTCGAAGGCGGATTGCCTGTTGGTGCGATCAGCGAGGTAACTGGACCCGAGTCTTCAGGGCGCACGAGCCTGGCTATCTCCTTCCTCGCACGAACGACTGAGGAGGGCCGTGTCTGCGCCTGGGTGGATGCAGACGATGCCTTCGACGCAGAGTCTGCCGCGGCCAGTGGAGTGAGCCTGAACCAGTTGCTTTGGGTGCGGTGCGGCAGCGCCGGAAAACTACCCAAAGGCAAGCCCTATGCCCGCCTGGATCAGGCGATTCGCGCTACCGATCTGCTGCTGCAAGCCGGCGGTTTCGCAGCCCTGGTGCTGGATCTTGGCAGCACATCCGCGGAGTACGGCTTGCGTATTCCGCTTGCCACATGGTTCAGGTTCCGCCAAGCGGCAGACCGTACGCGCTGTTCCCTGCTGGTACTCTCGCAGGCTCCGTTGGCACAGTCCAGCGCAGCAGTGGTGCTGGAATGCGCTCCGCTTTGCGCCAAGACCAGGGATGAAACGGTGCTGTCCGGCTACTCCTATGAAGTGCGGAGCGGCCGGCAACGCTTTACACCCGCGCTCGCCACCGCACGCAAACCGCCTGCGTCCACCTGGTCGGCAACCGGCACATGGGAGAGGGAGAAACGCGCATGAAACCTGAGAATAAGCCGCTCTACGCTGCTGTCCACGCCGCGGAGTTTCCCGCGCAAACCTTGCAGCGACTGCGACCTGAGTTGCAACCCGATGCTATAGCCGTGCTGGATGGTCGCGCGCCGGTGGAAACCATCTGTTCCCTCAATCGACGGGCACGGCAGAAGGGCGCTGCACTAGGCATGACGCGGCTTGAAGCCGAAAGCATTCCGGGGTTGCGCCTGTTTCCTCGCTCCGCCGAGAACGAAGACGCGGCACGAATGGCCTTGCTGGAGTGTGCCGCGCATTTTTCGCCGCGATTGGAAGATAAGAGCCAGGGGACGGCCTGCGTCTGCATGCTCGATATTACTGGTACAGAACGGCTCTTCGGACCACCGGAGACCCTGGCCGAAAGACTGCGCGCTGCTCTTGTCGCCGCCGGCTTTCGCACCTCGGTTGCCGTCAGTTCCAACTTCCACGCAGCCAGGCTCAAGGCCGCAGCTACGCGCGGCATCACAGTGATTCCCGCCAATCAGGAAGCGGATGCGCTGGCCAAGCTGCCTGTTGAACTGCTCGGCCTGGCGCCGGAACAGACTGAGATTTTCGTAATGTGGGGCGTACTGACCCTGGGTGAGCTGGCTGCTCTGCCCCAGGTGGAACTGGTGACCCGGCTGGGTGCGCAAGCCGCGGAATTGCGCGAACTGGCACGCGGCGCTCTGCCTCACACATTCCAGCCCATCGAACGCGAATTCACACTCAAAGAGGTCTGCGAATTTGAGACGCCTGTCGATCAATCCGACTCGCTCCTGTTTGTCGGCGCGCGCATGATCGATTGCCTGGTAGCACGAGCCGGGGCGCGGGCTCTATCGCTGGCTTCGCTTCAAGTGCAGATGAAGCTCGAAGGTGAGCACGCATACAGGCGCGTGATCCGGCCTGCCATACCAACCACCGACCGCAAATTTCTGCTCAAGCTGTTGCAATTGGAAATCGCCGCGCATCCGCCGCAGGCTGCTGTGCTCTCACTCACCCTCTCCGCGGAGGCAGGCCAGTCAATCAAGGTACAGCTAGGGCTTTTTGCGCCGCAGACACCTGACCCTTCGCGCCTGGACATAACCATTGCCCGCCTGAAAGCCATAGCCGGCGAAGATCGCGTGGGCTCGCCGGTGCTCGAAGACACGCACCGGCCAGGCAGCTTCCGCATGGAGCATTTTTCGGTAGCCAATATGCAATCCAGCGCGGCGGAATCAAATGCGCCGGCACAGACGAGGATGGCATTGCGCCGGCTTAGGCCTCCTGTACCGGTGCGCGTTGAATTGCGCGACGGGAAGCCTGTTGTCTTTCGCGATAACGAGCGCCGCTTCAAAGTCGACGCAGCCTACGGACCGTGGAAGAGCAGCGGCTGCTGGTGGTGTGACGATGGCTGGAATACAGAAGAATGGGATGTGCTGGCGGAGACAAGCGACGGATCATCGGTGGCGTGTGTGCTGGTTCGCAATGTGGACGTTCAAAGTGCTGCGACGACTCCGGCCTACGAGCATAGCATATGGCAGTTGGAGGCGTTCTATGACTGAATCCAACGAATATATCGAGCTCCACACGGCAAGCGCGTTCAGTTTTCTGGCTGCGGCATCGCAGCCTGAAGCGCTGATCGAACGCGCCGCGGAGCTGGGCATGCCTGCTATCGCACTGGCCGATCGCAATGGGCTCTACGGCGTGGCACGCTTTCACACTATGGCCAAGAAATCCGGTGTCAAAGCACACATCGGCGCGGAGATCGCCGTCAGTTCGTTGGGCAACAGGCTCACACCACCGTCCTGGTTGCCGCATCAATGCCCTGCCGCGCCGCCGCGATTGCTACTCCTATGCGCCTCGCAAACCGGCTATCAGAATCTCTGCCAGCTCATTACGCGCTTCAAGATGCGCGAGGAGACGAAGGCGGAAGGCGCCGCCACGCTCGACGACCTGGAAGAATTCTCTGCCGGCCTCATATGTTTAACCGGCGGCGATGAAGGCCCGCTGGCTGCGGCTCTGGCACAGGATGGGCTTGACGGGGCGCGCAAACGTACGAATAGGCTGAAAGCCATCTACGGCAGCGGCAATCTCTATCTGGAGTTGCAGCGCTATCACCAGCGCGATGAGGAGTGCCGCAACCAATCGCTGCTGAACCTCGCGGCCTCTTTGCACCTGCCTGTGGTCGCCACCAACGGTGTGCGCTACGCCTCAGAGAAAGACCGCGAGATTCTTGATGTGCTGACCGCCATTCGTCATCACACCTCTCTCGATAAGGCGGGCCGCTTGCTGGCCTTGAACGCTTCGCGCTCTATACGTGCCGCGAACGAGATGACTGCTTTGTTTTCAGATATTCCCGAAGCCATTGCCAACACCAGCATTGTGAGCGGCAGGCTTGGCTTTGCGCTCGACAATCTTGGCTATGAATTTCCCCACTACAAGGTGCCTGCCGGCGAGACGATGGATAGTTTTCTCGCCAAGCGCGTGGAAGAAGGCGTGCAACTCCGCTATGGCTCGCCGGCCAAGCGGTCACTGCTTACCAAGGCCCGTGCCCAGGTCGAGCACGAACTCAAGCTCATCGCCAAGCTAGGCTTTGCCGGGTACTTTCTCATAGTCTGGGAGATCGTACGCTACTGCAAACAGCACGGCATCCTGGCGCAGGGACGCGGCTCGGCTGCCAACTCCGCCGTGTGCTACGCGCTTGAAATCACCGCTATCGACCCGGTCGGTATGGAGTTACTCTTCGAGCGCTTCCTGAATGAGAACCGTGGCGAGTGGCCTGACATCGACCTCGACCTTCCCTCGGGTGATCATCGCGAACAGGTAATCCAGCATATATACGAGAGCTACGGATCGCTGGGCGCAGCAATGACGGCCAACGTAATTACTTACCGCGGCCGCTCCGCTGCGCGCGAAGTGGGCAAGGTACTGGGCTTCGATGAAGAACAGCTCGCACGCCTCTCCGGGCTAGTGGGCCACTGGGAGTGGCGCGGCGCATACGACACCATGGCTCACCACTTCGAGCAGGCAGGCTTCGATATTCGCCATCCACGCATTGGCCGCTATCTCGACCTCTGCCAGCGCATGCGGGACTTGCCGCGCCATCTCGGCCAGCACTCCGGCGGCATGGTCATCTGCGCCGG
>PLZC01000258.1:6939-7090 GCA_003151985.1 Acidobacteriaceae bacterium
GGCATGATGGCCGTCCTCAAGGACTGCATTGAAATCATTCCGGCCCATTACAAAAAGGAAATAGACCTCTCCGCATTGCCTGAAGACCCCGTGGTCTACGAGACGCTGTGCAAGGCCGACACAGTAGGCATGTTCCAGGTGGAAAGCCGCG
>PLZC01000144.1 GCA_003151985.1 Acidobacteriaceae bacterium
TACAGAACTTTACGGACTTAATCGCTCAATGCAAGGTTCCCCTTCGCCGTCCTCATCTTTTGCCGCGATAACGAGTCGTTAGTTCATCTCGGCTTTCCCTTCAATTGCAAATGCAAGCTCCGTTAGGGTCGAGCCCTGTAGAGCAATAGCCCAAGGTCCCTGGCGTTTTCCAGCAGACGCCCCGATTCGCCGCGGGCGTACCAGCTTTCGTGGGCACTGCGTTCCCGCCGACGGAAATTCCGCCGATCGCATTGAATGCGTTGCCGGTGTAGTTTCCGTCGGTGTCTATCACCACCACTTTTCCCGTAGGCGATTTAGGTAAAGTCATCGTCCCCGCCAGAAAGGTGTTGTTGATGATCCGGGCACTTGCTGCGAATCCTGTATGGATTCCCACCGCACCTGCTTTCGACGCACTGATCTGTAAATCTTCGATTACGTTTCCCAAAGTCCCCGTCGCCAGGTAAATCAAGTAAGGATGGTATGTCTGCATCTGGGCGGGGCCGGAAATCTTGTTGTAGTTGCTTTCGAGCAAAATCTCGTACCCGCCTGTAGCGGTCCCGTTCTGCTCATAATCACTCATCTCGTATCGGTCCTTGCCTTGTCCCCAATCGGCAATAACCGCATCATTGGCGTTCCCTTCCAGTTCCACGTTGCCAAAGAAGTTGTATCCCGATTTACTTCCTTTCGGGGTATAAATCGCAATTCCGGACGCAGTGGTCGATTGCGTCATGCTTACACCGTAAAAGTGGTTGGCGTTCGATCCGCTCACAAAGCCCGCGCCGTTGAACCCGTCCATGACGATTCCGCTAACCTGGTTCGTGCTGGACAAGCCGAATATGTTCGCTGTGATCGACCCCCGCGAATCGTACAGGGCCCCCCATGCACCGATGAAATGCGGGAATTCCAACTGCAACCCTGCAATGCCTGTTGCCCGAATGGCGTCACCGGCGCTTGTTCCCTTTTTCAATACAAGGTTCTTGATAGTAACCGGCTGAGGTGTAGCGTTCGCGCTGATATTGTTCGGGAAGATAATCCCCACATAAGGAACACTCGAGCAGGAAGTGCAAACCGAATTGCCGACCGTGACTGTGGAAGAGCTAACCGCAATCACGTTTGCTGCCAAGCCATTCACAACGATCTGGTCGCCCTTGTCGAGATCAAAGGCAGGTCCGCTCGCCCAGGTCAAAGTTTTCCCCGTCGCGTCTGTGTTGACGGTCGCGGGAGCCGAGCCGGAGTAGGCCGTAAAGTTCGCATTTCTCTGCGCGCCCATGCTTGAAGCAAGAGTGATGGACGTGTTTGAATTCACCGAACCGATAGTGGAGCAGGATGCGCCGAGGCAAAATGCTGAACCGGGCACGAGCCCTGTAAAATCCTGCCCGCTGCCGGCCACATCACCCGCATATGTAACCGCGGTCCCGGCGCTTGAAGCACGCCCCGAACGCTTCACAAGGTTCGCACTGGCTTTTCCAATATCGATGGCCGGAGCCGGCCCTGTGTTTCCAGTCACGGGATTCCCATGCAGGTCGATGACCACGCCGTGATGGGTCAGAGGCCACGTCACATTAAGTGCCAGCGGCGCGAATACGTCCAGAGTGCATCCCAACGGAATCTGCGGCGCGGTGCTCATGATTCCTGCGCTCGTTACGTGAATCTGGCAGTTGCCGCCCTTCGCTTTCGAGTAGCCCGCGGCGGCGTTGATCCATGCCCCCACATCCGACCCCGAACACCAGGACGGTGCCCTGGATGTGCCGCACGAAGACGCGTTTATCGCTCCGTTCAACGTGCCCGATACTATCGTGTAATCTGCCCCATAAACTGCGCTGTCAGGCTGAGCCGAAAGAGGCTCGACAACCAGCAACAGGCCTGCCAGAATCACTACACACTGTAATCGCATGAATCCCCCGAACAAGGTAAAGGAGCGCACTCCCAAAAGGCGCGTCCCGGTTGAAATCTGCTCTGAAGCTGCTGCGCCCGCAAGCTGTCGCGCGTTTCCGGCCAGGCCTGTTCGATCTCTGGCAGAACGCGTTTCCGGCGTGCACAATAGAGCGTCTTGGACTGTGCCAACTCTACCAGATCGGCAAATAGCCAATGCCATTGGGTGATGCGGCCACCCCGGCAACCGAAACCTCGACGACGCGGTGCCCGATCCGAGCGCTCGCAGGGTTATGATGGATAGGTTTGGCGTTGGATGCGTTCATCCCCCCGAGACTTTGGGGACTAGCCCTTCACTGCCTCGCTAGATAACGATCGCCCCGCAGGAGTCTGCCCAGATGCTCGAAGTAACTCGTTCACCATTTATTCTGCTTTTTCTTGTGTCGGCCGGGTTAGCCGCGCAGCAGCCTGCTCCCCAGTCCACAACCGCGTCTCAAGCGCCCAGCCGCGATACCAGCTACATCGATGCCCAGGGCAACGCGCACGTAACGCGCGTGGTTCCAGTGCCTACCGCATTGAGCCCTCAGGCGCAATTGTCGCTGGGCCGCACGGAGCCGGACCAAGGCCCGCCGGAGCCGCTCTCTCTCCGCCGCATCCGGACCGACGAATATACCGCCAAGGCGAAAGCAGCCTGGAGCCTCCTCTGCCCCAATCAGCTTGTCGAAGACAAAATCGCCGGAGTCCCGGTTCGCATCGTCACCCCCGAAGGGCTGCCCGAAGCCAATCGCGACAAGGTGCTTCTCAACCTCCATGGAGGCGGCTTCAACTCCGACTCCGGCTCCTATACCGAGTCGATCCCCATCGCCGGTTACACGAAGATAAAAGTGGTCGCCGTGCTTTACCGGCTCGCGCCCGAGCATCCTTTCCCCGCCGCCGTAGACGATTCGGTGGCTGTCTACAAGGAACTGCTGAAAACCTACAAGCCGCAGCACATCGTCATCTACGGAACGTCCGCCGGCGCCATCCTCACCGCCGAGGTGGCCGTAAAACTGAAGCAGCTCGGCCTGCCGCTCCCCGCGGCTCTCGGCATCTTCAGCGGCATGGGCGNNCGATCGCCATGTACGCGCTGCGCGGACTCTCCGGCCATCTTGACCCGCCGGAATCCGGTCCGCACGACCCGGAATATGTGGCCGTGACCGACCCCAAGGACCCGGTTCTCTCGCCCGTGTTCGCGGACCTGCATGGCCTGCCGCCGTCTCTCTTTGTTACCAGCGGCCGCGATCTGCTGCTCAGCGGAACCGTCAACCTGCACCGCGCCTACCTGAACGNNATCGAAGCCAACCACATCATGGCGGGCTTCTTTGTCAAGCAGTTGGCCAAATAGGGAATGCTGCGCTGGAAACGCGGGCAATAAGTCCCGGCTTTGAAAGGACACGGCTTTTTAGCCGCGCCGCAAGCCCCTGCGCTATTGCAGAAGTCTTGGTGTCTGATCCAGCGTTACCGTACCGGCAGTGATTGCGGATGAAGTTCCGCTCAAGTTAGTCTGTGTGGTGAAGGTGGTGGCATAACTTGTAGTTGCCAAGTAACCATCGAACCATGCCAGCTTTGCAGGAGCACCGCTAATGGTCATACTCACCGTCCAAACCTTCCCCCCTGTGACAGTGGCGCTAGCCAGAGAATTCAATGTGACAGTTCCCGAAGCCAGCCAGGCCGCCGTCTGATTCCACGCACTAACTACATTGTACGAGGTAGGAATAATGGGGAAACGGCCTTCGGCAACGCCGGTTCCGATCATCGAACCCCAGCCCTGATCGTGTGGCGCGTACCACATTGCGCCTGTGACGCCTTGCTCCTGAAGAACTATCATCCACTGGCTGATGAAAGCCTTGCGCAGCATTATTGTGTTTGCGCCATGGGTGGCGTCAGTTGTATCACAAGTCGTGTCACAGATATTGGCAGTTAGACCCCAACCACCTTCAGTTGCATATATAGGAACATTAGTTCCAGTTATCCCTGCCAAAGCAGCGCGCAAATGTGTTACCTGTTGGCTAATCGGCACGTAGCAATGCACATTGGGTGTATTGCCTGATGTACAAGTAGCACTGTCATAGCTGACAAGCGATGTGACCGGAACATTGGTGACATCGGTACGTGACGGATAAGGATGCCATGATATTGCGTCCCACAGCGATGCACCGGGAATCGCAGCCCACTTTGTGGCTACGTCCGCAAGAGCCGTATCGTAATGAACTGGTTCACCGTTGGGGCGATAACCATCTCCACCCGCTGAAGTGCTGCCAAGCATGACAACGCAATCGCCGCAATACTTGTGGACAATCGTAGACATGTCATTGCCCATAACCGCAAGCTGAGCGTCGGTTCCGCTCCAGTAATTGTTGGCATTGAACTCATTCCACGCCTCAAACTTGCGAACTCTACATGTTCCAACTAAAGGAGAACCTGGTGCTGCAATAAGTCCGCCGCATACATGACGCATGAATGCCGTTACGAATTGTTTGTAAGCACAGTCGTAAACATTCGCCGTGCTCCCATCTATGCCGGAACAGGTGGTCGTAGTAACTCCTAAATCAGTTGGCGGATAAGTGCCATTTGCACCACTTGTTAACCACGGCGGAACTGGGAGGAAAGTGTATATCAATTTGGAGCCGCTATGTGCATGATTGAGCGTTATCCATGCGTCAAGCGATTTCCAAACATAAGTCCCTTGCGTTGTAGGCTCCAGCCATTTCCACTCGACTCCGCAGCACACTCTGACATCTGCCGGAAAAGGGCTAGGGCTATATGATGCCGTTGTGGTCGTCAGATTCCACACTGTAGGAGCAGGACTGGCAGTAGATTCAGAGCCTCGACTGCCTCCCGCGAATTGACATAGAAGGTCTGAAGCGCAGAACAAAAACGCAAATGCAACCAAATATCTAAGTTTCATTTTGCACTCCAATTCCACGTAACCGCCCCTGGGGTTACCGGGCCACTGGACGAGTTGCATCGCTTGTAATTCAACTGCCCTGCTGTTGGCCAAGCTATGAAATAAAGCACACCCTGACCCCACCCGGAGACACCGGAAATATCCGTTGTTGGTGTATATGAAAGGGTCATCGTTGCTGTCAGTCCAGTCATCACAGCAGTAGTTGCCGCTACGTCACAACTATTTGCTGCAATGCTTGTTACAGGAGAAGCATTCTGAATGTTTGCGACACTGCCTCCAGGGGCTGCACCACACGTCGGAGCCGTTGCTACCGATCCATTACCCAAGGTATAAACCATTGCCGCCCGGAAGTGAGCAATTATCCGCATTCCTCCTTAGTCGCTCAACGAGTCCCAAAAGCAAACCAGCGTAGAAAACGGGAAAATCGCACGCGAAACCTGCGCGTCGCCCGGACTTTCCCGTTGAGAGCCAACTGCAAAGGCCTTAGCTTCCAAACTGTCCGCACCATTTATGGGGAAGCATTGGCCATGCTGGAACATGAAAGAAGCTCATCGCAACCGTTGACCGGCCATTTGACCGNNGACGCGCTGGTGGGAATCAGCCTGGTGGCGCTGGCCAGCAGCCAGCCCGAAGCTGCCGTAGAAATGGCCCAGGCAGCCGTTGCCGCCGCGCCTGAGATGGTCGTGGCGTGGGTCGCTCTGGGGCAGGCGCTCAAGGCCGCCACCCGAAACGCGGAAGCCGAACAGGCCTACGCCAAAGCCATCAGCCTCGACGGCATGGATCCGCTGGCTCGAATAGGCCTGGGCGAACTGATGATCGCCACCGGTCGCCCTGACGAGGCAAAGCGGGAATTCGAATTGGCCCTGCGCAAGCAGCCGGCAATGGTGCCTGCTCACATGGGACTGGGCCACGCATGGGCATTTCTAGGAAAAAATGAAAATGCCCTCGACTGCTACGAACAGGCTTTGGCGCTCGATCCGCACCTGCCCGAAGCCGAGTTTGCAGTAGGCTTTGTCGCGGCCCGGATGGGGCGGCTTGATGAGGCCGAAATTCGCTACCGGCGCGCGCTCGCCCGGCGTCCTGACTTTGCCGCGGCCTGGGTTAATCTGGGCAACCTGCTGCGCGAGCAGGGACGCGAGGTTTTCGCCGAGGCGGCGCTGTTGCGCGCTGTCCAGTTGCGCCCCGACATGATCGCCGGCTGGCTCAACCTCGCGCTTCTGGCTCGCGAATGCCACCGCCCGGACCAAGCCGAGGCTCACCTGCAAAAGGCGATCGACCTCAATCCTGAACAGGTTGAGACGATGGTGGCGTGGTGCCAATTCTGCGCATCGCAGGCAGACTTGGCAGCCGCCTGGAAGTGGCTGACCTCGGCTCTGGCGCGTGATCCTTCCCACCCCGAAGCCGTGAATATGAAAGGCATTCTGTTCCACACCGAAGGCAGCTTTGCCAAAGCGGTTGCGGCCTTCGAACGCGCTGAAGCCCTTGGCCATTTAGCCGCTGAGTCCAACCGCGGCAACTCCCTGCTGGACATGGGCCGGCCAAATGAAGCCCTGCAAGCCCACGAGGCGGCGGTCGAGCGCGATCCCGCCAGTGCCGGTGCGCACTATAACCTGTCGCTGACGCGGTTGCGGCTGGGCGACTGGAAGCGCGGCTGGCCCGAGTATGAAGCCCGCTGGCACTTCCGCGAAGTGCATCGCAGCCCCGGAGTCTTTCAGCAGCCCAGGTGGCAAGGCGAGCCGCTGGAGGGGCGCCGCGTGCTGCTCCACGCCGAGCAGGGGCTGGGAGATACCATCCAGTTCTGTCGCTATGCCACCCTGGTGGCAGCCCGTGGCGGCATACCCATTTTGCAGGTCCGGGCGCCAGTGGAAAGGCTCATGCATTCGCTGCCTGCGGTGCGGGCGGGCCAGATGGAGGTTGCGCTGCTCGGCGCAAAGCCGCCGGCCTTTGACCTCGAGTGTCCGTTGATGAGTTTGCCGGCGGTCTTTCGAACCACCATTGATACGGTGCCCTGGCCGGGCGCATACCTTGGGGCCGACCCAGTGCTTGCCCTTCAAAGACGAATGGAAATTCCCGGCGCGCCCACCATGATGCAGCCACAGCCGTTGCGTGTAGGCGTGGCTTGGGCGGGCAATCCCCTCTACAAATCGGACCGCCAACGCTCCATGCATCTCGAAACTCTCCTGCCCCTGCTGCGGACGCCGGCAGTGACCTGGATTTCCCTGCAAAAAGGCGCGCCATCGGAGCAGTTGAACTTTTTGCCCCGCGATATCTCTGTATGCGATGGCTCGAGTGGCGACCAGGATCTCGCAAAAACAGCAGCGTTGATGGCCACGCTCGATCTGGTCGTTACTACCGACACGTGCATCGCCCATCTGGCCGGCGCCATGGGCAAGCAGGTTTGGATTCTGTTGCCCCACCTGGCGGATTGGCGCTGGATGCAAGATCTGGACACGACCCCCTGGTACCCCGCGGCGCGCCTGCTGCGCCAACCCGAGCCGGGCGATTGGGCTTCGGTCGTGGAGCGTGCAATTGCGGATCTCGGCAGCTTTCGCCGCCCCGTTCGCGGAGTTCCAGGCGAATCGCCGCAAAAGCATTTCCACCCGTCTCGCCGCCCGGCTGCGTTGCGCTATGGAAACTCTGATTAAGTCACTGTTTTGAAGGGTACGGGCTTCAGCCCGTACATAAGTGCCACAGAATCAGCCGGGCTTTAAGCCCCTGAGGTTCGAACTCAAGCGATACCCAGCACCCGGTTCGCAAACCCAACAACATACTTCCACACCAGGTAATATCCCGCCAGCACGGCCAGGAAGGTCGGCGCAATGAGCGCATAGGGAACCATCAAGGCATGGAACCACGTGACGCCATGCCCGCCAAATACAAGGATCCCCAGGCAAGTGGCCGCCGTCGCTCCAATCGGCGCCATGATTAGCGGCAGAATTGCACCGTGCAAGCCGATGGGCAAATGAGTGCGCCCATGGGACCCGAGCCAAAGCATATTCCACAGCCCGAACAGGCTCGGCACCAGCGCCATGGGAAAGACAATGGCGCGTTCAATTGGGATCGGCACTTGCAGGATCAAGCGAAAAACAATGAACCCTGCAAGGATAAGCGGCAGGACGAGTGTAGGTACAAGCACCCCCGCCAGGAATGCGCGCAGGTAAGGATGTGTGTTCATCGGAGTTTCCATTTCTGCGGGCTTGTGCCCGCGCGGTTACAGGTAGTAAAGGAGCAAAGGGATTGACGCCGGAAAGAAAACAACTAGCCCCGCGAGACAACCAACCAATGCCCAATCGAACCAGGGCAGGGCCGCGGGTCTGGCGTCCAACCGTTTAAGTACTGCGGGCCACAAGTCGCGGCTCGGTTCCCCTTCGATGCGAGGCAGCGCCTGCTGCAACAACTTCTTCATGCGGTCCTGATCGTGTGAATTCATGGCGTAATCCCTTCGCGTTCCAGATCGTTCCTGAGCAATCGAAGCGCGCGAAAGACGCGCAGTTTCACAGCCGCGACCGAAATACCAAGCGCCTCGGCTACTTCTTTGTGCGGCCGTTGCTCGACAACGGCGAGAACGGCCGCGATGCGTAATTTGGGCGGCAGTCTCCCAAAGGCCAGTGCTGTCTTGCGCCGGATCTCCGCATTTACAGCGGGGTCGGCTGAAGTCGGAGCCGGTAGTTCATCGCACAGCTCGGTGTCCAGTGTGTTCTCCGGCCGAGCAGTTCGTAGCCAATCGATCGCTGCACGAGTTGCGATGCGGCGCGCCCAGCCCTCAAAACCTCGCTTGGGATCGAAGCGCGCATGGGCCTGATGAATGCGCCAGAAGGTCTCCACGGTCAAATCTTCAGCGGCGGCAGGGTTGCGCACGATGCGCAGAATCCAGCCGTAAACCGCGCGCTGATTGAGGCGGAAGAGCGTCTCGAAAGCTTCCAGATTTCCCTGCCGGAAGTGGTCGAGATATTCCGAAACGCCGCTCGATCCGCTCCCCATCTTGCGTACCCCTTCTACTTATGCTTACGGGTCATAAAGGAGAATGGTTACATCGGTGCCAACTTACCGTGTCCCCGCAACTTCCTTCATCTTCAGATACACCGCGTTGGTCCAGCCAAAACCAATCACGTTGACCTTGTAACCGGTGTTTACCTGAACATCGGAGTTGCTTGAGACCACGTTGTACTTTTCGCGAATAGTTCCGTCCTGAGCGAAGCCCCCGTCGACTGTGGCGTCAAAGGCCTTGGCAACGCGCGCCGCATCGGCATGGAAGCCCTCGGCTTCGAGTCCGGCAACTCCAATCCAATTTGTCGGCGCCCATCCAAAGGGCTCATCCCACTGCGTCCCGGTATTTGTGCTGCTCATCGACAATCCCCCGGGGCGCTCGAAGAGGTTGAGTTTCTTCACAATCTCCGCTGCCTGCTCACGCGTTGCAACGCCGGCCCACAAGGGGTAGAGCGAAGTTATATAGGCATAACTCGAAGGCCGCGCGCGAGTGAAATCGTAATCTTCAAAAACGCCTTCGCCCGGCCGCCACAAATAGCGCTGCATTGCCGCGTACCGGGCCTTGGCGCGTCGATCCCACTGTTGCGCGTCTTTGGGCTTGGCAAGCAAATGTGCAATGTGGGAGAGGTCCCGTTCGTAGCGATAGAGCAGGCTGTTCAGGCATACCGGCGCGTAGTGATGCGTTGATCCTGAAAAGGGACCGAAGCGAAAGCTGGGATCGAAACCGGATTCGCGCATGGCGCGGTCGCCGATGTAGAAGTCCTTGCTCAGCCTATAACCCGCCGCCCAGGCGCGATCGCAAACTACGCTCGCATGCACGTCGCAACTGGTCTGCTTCAGTCTGGCTGCTTCAGTAGCATCGGGGTGTTCGGAGCCTCGCACAAGATAGCCATCCCCGCCCTGTTTTGGATGCGCAACCAACCAGCGAATCACGTCTGGGTAGTAAGTGCTGTCGTCGGCCATTTCAGGCACCGGCCCGCTTCCATAGTCGAAGTAGCGCGCCAGGCCCGTAGTGCCTGCGGCGTGTTCCGGCTGCTTCCAGGTTGAGTAATCCTTTTGCGCCAGGGTAAAAGCGCGCTCCAGCCAGGCTCGTGCCTCAGTCCGGCCCGCCTGCGTTGCAGGAAAGCTCACAGGATTCTCATACACCGCTCGAATCATCGAAGTTAGAAACGGCGGCTGCGAGCGTGTTAGATAGTAAGTGCGGTTGGCGTTCAGAACAGCTCCGTAGTGTTCTATCTCAAACAGGAAGTTATCCACCATTCCTTTGGCCAGTGGCTCACGATGATCCGCTTCAAGACCGAGCAGAATAAAGTAACTGTCCCAGCCGTACATTTCGTTGAAGCGCCCCCCGGGAACAACATAGGGGTAGGGCAGATAGAGCAGGCCGGAAGCAGGTACCTCTTCGGGACGCAAGTCACCCAGCTTCTCGATTCGTTTTGGAAGCGCAACGACCTTGACCTGGCATTTCTGCTCAAGGGCCGCCACTTCCGCCTGCGCTGAAATCTCAACAGGCAAATAGAGCACAGGGTTCGCGGTCACCTTGATGTCCACCAGCGAGTGGCAGTCGGTCATCGATCGGGTCAGGGTATCCCACGCGCCATGAATGTAGCGAAGTGTGGCTTCGGGGTTGGGGACAGGGCTTGGGTTGGGGCTGGCGTTTTGCGCCTCAACATATGGATTTGCGATTGCGGCTACTGCAAGGACCAAAAGGTAGAACAGTCTCATCTCAAACTCCCGCCCGGCAACTCCGAATCCTCTGGAGTGTAACTCACCAAATGCACGATTTGCTCGGTCCGGGAACAGTTCCACAGGGCGATCGCATGAACGTTCCTTGTTATCGTAGTTAGTTCCTATCGCTGCATGTGCAGGTCAAATACTACGTCCCTCCCGTCAGGGAGGGGTCGAAAATAGCCCAGGAAGAAGCGCAGCGCAATCCTGGGGCAGCAGAGTGGTCGCTTTTTCGCGCCCCGTAGGGCCGCGGTACTGGCGCTTGCCAAGCCGCATCGGCGACAATGATATCCGCCATGAAAAAACTATCTCGCCGGGAATTCATGATGACAGCTTCCGCAGCCGCACTCGCCGCTACCGCATTACCTGCCGCCGCCGCCGCCCGTCGCCGGCGCGTTTTCATCGCCTCCAATACCCCCAATGGCATCCTTGCCTATGACTGGGACCCGGCAACCGCGGAACTCACTCCCGCCGGCGTGGCCGCCAAGCTCGACAATGTGGATTGGGTCGCCTGCTCACCGGACCGCAAGGTTCTCTTCGCCGCCGCGGAAGTGAACTCATTCAACGGCAAGCCTACCGGCGCCGTGGCCAGCTACCGTGTCGAGAATGGAGAACTGCAACAGCTTTCCGCTCAGAACTCGGCCAGCACGGGTACTTGCCATGTGGCCCTGGATCAGACCGGCCGCGTACTGCTGGCCGCGGATTATTTCGGAGGCAGTGCTGCCAGCTTTCTGGTTACCGATGGCCGACTGAGCCCGCTCGTATGGTCGGAGCATTACACGGAACATGGCCCCGACCCTGAGCGCCAGCCTACCGCCCACGCCCACTTTGCCTCTTTCTCGCCGGACAACCGGTTTGCTTACATCAACGACCTGGGCGGCGACAGCATTCATATCTACACCTTGAATACCGCCACAGCGAAGTTGACCCCCGCGGGAACCTACAAAGCCAAGTCCGGCGCCGGACCGCGCACGCTGCACTTCCACCCCAACCGCCACACTGCTTACTCGTTGAACGAAATGGCCTCGACAGTGGACGTGCTGGCGTGGAACAAGGCCGACGGCCTGCTCACACTGGTGAAGCGCATCGACCTGCTGCCGGAGGGTTATCACGGCCCAACCGGCGGCTGCGACACGGTGATCTCAAAGGATGGAACGTCGGTCTATTTCGAGAATCGCGGCGACAGTTCTCTCTATCATTTCCGCGCGGACCCCAAGACCGGGAGTCTGACGCCGGCCGGCCGCACCACTTGCGGGGGAAAGATGCCGCGCAATTTTGTGCTCGATCCTACAGAGCGATGGATGCTGGTGGCCAACCAGGACTCGAGCCAGATCAGCGTCTTCGCGCGCAACCCGGAGACCGGGGCGCTGGCTGAAGAAGGCAAGAGCTTCGCGGCGGCGACGCCGATGTGCATCCTGTTTGCCTGAGGGCAAATTCGACCTTTCGGTTTAGAGCATTTCTCATGTTGGTGTTGAGCGGCTTTGAAAGGGCACGGCTTCAGCCGTGCCGCAAGATCCGGAAAATAAGCTTANNGGCTTTAGCCCCGGAGGGAATATTGCACTCTACACCATCAAGAGGGATGCTCTAGTCCTTCTTGGCCTGCACGAAAAGAGCGAAGATCAGTCCCATGACCGCTCCCGCTATTGGACCTATGAGCAGAAACCAAGTGGCAGAATTGAGGGAATTGACCAGTGCCTGGGTGGCAGGGTTGCCAATTGCGAGGCCCTCGTATTGCCTCCAGGGGTCCTGCGTCTCCGGCATCGGCGGGCCTTGAAGATACATTTGAACCAAAACCGCCGAGCACGCCATCAGGCCGGCCACCATGGCGCACCATAATCCTGAAAGCATGCCGATGCCGGCGTTTCCGCCTGCTTTGGCGCCACGCAGACCGGCGACGCCCGCAACTGCGCCGGCCGCAGCCAGCAGACCCGCTCGCACAAGTCCTGGGTGGAAGGAGTCGGCGGCCGCGAAGCGCGTCTTGAGCAAAACTTGCGCGACAAGAATGACGCCGGCCAAAAGTCCCAGAATGGCTCCCGCCGAAAGCGCCTTTTGAATAGGTTCATGGCCGTTGCCGCCGATAAAGAAAATGAGACCGATATAGGCCAACAAGCACACTGCCGGATCGATCGCGGTGCTTCCGTTTCCAGGAAGATTGAGCACTTCCTGCCAGGGCCAGAGCCGCATGCCCAAAATTGCCAGGTTGATGGCGGCGAGCAAAATCAGGGGTATTCGTAAGTTTAGCTGCGCGCCTGAGCCCAAGTCGTTCCTCTTATCTCTCTGTCCGCTTCCAACCAGGCAGTGTACTCAATCCAAACGTTAGTTTAAATTGCCGGAGTTGCTTCGTGCCGCGCGAAAAATACCGTCGGATTTGATAGCCCGTTCAACTGAGAATTTGCTCCGGAAAGGAGCAGCCAATCCCAGCCGGAAGGCGGCATGGTTCAGGGGCGAAGACAGAAGGCGATCTTAAACGCCTACGAGCGCTGCATCGGGAAGAGGAATGCGAGGCCCGGATTCCTTCGCTTCACCATGAGCCGCCTTGGTCTGGATCGGGACATGTGCAAGCTCCCACGCGGACCGGTCCTTGAGCAGGCGGGAAACAAGCGCAGTGTGCATCGCGTGACCGGCACGCTCAGCCACCACGTGGCCTTCGATGCGCTGTCCGGCAAGTGCCAGGTCGCCGATCAGGTCAAGCATCTTGTGTCGCACATATTCATCGGCAAAGCGCAGTGGGCCGTTCTCCGGCCCCTGGGGACCCAGAACGATGGCGTTTTCAGTGCTTGCACCGCGGATCAGGCCCATGTCGCGCAATCGCTGCTCGTCGGCCTTGTAGCCAAAAGTGCGGGCCGCTGCAATGGCCGTACCGTAAGTCTCCGCGGCCAGATCGACATAGGCGCTTTGGTAGCCGATGGGCGCGGGGAACTTGATGGTGTAGCGGATGCTGTAGCCGGAGCCGGGATAGACGCCGATGAACTTGTCGCCTTCGCAAACCTCGACGGCGCGCAGCACGCGAATGGTCTCGCGGCGGCGCCGTTGCGTACGGATCCCGGCGCCCAGAATTGCTTCCACGTAAGGCAAAGCACTGCCGTCCAGGATGGGCAACTCCAGGTTGTCCAGCTCAACGATCACATTGTCCACGCCCATTCCGATGAGCGCGGAAAGCAGGTGCTCGGTTGTGGAAATGAGAACGCCCTGGCGCATGAGGCTGGTGGCATAGCTGACTTTGGCGATGTTGCGTCCGTTGGCCGCAATCTCGAAGTTATCCAAGTCCGTGCGGCGAAAGACGATGCCCGAACCAGCAGGGGCAGGCAACAAACGCATGGTGACGGGGGCTCCGGAGTGAAGCCCGACACCGGTAAACTCCAAGGACCCGGCTATCGTTTGTTCCAAATGCGCAAGATCGGCCAATAATTGCTCTCCACCTGTGGAAAACCAATTGTATCCGTAACATTAGACGCAGAAGGTCATAGCTGTCCTGTGGCATTTTTGCCACACTATGCGCCTTCCAAGCCACCTTTCTGCCCAGTCTGGTAGCCAAAACTGAGCGATAACCGCAGTAGAATGAGGAGATCCTGGATCTCATGTCCTTACCAAGGTAATGAAGGTGAATCGAATGCCGTTGACCCCAGATCTTCCTATCCCGATGCGTGCCCTGCTGGCGGGAGCGCGGCGCAAGCAGCCCGCCCTGCTCGACTTGATCCAGCGGCTGGTCCAGGCAGAGTCGCCCTCCAGCGAAAAAGACGCCATCGATGGTTGTGTGTCGCTGGCCGCCTCGCATGCCAAGGCTCTGGGCGGACGAGTTAGAATTCACCGCCAACGTGACTTCGGCGACGTTATCGAAGCCCGATTTGGACCGAGATCGAGGACGGGCCCAGCGGCCCGCATTTTGTTGCTCGGCCACCTCGACACGGTGTGGCCGCTTGGAACATTGAAGACCATGCCCTGCAAGCTGCGCGAAGGCCGGCTCTGGGGGCCGGGAACGCTGGACATGAAGGCCGGAGTCGCCATGGCATTCACCGCCATCGAGATGCTTGGTGAAGCCGCCCTCCTCAATCGCGAAATTGTGCTTCTGCTGAACAGCGAGGAAGAGATCGGCAGCCCGGTTTCGCGGCCCATTACGGAGCGGCTGGCGGCCGAGTGCGCCGCAGTCTATGTGCTGGAGCCGGCGCAGGGGCTCGCCTACAAAACTGCCCGAAAGGGCACTGGCAAATGGCGAATCGAAGTGAAAGGGGTGGCGGCCCATGCCGGGGTGGACTTCGAAAAAGGGGCAAATGCGATTCGAGAGTTGGCTCGCGCGGTGGAAACGGTGAGTGGCTGGACGGACCTCGCGCGGGGACTTACCGTAAGCGTGGGTGTAGCGGGCGGCGGCGCCCGAAGCAATGTAGTTCCCGCCGAAGCCTGGGCCGAGGTGGACGTCCGGATTGCCCGCAATGGAGATGGCAAGCGCATCGAGCGCAAGTTCGCCGGCCTGAGGCCTGTTGACAAGAGATGCACGCTCGTCGTGACCGGCGGCATCAATCGTCCGCCAATGCAGCGCACGCGCGCAACCGTGAGGCTTTTCCGCCAAGCAAAGGCCATGGCGGCCGAATTGGGCTTCATTCTTGAGGAAGCTTCAACCGGAGGCGCCTCCGACGGCAACTTCACCTCGGCGCTCGGCATTCCCACGCTGGACGGCATGGGCGCGGTGGGCGAGGGCGCGCACGCTCGGAACGAATCGATTCTTGTTGAGCACTTGGCCCCAAGAACGGCCCTGCTGGCTGCCATGCTCTCGGGTTGAACTCAACCATAGAAAGTCCGAAAACAAGCCGCTATTTCTTGAAGAACAGGGGCTGCCTCCCGTTGGACCACGGGTCGTATTGAGCGGCAAAGTTGGCGCGGTTCTTCACGGAGGGGTGGTTATAGTCCCAGAACTCGATGAATGGGTTGGGGCTTGGATCCTCCAGCCAGGCTTCGCCTAGATGATTGAAGCTGGAAACGGCAGTCTTCTGCGGGTCGGGGACGATGCCGTGGATGGCTTCCTGGCCGTAGACATCGGCCTCGTGCTCAAGGTAGCGGCTGAAGGTGTTGCTCGCAGGCGTAAGGATAAAGCCCGCGATAGACACAGCCAGGACAAGCACGACAAATCCAGACCGGGTGGCAAGTGGGGCCATTCCTTCCTGCCCTTCGATCCGCCAGCGCTGGCCGAATCGGCGCACCAGCCAGGCCGAGAACCCGGCGCAGGCCCAATAGATAAAGAAGAGGAAAATGGCCGTAACGATCAACCCCTTGACGATGTGGTTGAGGACGTAATGGCCGCTTTCGTGCCCAAAAATAAACAGGATTTCGTCGTTGGGGATGCGGCCGGCTGTGGTGTCCCAAACCACGATGCGCCTGGTGGCGCCCATGCCGCTTACGTATGCGTTCAAGCCATTAGTCTTCGCGCTGGCATTCATCAGGAACATGCGCTCAGGCGGAATGTTGGTGCCGGTGCGGACCGCGACCTTTTCAAGCTCCGTAACCAGGCCTGCGTTGTTCTTCGAGAGTGGTTCGAACTTGTTGAAGATGGGTTCCAGCAGCGGCGACACGAAGATGGAGAGCACCAGGAGCGGCAGCGTGGCCACCCAGGCACCAAACCAGTAGCGGCGGGGCCAGCGGCGCACGATCCAGTTGAAGAGCAGCAGCACCGGCGCGCCTATGGCGAGTGAGAGGCCCAACGCTTTGGCCTGGTCGCCAAACCAACTTGGCCAGTGCTGCACACTGATGCCAAATTGACGGCTGACGTGGTGCCAGTAGACATCGAGAGGCAGGTTGGCAAGAAATAGAATGACAAGCAGGACTGCAAAAAACACCAGTCCCTGGACCCACCGCAGGCGGGCAACGCGCCCTGCCCACGCTGCCAGACCGGCTGCGAATCGCGATGCAAGCAGAAGCCAGATCACCACCAAACCCCATAAAGGGCCAACGATATCCAGGATGTTGCGAATGCGGTTGATGGCGATGGCTTTGGCGAGTTTGTCGGGCGGCAGAGTGTAAGCCTGCGGCTGACTGGGCTGCCTGTCGGGCTGCGCCGGTGCGATTTGGGCCGGCCCGGTCGGGGTCGCGGTCTGTTGTGCATGCACGTGGGGCCCTGAATACCGGGGAGCGACCACAGCAAGCAGAAACGTGAAGGACAACGCAATCAACAACCGGCGTGCAAATCGCATGATAAGTTTCCTCGACAGTAGGCTACTCTGAGACAATTTGGATTACAGATGGTTTTACGCGAGTCCTCTCAACCTATGCCAGACATTTCTTCAGCCGTCATGTGGCGGCTCACTTCCCAACGCTATTTCCGCATTGTACTTGCCGCACTGGCGCTGGCATTGCCAGTAGTTGCAAGCGGCCAACAGGCCAAGCCTCTTCTGCTGGATGCGATGACGACCGAACTGCATCGCGCTTTTACATCACTCGGCAAGCAGGCTCCGGGCAAGCAGGAAACCGACAAACAGTTGCCGCCCTACTTTCTCAGTTACTCGGTGAGCGACGCCAGTTTCGTTGCTATTCGCGCGCAGTTTGGCGCGCTGGTGGATAGCTCAACCAATCGAGTGCGAGTGGCCGACATCCAGGTACGGCTGGGCGAGCCCAAGCTGGACAACACGCATGGAACCCATCGCGGCTCTGCGGTGAACAGCATGCAACTGCCGCTGAGTGACGACCGCGAAGCGCTGGAGCGCTCGTTGTGGCTGGCAACGAACATTGGATACGGCACCGCCCTGGACAACTATCTGCGCGTAAAAACCGAGGCCGAGGTAAGGGCCAAGGAAGAAGATTCTTCACCCGACTTCAGCCAGGAAGCCCCGCAAACAGCCATTGGCAAGGCCGCGCCGCCGTTGGTTGTTGAACGCGCCGCATGGGAGCCGCGGGTGCGTGGGCTTTCAAAAATCTTTCGCGACTATCCTGACGTATACCAAAACGTTGTAATGCTCTCGGCGCAGAATGAAACCGACTACTACGCTTCGTCCGAGGGTTCGCAAGTGGTGTCCCCGCACCGGCAGGCCCGGCTGGTGGTGTTTGCAGTGACGCGCGCCGAGGACGGCATGGACCTCTTCCGCGCGCAGACTTTTGAGGCGGAGACGGTCGATGGCCTTCCCGCCCAGGCGGAGATGGAAGCCGCCATCCGCGAAATGGGCAAGAGCCTGGAAGCGCTGCGCAAAGCCCCCATGACGGAGCCCTTTAACGGGCCTGTGATTCTCTCCGGGCGCGCTGCGGCGGTGTTCTTTCACGAGGTGCTGGGGCACCGGCTTGAAGGCCAGCGGCAACGAGGCGATGAGGAAGGGCAGACCTTCACCAAGGAACTGGGCAAGAGCGTGCTGCCGAGTTTTCTGTCTGTAGCGGATGACCCAACCATGACCACCTTCGGCAAGACCTGGCTCAGCGGCAGTTATGACTACGACGACGAAGGCCAAAAGGCGCGTCACGTGGACCTGATCCAGGATGGCGTTTTGAAAACGTTCCTCATGTCGCGGCTGCCGATCGCGAGCTTCGCGGCCTCGAACGGCCACGGAAGGGGGCAGACCGGGCGCATGCCCACGGGCCGCCAGGGCAACCTGATAGTGACCTCGACCAAGACGGTTTCCGACGCCGAGTTGCGCAAGAAATTGATTGAAGAAGCCAAAAAGCAAGGCAAGGCCTTTGGGCTTTACTTTGAAGACATTTCATCGGGGTTCGCCGTCACCACGCGCAGTTCGCCGCAGGCTTTTCAAGTCATTCCGTTAGTCGTGTGGCGGGTATATGTGGATGGCCGCCCGGATGAGCTGGTGCGAGGCGTCAGCATCGTTGGCACGCCGTTGGCCGCAATGAAGCGCATCCTGGCCACCAGCGACAAGAGCGAAGTGTTCAACGGCGAGTGCGGCGCGGAGTCGGGGACGGTTCCGGTGAGCGCGGTCGCCCCGGCCATGTTGCTGAGCGAAATGGAAACGCAGCGACAGCCGCAGGGAACGGCGCGGCCGCCGATTCTGCCGATTCCGGGTGCAGGAAAGTGAATCGAGACTTGAGGTTGAAAGTTAAGGAATATCTGATCAAGTCGATGTTTGACAGGGCACGACTTTAGTCGCGCCGCAAATCGAGCAAAATGAACGCGGGCTTTACAGGCTGCGGAAAAACTCGATCCGGGGAACGGGATTTGTTCGCTTTGAAAGGGCACGACTTCTAGCCTGTCCTGAGCGCAGCCGAAGGATGCCGATAGAGCCAATAAAATCAGTGGGGCTTTAGCCCCTGAGGGAATGCTGAACAAGTCGATGTTTGAAAGGGCACGACTTTAGTCGTGCCGAAAAAGCCGCTAAAATCAATGGGCTTTAGCCCCTGAGGGAATGCTGCCGGGTGCAAACGAACTTAATCAAGGGTTACCTAAAAAGTACGGAGACGCGATGACTCGCATTCATCCTATTTCATTGTTTGCCGGAGCCGGGATTCTTGCCGCTCTTCTAGGGTCAGCCTATGTGTGCGCCGCGCGGCCAACCCGCGCCGACGCCGAGAAGGATCCCGTTTTGAAGGCGATGCTCGATGAGCTTGGCCGCAGCAAGACAGAGTTGCAACTGAAGGGCTTTGAGAAGCCCTACTTCATTCAATACCGCATTGAAGACGTGGATAACTACGAGGTCAAGGCCGAGTTTGGCGCCGGCGAGGGTTCGCAACACACCCACCAGCGCGTGGCCCGTATCACGGTGCGCGTGGGCGACTACAAAACCGACAGCTCCGGCGGCCGCGGAGACGGATCCCTTCAGCTTGCCTCTCTGGACGACGATCCCATCGCGCTGCGCTCCGCTTTGTGGTCGGCCACCGACCAGGCCTACAAGGCCGCACTCTCCGCTCTTGCGCAAAAGCAGGCCGAGCTCAAGCAGGTGCAGACGCCTCCCCAGGCTGACGACTTCAGCAAGGAAAAGCCGACCATCGCGCTGGAAAAGCCGCTTCATCTGACCCTGGACGAGGCTGCCTGGGAGGACCGGGTGGCGCGGGACTCAGGGCTTTATCGCACCGACGACTCGGTGAAGGCCGGCCAGCACGATGTGCAGTACTCGTCGAGCGAGTTCCATGCCCGTGTGACCACCACGTGGCTGGTCAACAGCGAGGGGACGATCCTGAGCAAGGCAGTAGCCGGCTACCAGCAGGGTATTGCCGTGGGCACACAGGCAGCCGACGGTATGCGGCTTGACCGGTCCTATGCCACCACGGGTTTTTCACTCGCGGATCTCGATTCTCCGCAGGACTTTGACAAGCATGCTCTCGTACTCATCGCCTCGCTGAGCGACTTGCGCAAAGCGCCGGTGGTCGAAGAGGAATACCACGGCCCGGTGCTGCTGAGCTCCGATGCGAGCGCGGACACATTGCGCGCACTGCTGGGGGGCGGGATTACTGCTACACGGCCAAAGCTGGGCACAGAAGCGCGAACCAATGGACCGTTTGCGTCGAGCTTCCATGCGCGTGTGCTGCCCGAGTTTCTGGATGTTGTGGACTCGCCCGCTACCAGGAGTTTTGCGGGGAAGGGTTTGCTGGGCGCCTACGCCGTGGACGACGAAGGCGTGCCCGCCCAGGAAGTGAAGCTGGTTACTGCGGGCCGTTTGGAGAGCTATTTGATTGGCCGCGAACCGGTGCGCGATTTCCCCCAGTCGAACGGCCACGGGCGAGCCGGAATTACCGGCCCACCCAAACCGGCGCTCGGGGTGCTGAAGATCACCGCGAAGGAAGGCCTTGCGGACGATGAACTCGACCGCAAGCTGGTAGCCCTGGCCAAGGATCGCGGCCTGAAAAGCGCCTATTACGTTGCCACTCTGGGCGGCGATATGACTCCCCGCCTGCTTTACCGCGTAAGTGCCGAGGGCCCCCAGGCCGGCAAACGCGAATTGGTGCGCGGCGCCACATTGGACGACCTGGACCAGCGTGCCATCCGCTCCGGCGTTGTGGCGGCGGGCAAGGACCTGTTCGTTTCAAACTCTTTTGGCGATGTGCCGGAGACGGTGCTTGCGCCCGCGCTGCTGCTGGATGAAGTAACCATTCGCCGCGCCAACGAGAAGAACGAAAAGCTGCCCTTCTATCCCCCTCCGGAGTAAAGTTTGCTGGGTTCCTGAAACTAGGCAGCACCAGCCGCGCGTTCTGAGTCGATCTCCCATTTCTTCCTCCAGCCGCCGACAATTGCGCCCATCAGGCTCATGCCAATTAGCCAGAAGCCGCAGTTGATGGCAAACAGGCTGAGGGGGCGAACCTCGAAGACATATTCGGTGGCCCACGTAGTGAGCACGAAACCCAGCCACAAGAGCAACGCAACCTTCATGCCCCGCACCGCTGTCTGGAGCCCGGTGAGTTGGGTGAGGCACGAGATCGCCATGGCGATAACCGCTGCCGAAACCAGTGCCGTGCCAAATTGCACGCCGACGTTCATTCCTGTGCCCTTGAGCCACTCCTCTGTGCGGCCGGTTCCGCTGAGCCAGGCTTGATAGAAGTACGAGTACCAGCATGCCTCAAAAAGGAAGCAGGCCACCGCGGCGACAAGGACCGCCCAATAGTTTTGCCGAACCAATAGCCGAACTCGCATTCCAACCTCCGTCAGTTTCCTCACTTCCGGGGGAGTGGCAGGCAGGGAAGCACCGCACGGGGGTTGCGGACCTCAAGGAAGTGCCCAGGCACATCTACCCCGGAATTGGGATGGCTGGAATTCTAAGGGATTTCCCGCAAGGTTTCCTTGTTGCATGTCTAAGAAATGTGAATATTTTGCAGGAGTGTTGGAGTTCAGTCCAGCCGGGTGAGGAATGCTTCCCCTTCTGAGGGACGCAGGTGCCGGGCGATGAACTCGGCCTGCTCGCGGTTGTCTCCCTCGGGGCGGATGCGAACCCAGTAGCTGGCCTCGCCAGGGAACTCGATTACCTGGGATTCAGGATAAGACTGGATGAGCTGATGCTTCAGTTGCAGGGCTGCTCTTTCCGACTTGAAGGCGCCGATCTGAACGCACCACCGGCCACCCCTCTCGATGGGTTTGGGGGTCTGGTAGACGTCGATTCGGACCTGGACGAGACCGCCGCGATAAACTCCGGTGGCCTTGGCGGAGGCGATCGTCAGGTCGACCACTCTGCCATTGATGAATGGGCCGCGATCCGTGATCCGCATGGCGCTGGATTGACCGGTCTTGAGGTTGGTAACCACGATGAGCGAGCCCATGGGAAGGGTGCGATGGGCTGCGGTCAGCGCATAGTCATTGAACACCTGGCCGTTGGCGGCTTTGCGGCCCTTGTAGGGCGCCGTGTACCAGGTCGCCAGGCCCACTTCGGACCGGATGGGTCGATGAGTATTTACAAAGTCGAGGTCTTCGTCGGTGACCCCGCCCGGCGGCACGGGCGTGATGGGAATACGCGCCGGCGGCCTGGCGGTTGGCGAGGAAGGATAAAGGTCGGGCTCGGGCGGCATAGCCTGGGGCGGGGGCAACTGGGCCACCTTGCGGTGATGCGAGCAGCCCGTTGAGGCCAGCAATGCAACAGCCAGCGCCGGCCAGGCAAACCGGCGCAAGCGATCTGCAAGGCTTCCGCCCATCAGGGCCTGGGCCCCTTTGGCGTTTCGAAACGGTCAGCCAGTTCGCGCAGTTTATCGGCAAGCGAGCGCATGGCCGTGATGGATTCACTGCGAACCTGCGGGATGATGGCGTCATTGACATAGCCAATGGCGTGACGCAGTTCCATTTCGATAAGTTCCACAGCTTCTTCGATGCGGCGCCCCACACCGCCAAAGGGAGGTCCGTATGGCGGATTGGGAGGAGGATTCGTGCTCACGTCGAGTAACCTCGCAAAAGTACCTTAGAAGTAGGTAACCTAACCTTCAGTTTGCGGCGCTCGCGGTGGCACGTCAATCACGCAGGCCCGGAATGTACCGCAATCGTCAATACGGCGTTCAATCCTACTTGAACTTAGACTCTCTCCCTATCATCTTCGTGACATTTCAGCCAAAACTTGAGTCAATTTATCAAAATGGACACCTTTGGCGATTCTCCCGCGCCGATCAGGCAGTGGCATTGGCAGAATGCGCGCGAACACTTTGCATCCAAACATCAGGTGGCAAATCCACGCAGTGAGGTTGCGCTCTTGGAACGGGGATCAAGAGGGAAGGACGGCAACGGCGGCCGGAGAAGTTCCCGGCGGGCGCAAAGGATATGGCTTGTCTGGATTTCGCTGAGCCTGGCGGCAATCTTTGGGTGCGCCACTCCAGTGCGAGCCGGACAGTTTGAAGACGCTGAGTTGGCGGCGGCGCTCCCGGAAGCTCCCCAGCCACAGCAACCGGTCACGCCCGAAAGTAAGCCGGCAAGGCCCTGCCCGCCTACAAACGGCGTCAAGCCATCCGGAGCCTCCGGGACCAACAATCCTGATTCCGCCGTTCATTCCGAAACTCCTGCCGAACCCGCCAACCCTCAGACCAAGGCAGGCCCAGGCAACGAGCCAGTCAGCAGCCAGCCTCAGGAACCCTGCAAGCCCGCCGAGCCGCCCATTCCAATGGTCAACTGGTTTTCGCGCTTTCTGAATGGCCCGCAAGTGAAGCCGTTGACGCCCAAAGAGAAAGCTAAGCTGGCGACCCGGAACGTGCTGGACCCCTTCAATGCCATCACCATCCTGGGCAGTTCGGCAATCGCGGTAGGCGCCGACTCTCACTCCCCTTACGGCCCCGGAATGACGGGATTCGCTCGTTCCGTTGGCGTCAGTTACACGCAGGACATCACCGGCGAGTTCTTCGGCACCTTTCTCATTCCGTCGCTCGCCCACCAGGACCCGCACTACCACCGCATGCCCTACGCCAACATCCCGCGCCGCATCCGCCATGCCATCGTGCAGGTGGTCTGGACGCAGGGAGACAACGGCAAGGGGATGGTGAACTACGGCGCCGTGGTGGGTTTCGCCATCGTCGACGAGCTCGGCAACTTCTACGTCCCCGGCCAGCAGACCAATCTGCCCGCCAGCGGCGAGCGCTACGTCACCGGCCTGGCCAGCGCGCCCATCGAAAACTTCGTCACCGAGTTCATGCCTGACGTAGCCCGCCGTATTCACCTCCGCGTGGTCCTCTTCCAGCGGATCATCAACCAGGTGGCCAGGACCCCCGGAACAGGGTCGCCGTAGGCAGGAGTGCGAAGACTGGAAACGACAGGATGGATGCGGCGCGAGTTTCTGCTGGACTTCTACACCCCACTCCCATTAGGATGCTGAGTAATCTTTCATCGAGGTTATTCCTGTGCCAATCAGCAAATGCCGCATGCTGTCAGCTTCTCTATTGGGACTTCTCCTCGGATTCGTCTCCCTCTCACTCTCCGCCGCCGCGCAGACCACCGCTCCCAACGAATGGACATGGATGGGGGGTAGTAATCAGCTGAACCAATCAGGCGTCTACGGAGTTCAGGGAGTGGCGAGCGCCGCGAACCTGCCCGGCGGCCGGTCAGCGGCGCTCATCTGGACAGACAGCAAGGGCAACGTGTGGCTGTTCGGAGGCTACGGCTATAATGCCGTCGGTGTGCAAGACGCTCTGAATGACCTCTGGAAGTTCACCCCAGCCACCGTTCAATGGACGTGGGTGAGTGGAAGCAGTTCTTGGGGCCTCAACCCGACCGGCGGCCAACCGGGCGTCTACGGGACACTGGGCATCCCGTTGGCTTCGAATGTCCCCGGGGCACGTACCGGCGCTGTCGGCTGGGTCGACAAAGAGGATAACCTCTGGCTCGTCGGTGGATTCGGGGAAGACTCAGCTCACAAACAGGGCGATCTCAATGATGTCTGGGAGTTCAGTCCGGCCACTTCAGAGTGGACCTGGATGGGCGGAAGTAGCTCGTTGGGTCCGAATCAGAGCTACCAGCCGGGAGTTTATGGCACACTCGGCGTTCCATCATCGGCAAATGTCCCAGGGGGGCGTGGAGCCGCCATGTCCTGGACCGACAGCAGCGGGAATGCGTGGTTGTTCGGCGGGGAAAGATTCGACCCAGCCGGTTACGACGCATATCTCAATGACCTTTGGGAATTCAATCCCTCCACTAACGAGTGGGCCTGGGAGGGTGGGAGCGATCTCGAACCCACATGCGAATACCTTGGTCCGAAGTGTGGTGAATCCGGCGTCTATGGGACCTTGCAGACCCCCGCAGCCGGCAACTGGCCTGGAGGCCGGAATGCATCGAGCGCCTGTACCGACAAGAACGGGAATTTCTGGCTCTTCGGCGGTGGCGGTTTCGATTCTAAAGACAATTGGGGGCAACTCAGCGACGTTTGGAAGTTCAATCCCTCCACAGGCCAATGGGCCTGGATGGCAGGAGATCACTTTGGTGGCGCGTATGAGAACGCCTATCCGCCGGTCTATGGTGTTTGGATGGCGCCGGGCCCTGATGTTTCGCCGGGCGGCACCGAATCCGCGATGAGTTGGATCGATATACAGGGCAATCTCTGGCTCTATAACGGAGACCTCTGGGAGTTTTATCCATCCAGTGACGAATGGGCCTGGATGGACGGCAGCAGTCAACTGACGTCCTACGGATCACTCGGGGTGGCCTCATTCCTCAACAATCCTGGCATTCGCGATGGCACCCAGGGTTGGACCGACAGCAATGGCAACTTCTGGCTCTTCGGCGGAGGGGGGCACAACGACCTTTGGGAATACCAGCCATATGCCGCAGGTCTGCCCACTCTTCCAGCCCCGCAGCTTTCGCCAGCACCAGGAACATATACCTCAATTCAATCGGTAACTCTTTCAGATTCGAATGCCAGTGCGCCGATCTACTACATAATCAACCAAAACCCGACCCCGGTTTTGTATACCGGGCCGATCAACGTAGTAACGTCGGAGACCATTCAAGCCGTTGCGGGAGATCTTGCCGGCTACGCGCATAGCCCCGTCTCCGCAGGCGTCTATACGCTCAATCTGCCGCCTGCCGCCACGCCAATCATTAATCCGCCGGGCGGCACATACTCCTCCTTTCAAACAGTAACGATTACGGATTCCATCTCAGGAGCGACAGTTTTTTACACTCCTGACGGGACCACGCCAACCAATGTATCGACTCAATACTCCGGTTCGATCACCATCGAAAGCTCTGAAACCATCCAAGCCATCGCTATAGCTACAGGTTACTCAACCAGCGCCGTGGCTTCCGCGACTTACATACTGAATCTCCCGCCACCTCCCGCCCCAACTTTCAGCCTAGCACCAGGAAGTTATTACGGAATCCAGAACGTCACGATCAACGATGCTGAGTCGTACGCCACGATCTACTACACAACCGACGGAACCACGCCGACTGTCAATTCAAATGTCTACAGCGGCAGTTTTGGAGTTGGATCGACCGAAACCATCCAGGCCATTGCCGTGGTCAGCGGCGGAGCCAGCAGCACGGTGGCGTCCGGAACTTATACAATCCTGCCCGTGCCGCCCAACACATGGATCTATCTGCGCGGGTCCACCATCTTGGATCCACCTCAACCCGGAAACTACGGGCAGCGTGGACTTACGTTGGGACAGAATTATCCCGGTTCGCGTGCCGGCTCAGCAACCTGGACTGCGAAGGATGGCAGTTTCTGGCTCATGGGAGGCAAAGGATACGATTCGGCGGGTAATTCTGGCTGGTTGAACGACCTATGGAAGTTCGATCCATCTGGTCCTTTGCAGGATGATGAATGGACCTGGATGGGGGGAAGTAATACTCTATGCACCACAAATCCTGCCGACCCGCTATGTGCGGGACGAGCTGGAGTATACGGAACGTTGGGCACCCCGGCTGCCAATAATATGCCGGGAGGGCGCGAAGGACCAGCAACCTGGACCGACAGCAATGGCAATTTCTGGCTCTTTGGGGGATATGGCTGGGACGCTACTGGGCTGCATGAAAGCTACCTCAATGACCTGTGGATGTATAGCCCTTCCAGCGGTCTATGGACCTGGATGGGGGGAAGCAATACTGCTCAATACTATATTCTCGCCGAAGGGTATGGCCAGCCCGGCGTATATGGTACATTGGGAACTCCGGCGGCGGGCAATATCCCTAGCAGCCGCGAATACGCGGCAACCTGGATGGATTCCAGCGGTAACTTATGGATGTTCGGGGGGCAGGGCTTCACGGTCGCGGGCCAATTAGGCCAGCTCAATGATCTTTGGGAATTCGATCCGATCACCGGCCTTTGGACTTGGATAAGCGGGAGTGCCTACATTCAGGTCTGCGATACGGTTCAGACCGAGTGCGGACAATCGGGCATTTACGGGACTCAGGGAACCCCGGCGGCATCCAACACGCCAGGAGGGCGGTCCTACCCGGCGGTGTGGACGGACAGTAACGGCAACTTCTGGCTTTTTGGCGGCGATGGCTTCGATTCAAACGATTTTCAGGGCGGTCTGAACGATCTTTGGGAATTCAGCCCGAAGACTAGGCAATGGACCTGGGTGAACGGATCTTCTGATCTGTACTGCGCCTACGATCCCGCCATCGGCTTCAACCTCTGTAGTGCGCAGGCCGGTATCTACGGTACATTGGGTGTTCCTGCAGCTTCCAATGTTCCGGGCGGACGCAGTGGAATGGCTACATGGGTCGATATGTCCGGCAACCTTTGGATGTTCGGTGACAGCGTCCAGAACGATCTCTGGATGTTGAATCCATCCACGGGAATGTGGACTTGGATGGGTGGCGACTATGTAGTAAGCAATTGTGTGGTTACCTTCTGGAACGGAGGAATTCCGATAGAGAGCTGCGGCGGTCCGCGGAGCGTCTGGATCGGAAGTTACATTCAGGCTGTGGAAAACGCACCCGGCTCGCGGGCGGGCGCCGCAACATGGGTGGATAAGAATGGCGCCTTCTGGCTCTTCGACGGACAAACCGCAGGGGGAAAAATCAACGATTTATGGCAATTTATCCCTTCGGCACCAAGCTTGCCTCCTGCGGCCAGACCTGTCTTCAGTTTAACGGGAGGGAACTACATCTATGGCGGCCCGTTGACGATTACAAATGGGATGGCGAACGCCACTATCTACTACACAACGGACGGGACGACGCCAACAATGAATTCAACGGTGTATCAAGGTCCGTTGACGCTATCAGCATCGGAGACGGTTCAGGCATTTGCCGTTGCACCTGGGTATATAACTAGCGGCATAGCTACAGTGAGTTACACCATTGTGACAACGCCGCCTGCGCCGACTTTTTCTGTTCCATCTGGCGTGTATAACCAAGCGCAAACGGTTTCAGTCACCGACAACAGTTTGGATATCTATTACATATACTACACCACCGATGGATCTGATCCCGCCCTTGGTAGTACAGGGTATAGCGGGCCTATCACTGTATCATCCTCAGAGACGATCAATGCTGTGGCGGTCATAACTGGCTTTGGCGTCTACACGGGTAGCTTGACGCAGTTTTACGGACTGCCCGTAGGCCCTGGTGAATTAGTAGGACCAGATGCGAGCGCCACCTATACGATCAACCTTCCGCAGTCAGCGACCCCAACTTTCAGTGTTCCTGCGGGAACATATACCTCCGCACAGTCAGTCACTATCAGCGATTCCACCTCCGGTGCGACCATCCACTACACTACCGATGGAACAACGCCAACCACCAGTTCGACGGTTTACTCAGGTCCCATCGCGGTCTCCACGACGGAAACTATCCAGGCCGTAGCTACGGCAACAGGGTACTCGCAATCAGCTGCGGCGACTGCGGCCTACACAATCAACCTACCCCCGCCCGACTTCTCCGTCGCGGCCTCTCCGACATCGGTCACCGTAACCGCCGGGCAAAGCGGTACGACGACGGTCACAATCGCGCTGCTCAACGGGTTCAATTCCGCAGTTTCGCTTAGTTGCTCGTCGGGATTGCCCGCCGGGGCATCCTGTAGCTTCTCTCCGTCAACCGTGACACCTCCGGGGACAACATCGACAACGCTTACAGTGACCACGACCGCGAGCTCTGCTGCACTCCATCGCGAATCCCTGCCATTGCTGCCCGGCTCGGCTCTAGCGGCCGCACTGTGCTGCTTCGGCTGGAAGAAGCGGCGGCGCTTGCAGATGCTTTTGCTGCTCGCGGTGAGCCTCGCAGGTTTTGGTTTACTGACAAGTTGTGGCGGCGGGGCTGGCTCCTCGACTGGAGGCGGTGGTGGGGGATCTCAGCCGGTTACATCGACGGTGACCGTAACCGCTACATCAGGTTCGCTCACACACACGACAACCTTCTTGCTCACAGTCAACTGACGCATCTCAACACCGGCCCGTAGCGGCATCGCTGCTTCGGGCCGACCGTTCGATGTTCTCAATTGACCATTCAGCGGCGGATTCCGCCATTCGCTGCAATGCCCTTCGCTTGACCGCGCCCCCCGGTTACCCTAGAACTGGATTTTCAGACCCCCACGCTGCCCTGATTTTCGGGCACCCAAGGGTCTGGCCGGGCGAGCCGCCGCATCAATGGCCAGCCGCTGGCGACCAAAATTTCTTCGAGGAGACCGCAAAATATGTCCAAAGCAGTCAAGTATGCCGAGAAAGCCGTGGTCTACGCGGCCAAGGGCGCGTGGGTCGTCTATGAGCGGTTGAACCGCATCAGCCCCAATCCGTCCTTCATCCCCAAGTGGAGCGACAAGCCCCTGATGAAGAGCTATCAGAAGGAGAAGCCGCCGCTGGGCTGGCCGCGCTCGACTGACTCGCTCTGTCCCAAGTGCGTGCCGGAGATTCGCAAGCAGATCGTCGACGGCAAGCTGCCCCATGAAGTCCTGCTCAACGAGAAGGTGGGCGAGATCAAGGC
>PLZC01000355.1 GCA_003151985.1 Acidobacteriaceae bacterium
CTGTTTCGCCATTCCAGTACTTCTCTAGCGCAAACTTCAGTTCACGGTGTCTGCCCATGCGTGGAAAACCGAGATTACCTGCATTCGCTAAAATCATTTGCCGCTCCTTAAGATAAGATAGGTCAGATACCTAGTTGGCTGGTTTGCGCCGAGCGTCAAGTTCGATGCGTGTTTCGCTCTAGGGCCGGTGGAATAGTTGCTTCCAAAGCCTCGCGCCTTTTCCAGCTTGCATGCAGATAATCGCGATTCATAATGGCGATCACTTCGAGAGAGATTCCCTTCGGACATACGCCTGTACATTCGCCGATATTGGTGCAGTTGCCGAAGAGTTCGGCATTCATCTGCGCGACCATGTGTAGCGCGCGTCCGTCTCGTTCCGGCTTCCCCTGAGGTAAAATCCCGAGATGCGCGATCTTTGCTCCCGTAAAGAGTGCTGATGATCCGTTGGGACAAGCAGCAACGCAAGCTCCGCAACCGATACAGACAGCAGCGTCCATTGCCTGGTCCGCTGCATCTTTGCCAACGAGGATGGCGTTACCATCGGGTGCCTGAGCTGTTGAGACGGAGATGTATCCACCGGCCTCAATGATGCGATCGAACGAACGACGGTCCACAATGAGGTCCTTGATAAGGGGAAACGCCTCCGCACGCCATGGTTCGATGATCAGTTCCTCGCCCGATCTGAAATGCCGCATGGTCAACTGACAGACTATGGTAGCACGCTCTGGGCCGTGTGCCACGCCATTGATCACAAATCCGCACGAGCCGCATATACCTTCGCGGCAGTCGTGATCGAATGCCACAGGCTCTTCGCCGCGCACCATCAGCGTTTCGTTGAGCACATCGAGGCATTCAAGCATCGACATTTCGGGGCTGACATTGTCCATGGGATAGCTTATGAATTCACCCTTTTCGTTGTGGGACTTCTGGCGCCAAATCTTCAGCGTGAATTCCATTACTTGTAGCTCCTCTGGCTGGGATGAAGATTGTGGAATTCCAGCAGCTCCTTGGTGAGTTCGGGAGGTTCACCTGTACCGCGGTAACCCCATGCCGCTACGTAGGAATAGTGCTCGTCGTCGCGCAGGGCTTCGCCCTCTGCAGTCTGAGATTCCTCGCGGAAATGTCCGCCGCACGATTCGTTTCGCTCACGGGCGTCGATACACATCAACTCGGCCAACTCGAAGAAGTCGGCCACGCGGCCTGCTTTTTCCAGGTTTTGATTCAGGTCGTCGCCGCTGCCGGGAACGGTGACGTTCTGCCAGAACTCCTCGCGCAGCGCACGGATTTCACCAACGGCAGTATCGAGGCCCTGAGCCGTTCGCGTCATGCCGCAAGACTCCCATACAATTTTGCCCAACTCGCGATGGAACGAATCGACGGTCCGCCCGCCTCGGATGGAGAGCAGTTTATGATCGTTTCCCGGACAGTGGTGACGGTGTTTTGTATCTCCTGCCGCGATTCATCGACCCTTGCGAATCGATTTGCCGCGAGATAATTCCCCACGGTGTAGGGAATGATGAAGTAACCATCGGCGAGCCCCTGCATCAATGCGCTGGCGCCGAGGCGGTTCGCACCGTGATCGGAGAAGTTCGCTTCACCCAGCACGAACAAGCCCGGGATGGTGCTCTGCAATTGGTAGTCTACCCACAGGCCGCCCATGGTGTAGTGGATAGCTGGGTAGATGCGCATCGGGCCCTTGTAAGGATCCTCGTCCGTGATGCGTTGATACATGTTGAACAGATTTCCGTAGCGTTCGCGAATAATTTTCTCGCCTAAACGGGAGATGGCATCTGAAAAATCGAGGTAAACGCCGAGCCCGCTCTTTCCCACTCCTCGATCTTCATCACAGACCTGTTTGGCATTGCGCGAGGCAACATCGCGCGGCACCAGATTCCCGAAGCTTGGGTAGCGTCGTTCGAGATAGTAATCGCGCTCGTCTTCCGGGATTTGATTGGGAGACCGCCGGTCGCCTTTCATTTTGGGGACCCAAATGCGTCCGTCGTTGCGAAGCGACTCACTCATCAGCGTGAGTTTCGACTGATAATCGCCGGAAACCGGTATGCAGGTCGGATGGATCTGCGTGAAACAAGGGTTGGCAAAGAGTGCTCCCCGCTTGTAAGCGCGCCAAATTGCTGTGGCGTTTGAACCCTTGGCGTTGGTGGACAAATAGTAGACATTCCCATATCCTCCGCTCGCGAGAATAACTGCGTCGGCGATGTGCACGCTAAGCTCACCATCTACCAGATTGCGCGCGACAATGCCTCGTGCTTGGCCGTAAATCACAATGAGATCCAGCATTTCCGTGCGCGGAACCATAGTCACGGTACCTGCATACACCTGACGTTCGAGGGCCTGATAGGCACCGAGAAGAAGTTGCTGCCCCGTCTGCCCGCGCGCGTAGAATGTACGAGACACCTGGGCGCCGCCAAAGGACCGGTTGGCTAGCAAGCCGCCATACTCTCGAGCAAAGGGAACGCCTTGTGCAACACACTGGTCGATGATCTTCACACTGATCTGCGCCAAACGGTATACATTGGCTTCGCGAGCGCGAAAATCGCCGCCCTTTAACGTGTCGTAGAAGAGGCGGTAAATACTGTCGCCGTCGTTCGGGTAATTCTTGGCCGCATTGATGCCGCCTTGAGCGGCGATAGAATGCGCGCGGCGCGGGGAGTCCTGAAAACAAAAGCATTTTACGTTATAGCCAAGTTCACCAAGGGACGCTGACGCGGATGCCCCCGCGAGGCCTGAACCTACAACAATCAGTGAGTGCCTGCGCTTGTTTGCGGGACTAACCAACTTCATATCGAAACGGGCTTTGTCCCACGCCTGTTCAATTGGGCCGGAAGGAATATTTGCATTGAGCATCATCTCAAGAACCCCAGAAGAATGCTGATCGGGATGGATATATATCCAAAAACAATGAGAATGGAGATAGTTAATGCCACTCTTTTGAGTGCCTGCTCCTTGCGAAGCGAATGGGCTAATCCGACCGACTGCAGCATGCTCCATAGGCCGTGGCGCAGATGGAGGCCCAGGAGGCAGATTGCGAAGACATACCACGCCGAGACCCACCAGACGCGAAAGCCCGTCACCAGATTGTGATAGACATCGTTCGGGATGAACCTCGTTTCAGGATGGATGTAGCCGGCTGTGAACTGCAGCAGATGAAAGATAATGAAGGCTAGTACGATGGGGCCGCTCCAATACATGGTGCGTGAGGCGTAAGAAGAATTGATAGCCTCCTTGCGCAGATAGCTGATCGGTTGGGCCTTCTTGTTCCGCAAAGCGAGTTGTATGGTCACGACAACATGCATAACAGCCGCGATGATCAGGGTGCTCCGAACTGTCCAGAGCAAACTGTGATCGAAATGCAGAAATCGCGCGTACGCATTGATTTGCGCTCTTCCTGCAAATACCAGGAGGTTCCCCAGCAAATGACTGATCACGAAAAGGAACATCATGATCCCAGTCAGAGCCATTACGACCTTTTTGCCGTTCGTGGACTGCCAGAAACCCACCACGCGGTACGAATGCAGGTCCGCCGCTGTTGCACTCATCTATTTGTCCCACCATTATCGAATTGGTTCGTTTCCGCTACTGTGGCCCGAAGAACTTGCGTCCCCGGTGTGTCCCAATCAGAATTTGAACCAAGCGATGCGCAATCACTTCGTGGAGCGTGAGCAGTTCTCTATTTGCCTCGAAGATTTCCTGTGCGTTATTGACGCCAGATGTTTGCGACCCAGACTTCAGGGCGTCAGTTGCTTCCTGGATGACAGGGTCGGCGAGTGCTTCACCGGCCATTTCCCAAAGTGTGATGAATCGATCGACAGCAGTCGGAAAGCTGACCTTGAAGACACCCCAGTTGCTCGTGGTGCGAGGCGGCTTGAAGTCATAATTAAATGGCCCGTTATAGCCGTAAGTGCGGAGCAGCATCAACACGTTCAGCCAGTCGAGCGGGTTGACAAGGCCCACCGGAAGATCCACGTCATGCTTTAGGCGGTAGCCGTCGTTAACATCAAAGTGCCAGAGCTTCCCAGCTACGAGTGCCCGGGCCAGTGATGCGCGCGGAGCACCGCCCCACATTAACTCATGCAGGTATTCCGGGTTGACTCCGACCATCTCCGGATGGGTCAAAAGTCCTGAGTGAATGAATCCGAGCATGGCGTCTGTCGTAGGAAGAATGATTTCCGCTTGAGGCTCAAAGGGCTTGGCTTCAAGACAATGCTTCAGCGTTGGCTCGTTCCTCTCTTTCGCAAAGTGAATGTCCTCGTCGCACGCGGTATTGAGGGCCTCGGCAAACCACCGAAGGGTTTGCGGCTCGTCAATCACACCCTGCATTAGGTATCCCAAGGTCCCTGGCCAATAAACTGCGAATCCGGCGTCGAGTTCATGGCCTATGCGGACTACATTTTTCAAGCGTTCCGCGGCATAGGCCCGCACGTCGGACGATTCAGCCGCTGGGCCCGCACTCCAGATAGCATGAAAGAAAGTTTCACAGGTCACCATCGAACAAC
>PLZC01000034.1 GCA_003151985.1 Acidobacteriaceae bacterium
ATGTTGTCCTGGTCTGGGCATCAGACAGGATCGCCAGGTCGGTGAAGCACTTCTTGGATGTTCTGGACGAGCTGAACCGGCTGAAGATCGAGTACGTTAGCTTCCGGGAAAATATCGACACTGGCGGCCCGTTAGGCCGCGCCATCGTGGTCATCATCGGAGCCATCGCGGAACTGGAACGCAGCCTGATCGTCGAGCGGGTCCGCGCCGGCATGCGGCGGGCGCGCCTCGAAGGCCGCCCCATCGGCCGCCCGGCGCTTGCTCTCGACCGCTCAGCCATCCTCACTGACCGCCAGAGCGGGCAGAGCCTGGGCCAACTGGCTCAAGCCTACTCGGTCTCCAGGGCCACAATCCATCGCGTGCTGCACGAGCCAACCTCTCAGGAGCATGTTGCATGATCGATGAATCAACAGCCGTTTTACCGCTATGGATGGTGCTATCGGCCGCCTTCGGCTTCATCGTGGGCGAGATTTGCGGCGACCAGGCCCGTCTTCGGAAGTGCCTCGAGCAAGCCAATGCCGATCTTCGCGATCAACTCCAAAAGGCCCAGGCCTGTGCACCTACCCTGCAACGTACACTCGATCAGCAGCGCAAAGTCATCAATGACATCCACAGGCGAAACTGCCGTGTTCCAAAAGGCCTCGAAAAACCCGCCTCGTAAATCCAACAGAATCAACAGCCGGATCTCCCGATCCGGCTGTGTCAAAAGGTGTGGGTTGTGACACAGCCTTTTAGCGCGCCAGAATGACTTCGGGGATGTAGACGACACCTAATGTTGTGAGGAGAGCACAGCTCGCTCAATGACCGAATTCGAATCCCCGCTTTCCCGTCTCAAGGAGATATGTGCGACCTGTTTGCGCCGCCAGGACGGCGGAGAGACGATTGGGCGCCAGAGTTCTCAATGCCCGCTATGCGCCCCTAAATTCATCGAGTTCGGCGATGAGTCCAAGGGTTTCCGCCGAGTCTGGATTCTTGCGACTTAAATCACGCGCCCAACAATTCACCCGATTACGCGTAATTACATCTAGATCCAGCACACTCGCCCTAGGTATTCTGAGTCGGACTATATGTCGGACATCTTCTAGACATAAATGTCTATCCGTTAAGAAGTACATATATGTTATATAATGTTTTGATATGGACTCAGATGCGGACATTGAAGCGGACATCCAGACGGACAAAGAAGTGGAAAATGGACGAGGGGACTCAATCAACCTAGAGCCGTTGCTGATTTCGGAATCCTCCCGGCATCGCGGAATGCTTACGGACCTTGTTGTTGAGCTAGCGCAAAAGGCAGCAGGGTTTCGTCGGAGCCTGCCGGAAAGCCTGACGATGTCTCTTGCAGATCTCGTGCGGTCGATGAATTGTTACTACAGCAACCTGATAGAAGGTCACGACACTCATCCTATCGACATCGAACGAGCTCTAAAAAGCGACTACAGCAATGATCCTCGTAAGCGGGATCTCCAGCATGAGGCGGTGGCACACATCGCCGTCCAGAAATGGATCGACTCCAGGGGACTGAGAGAGTGCGCAGCCACGAGCGACGGCATCCGGGAGATCCATCGACGCTTCTGCGAATTGCTGCCGGGGGACTTGCTGTGGGTGGAAGATCCGGATCTAAAGGAACGGATTAGGGTGGTCCCGGGCGAACTGCGCTTGAGGGATGTCCAAGTCGGATTACACATTTCTGTTGGACCGAAGGCGCTTCCGCGTTTCCTGGCGCGTTTCGAGGAAGTCTATAGCCATCTGAACCGGACTGAGTCCATTCTCGGGGCGGCATCGGCACATCACCGCTTACTTTGGATACACCCCTTCCTCGATGGAAATGGAAGAGTTGCCCGCCTCATGTCCCATGCGATGCTGCTGGATACGCTGGACACCGGTGCCATATGGTCCGTTGCACGTGGTCTGGCGCGCAATGTCGAGGAGTATAAGAGGCATCTTGCTGAGTGCGATCTGCCGCGGCGCAACGATCTCGACGGACGCGGTAACCTGAGCGAGGAGGCATTGGCTGGATTCACCGAATTCTTCCTGCGAGTCTGTATTGATCAAGTTGCGTTTATGGAAAGTCTGGTTCAGCCAAATCGCCTCCGGACACGCATTCTTCTATGGGCGGAAGAGGAAGTCAGGCTTGGAACCTTGCCGCCCAAGGCGGCCAGAATCCTCGAAGCCGTCCTTTACCGTGGAGAGCTTTCGCGTGCAGACGCCGCGAGCGTGGTGGATGCAGGTGAACGGCACACACGACGTATAGTCTCGGTGCTGACAGAGCGCGGCGTTCTGACCGCTGAGAGCCAGAGGGCACCGCTTCGTCTTGTCTTTCCGGCGGAATTGGCGTCGCGGTGGATGCCGGGATTGTTTCCGGAGAAGGTGAACATACGAGAAGAATCTGATTTGCAGGGTCCGACAGTAGCAGAGCGTTATGATTCTAGCCGCCAAGCCGTCGAATTCTGGGTAGCGGTCGGATCTACCCGATTACGTTGCGCCATTAGCCGGGAGGCATTGGATGACCATTTCGGTGGCGACGGCAAAGACAAGCTGGTAGTCTTCAGAACTAACCGTCAGGCAATTGAAGAGTTTGCTCGGCGGAAGTTTCTTGATGGGCGGATGGAGTCGGACGGAGTAGTCTTTATCCGTTCAGCGGACTTTGTCTAGTGAAATGTTGCGCCCGATTGAGGGCAAGCTTTGTCCCCGCAAAGGTCCATTCCAAATCCATTCATCTGAGAATCTCCGCCGCCTTCTAGGCTTCTTTTATCCGCGGCTCGCTCTTCTTGAAGCTAGCAGGAGCGCCCAATAAGAGCTCGGCTCAGTCATATCTCAATCACCCATTCATCGACTTCATGATGCTGTCCACTTGTAACTGAACCCACACCTTTTGACACAGGCCTCCCAACTCATGCAACACTTATTCGATCGCAAAGGCACGTTCGACGAGTGCATCGGCGATGATGCACTCACCGACAGCGGATTTCAGACGTAATGTCCGGATAGCCCACCATCCACCCAGAACGGGCTCTGGTGCAGGCCAAGTTGATGAAGGAAAGAGGCAACCCGCAACGGCATCTTCGGCGCGCATATAATCGTACTTGAAACTCAGAACTTACAGGAGGATCTCAATGCGTAAGAAGTTTCTGAAGATGTTTCTAGCGGTACTTCTGGTCTGCGCATCAATCCCCGCCTTCTCCCAGATTGTTCCGGCGGGGCGCACGGGTAAGGCCTGGCCATTGAGTGTGGGCGTCGCATATTCCAATTACGACACCGATTGGAGCGGACGTCTAAGCGGGGGCACGTTATGGGCTGACTGGAACTTTTACAAGCTCCCGCCGTTGCTGGATGGCTTCGGCATCGAAGTTGAGGCTCGCGACTTAAGCAACGGCCGCACGGGGGCTGACCCGAAACTGCGCATGGACACCTTCGAGGGCGGCGTGATTTATACCACGCATTTCTACCGCAGGTTCCACCCCTATGCGAAGTTCTTGTTTGGTGACGGCAGCATTGACTTTACAACCTCTGATCCACACTATTCGCATGACACCCGGTCAATGTATGTCCCCGGTGCAGGCGCGGACACCCGTTTCTATAAAAGCCTGTGGTTGCGCGCAAACTACGAGTATCAGTTCTGGCCGAACTTTTTTAATCATCACGCAATGAACCCAAGCGGATTCGACATTGGCGTTGCGTACGATTTCGGACGCTTCCGATGACGTCAACAGCGTTGGGAGCCTTCCATCGCTGTGTCGTTGTGTCGTTTTCGCGCGCCGAGACGTTGGGGTGAAATTCAACTCCTCATGGTAGTCGAGCCTGCGCTGGCATGAGCGCGCTCGAGCAAGGGAGCCGTAACGCCTGGATAACCGCTAGCCTACATCGGAACCGCCTCGCGCAGGAATGAATGGGATGAGCTGGACGGTGATGCGAGGCGGTTTCGATTAGGACTGAAGATCGGGGCCCGTTCATTGATAATTGCTCCGAGTACGCCGATCGTCACTTCCCCGTGAGTTTCAGTAATCTCGCGAATGAGCTGAACCATTCGAGAGCGGAGGAGCTCCGATGTGGTTAGGCTTGGCAAGTAATGAGAGAGGCAGTGAGATAACACTTCTCACCCCAACAGACCGCCTAAGTCCACGTTTGGACTTGATCGACGTTTGCAGCCCTATAGAATCGGTTCCATCTACTACCGGATTCCCTGACTACAATGCGACGGAGGGCACTAATTGGTCCACTTTGGCTTTGGTTCTTTCCAGAACCTGAATATCGCCGAGTTCTACCTCTAGCGAAAAGCACTGTTGGATCGCGGTAAGTGCGATGACAACTTTGCAGTGATGACGGAAATCCGTCACAATGCCGTCGATTCCACCAAAAACACCGCCCCTGACGCGCACGTGCGTTCCCAAAGACACGAAGGAATGGGGCCGCAACAAACACCCGCTCGCTAGGAGTCTGTCGGAAATAAAAAAATTGGAAACTGTAACCCATTCTGAATCAACAACATACGTAATTGCGTAGAATTTGCAAGTTGTTGATTCTAAAGGGTCGAAATTCTATTCCCGACAGACTCCTAGACCGTCGCGAATTCTGCCGATTTCATCGATGCTCACCGTGTCCCGTTGAGCATCGCCAAGGAGACGAAGTACGCCGGGAGTGCTGATGACCGAGAGTTTGGATTCAGGAGAGAAACGGACGAACACATATCCCGTGAAGAGTGGCCGCTCCAAATCTACGGATCGGTCAGTCCACCGCGAACGCTCCGTGTAGAGCGGCACGTAGTGTCTTCGGCGCTTTCGAGAATTG
>PLZC01000265.1 GCA_003151985.1 Acidobacteriaceae bacterium
TTCGAGAACTGCACATTCGGAGAGCTGCATCTTGATCAGAAGTCTCCTACTTGCATTAGACTGGGTCATCGATTTCTCAGACCCTTGTCCGGTACTGGGGCAAGAGGAGAGGGGAGAGGAACATGATCTTGGTAACTGGCGACGTCGTTCTGGACCACAACATTTACACGGGTACCCGGGCTGACGCGGGCCTCGATATGCGGCTTCCCGGTGTCTGCGTGCCTTGGTGGCAGCTTCCGTATCTAGCCCGAGATTAGCGATGCAGATACGGTGCGTGGGGCTGCTGGTCAGCCCTGCCTTTTGTCAGGCCGGCTCCGAGTCCAGTCGTGCTCTCCTCAGCAACCGGATAACCTATTCAGCCAGCTCCGACTTCTTAGTGGCGGCAAACGGAGCGCGCTTAGGATGGGTGGGATCGCAAGAGGATAGCTCGGGCCGCTGAAAAGCGATCATGTGCGCAAGGAAGCCTCTTACTACCCGATTAGGCACACAAAGGCCTCCCTCGGGGTTCTTAAACACCCAAGGCCTGCGGACGTTTTGTTCAAGATGGAATTGGGTCTTCCGTCTGGTGTTCTGCGTCAACCCATCCCTTTGTGGCCGTCGCCGGCCAACTTTCATCGTATGTGCACCTTTCTCTCGTGAGTTTTGTATGGTCTCGCATCAGGCGAGACTCCCCTTCTTAGACCTGGATTTTACCCAAGGGCTTGATCGTCAGCCTCTTCGTACCGTCAGGGCTGGCAACGGAATAGATCAGTGAGAACGCGGCAACGTATCGATTGCGGGTTGCGTCGCTCCAATTGTGTTCGTCTGCCTGCTCGGCGAGCCAGTCCAAGACTTCCTGCTTCGTGATCGACTCTGCATCGCGGTGTCCGAATGCCGACAGCATCCGTTTGAACTTCAGGCAACAATCATATGCGTGCTTTGCGTCCCGTTCGGCCGCAAGGAACCTGTTTGCGTCCTCGACGAATTCACCGAATGTGACCTTCTTCGCACTAGCGCCGGCAATCTGCGGCAGCTTGCCTTGCCGTTTCTCACCTTCCCGGCTTCGCCTTACATTTGACCCCATTGAAAGTTCGTCACCTGATGAACTCAAGGCCACCTTTCCGCCATTTCTGCATTGGATTGAACGCCCTCACCGGCGTTTGTTCTATTGGAATAGCTCCTTCTTTCTTCCTGAAGTGGATTTAACCCCGATTCCTGTATCCCTGCTATTGGGATGAAGCCTCCTTCGCTTGTTGTCTGCTTGAATTCGAACTCGTCTATAGAACCGTGATGAATCAGAACTGGCGCCTATGTTTCTGATCATCGCGGAATCGATCCGACACTATATATAGACACGCGCCACAAGGAGACGAGTATTCCTGCCGTAACATGGTCTGTAACAGTTCCTATCTATTATTAGTATAGGAGCCTCATACCTGCCGGATTACATGTCTCTACTTGCATAAGAAAACAGCAAAGATGACCGACCGCTTCCTGGCGCGCGCGCGCGAAGTGTTTTAGGTCATCGTCGACGAAGACACCTGGTGTAGGACGGGCTGAGTCTTTCGAGCGCGTTTTCGTTTCATATCTGAATCCGCATTGTTGCCTACGCGTGAGCCAGAATTCCTTTTTAACTAGATCGATTTCTCGAATTAACGCATATGTTGGAAATCAATTCCCAATTCCCCAAAGGTCAATCGCACATGCATGGCTCGCGTGCGAGGGCAGATATGCCTCCACGATGGAGACGCCAGGTATCAGTGGAACGGAACTCGATTCCTCTTTGGTTCGAGCCCACCCGGTCCAAATTCAAAGGGTACCAATTGGAGTTACAAATGATAACCATCAAAATCAACGGAACTGTGTTCTGCGCCGACACCATCGAAGAAGCCACCGCCTTGGCCAAGGCTTTTGACTTGCCCTTGAAGGGTGAAAGGCAATCCAGCCATGAAGTTCAAATCCGCCACCTGGGAATCAAGCGCCGCTCGCGAGCACGAATGATTCACCAACTCAACAAAGGGTTGACCGAGGCAGGTCAATCGGCGGCTCATGCGCTTGGAGCGGTTGCGACAATCGTGACGCCACTCGCCGGCAGCGCTGTTAGTGCCGCCATTGGAAAGACTGGAACTCTTGCTGAGGCCCTTGGCGCTAAGCTACAACGAATGTCTAAAGCAGCCAAAGTGCGGGCTCTTCGCAGCTTTCCGCAAGCTGACCTCAGAGCGTTGCTCAATGAGCTCGACGAACTGAAGCCACCAGACAACCCTCCGTCGTCCCAAAAGGGTCTATTTACCAAATAGCTGAACTAACGAACGGGGGTGCAGACGTCATTGCGGCCAATGGCCAAATCTTCGCGCCTGCACTCTGAACCCTGGCAGCGGAGGCGTTGCGGACATCGTGATGCCTCCGATCGCTTCTCCACACCAATGCTCTTTCCATACCCCCAGCTTTTCCATTCTCTGTTGTGAAGAAGCCCCTCGGGCATAGGTTCAGGTATCTGGTCCCATCGGCCGCCATCTCTGGCCGTCATCGAGCAAATGATGTCTTCTTGTTGATGCCTGAAAGGTGAACTGGAAGGTGTTGGAACTGACTCTGAGGACCCTACTTCGTTCTCCACTTTGCGCCGCGGGCCTTCTCTGACGCCGCGGAATTCATCGCGGCCCTCATGGCCGCTCCATCCTGCCAACCCCAAAAACCCACACGCGCATCCGCCGGAAACTGGCCCTTACCGTCCAAAACCTGCTTCTTCCCAAGCCATGAAAATAGTTCATTTCGGCCCCGATTTGGCTGTCCGGATTTCTGGCCGAATTTGCAGCGAAAAGGTAGGAAATCCCGGGATTTCCTACGAAGCATTGCAACTTATGACTTTAAGGAACGGATTTTGGCCTTGAAATCCTCGGCCTAGTATAGGACGATTGGTCGAAAGTGGTGAATTTCTAGTAACCAAGTAGTAATATTTCCTTCATCTTTTCTTCATCTCTGCAGCAATCTACCAACGATCTGTCCAGCAATAGGCGCACACTCCCGAACACGTGATCGACTTCTGCCTCATAACGCCGGGGTGGTTTCATGCGACAAAAACGCCGCCCCGAGGCCGGCATGGTTTTGCATGAGCTCAGATTGGATTCCTATCGAATTGCTGGTTGTTCTTGAATCTCCAATCCCTCGCTCGTTCCAATCAGCTTGGCTTCGTACCCATCACGTAGTCTGGCGACGCCCATCAGTGAGCTCCCCGGTCAAGGTCCACTTTGTCTTGCTAGTTCGGGCCGATTTTGTGTCTGCTGGAGTTGGCGGGATAATTTCGCACATAGCAACCGGCGCTGGTCCGCTGAGTGCGTCCCGGCGCGCCTATGAGCTGAGCCCAAACTTGGGCGGAGTCGAGCACAGTACCGGCTGGCTTTTCAGCCGATATGCCCAGACTTGGGCATACCTGAGTATCCCCAGAATTGGGTAGAACCACTACTGAGCCCAGTTTTGGGCTGAGTCACTCGGCTGGCCATCAGCTAAGTGCGGGCTGAGTTGATCCACCGTTGGTGGACGGAGGTCAACGGGCTGAGATTCACTGTCTTTTCAGGCCAACGGGCAGGGAAGTTAGCCGGTTGTGGGTATGCTCAAACTTTGAGCATACCTTCGGCTGAGTCACTGGCCTGACGACTCAGGTGAGTGTTCCTCCATTGGAGGAAGACCAGCCGGGTGTTTTCGGCCGATTGAATGCGCTGAGTTTTCAGCAGATTCAAGATCCAGTTTTGGACCTTTCGGGGAATCAATGGTTTGGCGGGGGGTTCCTCATATCGAGGACACCGGGTATTCCTCGTAAGTCTGGCCGGTTCTGCTGCGTTTCAATATAGGGGTGTGCGCCAGTGGAGTAGACCTGGCCCCGGCGGTGGGCCGCGGAGCGTCCACACCTATGAGCAGAAGGTCATGGTCCAGAATTGGTCCATGACGGTTTCGTTTGCAGGAACGACCCCTGCTGGCATTACGCAGATTTGCGTAATGATGATTCTGCAGGAGTTAGTGTCATTCCTCAGATTTGAGGAATGAGCCGCATAGAGATGACGGAGTTTTGCGTCATGATCCATCCTCCGTTGCAGGTTGAACCCACTTCGACATTTCCTCAATTTGAGGAAATGCCATTGGTATGTTCCGGCGGGTTTAGTTTGAGTTATCCACAGATATCTGCTGCGATCTGCCCAAGCATAGGTGGTTTCACTTATTGACGCGGCGGTTCCGATACCGAATCCTGTCTACATGACCAACAACGTAAGTTCAGATTCGATCGAGTTGAGTGATTCCGACATTGCGAACATCACCGGCATTGGGGTGAAGGCTGAAGCATTGATCGCCGAGATCCTCGCGCAGTTAGACGAAGAGGCCCGGAAGGTCGCGCAGAAGTCAGCACTGTTGCGGCTATTGCTTCAAATCATCAAGAATAAGAATGCTGCCGCCGCTGACATAACGGCGGCGCATTGATTGGTGAGCGATAGCGCCTTGATCGCGGCGGGCCGCGGAACAACAGGCCGTTAAGCGGGCTGAGTTTGTCTGTACCGCCCGCACTCGGTTCGCCAGAGGCAGCCTTGCCGCTCAGGCATGATCAGGGTGTCACATCATGATCAGGGTGTCACATTTGGCTAAGCTAGGACGCGAGTGTTCTTCAGGCCGCCGAAGCCGATCGGTTTGCATGTTTCAGCAGGCTGACCCTGCCCTTTGGCGAACGCCGTGGCCTGTATTCTTGGCCGCAATCAGGCTGAGCCGAAGCTCGTCCAGCATCAGGATGTAGACGATCGTGTCGTTCTCGTCCCCGTTGGGATTCTTCCGACTAGCCAGCAGGGCGACGCGCAGGTCGCCCAGCATCGCAATTGTCTCGTCCAAGTGCTCAGAGTCATAGAAGAATGTCGTGCATTGCATTCGCATTTAGGCGGCCTGTCTTTCTGGTTCGGAGTTGAGTTGCCGGTAGAGTTCCCGCTGGGCTTGATCTGCTGCTCCCTTGCGGCGGTCTTTCATGACCCTTCTCGCGCCCGCCTTCTGGCGACCGCGCCGGGCAGTGAGCGTCTCGTTAACCAGGCTGACAAACGATGTGAAACTGAGCATCTGGTGGGTCTCCAGGCGGCCTTTAAGCAGCTCGCATGCCCGCAGGTAATCGGCTGCATACCGGCCCACAATCACGCCCTTAGAGCGCCGTAGCTCGCGGAAGGTGAACTCCCCTGACCTGATCCCAAGCCGGTAATCGTCCTTGCGCTCGGAGATCTTCCGGAAGCAGTACTCGAGTCCCTCAGCGAGCCATTCCGGATGCGTCGGGTCGTCTGCTACTGGCCGCTTTCTGCTGACCGCCATGGCCAGGAAGCGGGCCGCGATGAGGGGCAGGCCCTGGGAGTCAGCGGCGGCCTCAAGGCCGCCTTTCTCTCCTGCTGCGAAGTAGATCTGGCCGGCGATCCCGTTGGCTAGCATGGTGTCAAGCTGTCTCTGGTAGCGCCGGATGGATTCGTCAACAACCGCCAGTGCGATGCCTCTGTTGGCTGCCACCTGATACCGCGACCGGCCTGTGAAGTGATCTGCCCAGATCAGGTAAGCCGTGCCTTCAGGCAGTCGGTCAACAGCGCGGCCAACGAACTCCTTGAAGCGGGTAACCTTCACGCATCCGCAGCTTGTTGTCTCGCCTGACTGCAGGCGGTTCAGCCGGGTCTCGATGACGCCCGTGCAGTCCTTGCAGCCCCTGAGGCCGCCGCAGTCGCAGGTGGCCAGTACACGCTGGCCGCCGTGGTCGATCGAGGGCAGGAGCGCCCGGATAACCAGCTTCCCGTAGCGCATGCCGATCTCCGCCGAATTGTCCTTGGCGGGTCTGCCGGGCCGTCGAGTTGTGGAGGTTTCTGTCATTGGTTTAAGTATCCAGTAGTCGTGGCGGTTACCAAAGCTCCAGCGCCACCCGCCCTGTAGGGTCGGGTCCCGCGCGCTTCGGTCATTCGTAATGGTGAGGTAGGTCGTTGAGATTATTTGCCTTTAATCACATCTAAAGCAAGCGGCCGTTAGCGGCCCAGCCGCGGCTAAGGCCAGCGTCAAGCATGTAGTCAACAAGCCAACCTGTTCTTCGGGTACTCAAGCACCTCGACCTGATGGATAAACGGGCTGCTTTCAGGCATCACGACCGCCCCTGACTGGATGGAACCCTTGCAATGCAAGAGTTCACTCACAATGGGAACGTTCCAACGGGTTCTTCCTATCGCCCCTGACTGGCCGGGTTCTTGCTTTCCGGGCTCTACTTTCTTAAGAGATACAAGCTAAGAACAGTCCGGGGGTAATTCAATCCCGGCTTCAGGCTGCTTTTGCTATCTGAGAGGGGTAAAGGCGGCGCAAGACCAGAAACCGGCCATCAACTCTCGGCCACTTTTCCAGACTATAGAACCAGCCACGGAATGCGGATAGGGGAATCCCCTAGATTGCCCGATTCATCGGTGTTTTGTTCATCCTCCATTGGAGGACGGACAGGTTTGGAAAGTCTTCGCGCTAGCCGGCGCATATTTTCTCCATTGAGAGTATTGTTCGAACGGAATAGCTTTGTGGAGAAATGTCATACCTTTGGCGGCTTGCATGAGCAAAACTTCCCTGTCAACTGCTCTGACTTCCCTCGCCAAGCGAGCGCCGTCCTCGACGGGTGCCCAAGTTGACCCTTACTATGAAGTGCCTGGAGCATTTCCGGCTACCTGTCCCCAACACCCTTGCAGCCAGGAGCAAACTTTATTGTCCTCGTCGAAAAAGGCCCGCATTGTCGTTGCCACGCTGGTCCTGACAGCCTTGGCATCCGCTCATCAAGCCGCTGCTTCCCCTGGCTCCGGCCAGCCGCCAGTCTCACTGCAAACTCTCAAGCAGAACTTTACCGTGCCTCCACCCGAAGCCAAGCCGATGGTTCGCTGGTGGTGGTTTGGAGCCGCCGTAGAGAAGCCCGAGATTCTTCGCGAACTTCAACAGATGAAGGCCAACCGCATTGGCGGTGCTGAACTGGCGTTTGTCTACCCCGAGGTCCTCGACGATCCCTCCAAGGGCCTTAAAAACCTTCCTTTCCTTTCGCCGGCAATGCTCGAAGCTGTGAACTATGCCCAGGCAGAAGGTCGCAAACTTGGTCTGCGCATCGACGTCACTCTCTGCAGCGGTTGGCCGTACGGCGGCCCCAATACAAGCCTCGAAGAAGCTGCCGGACGACTCCGCACCGCAGAGCTCTCCGTAGCCGCGAACGCCACGTCGGTTGCCGTACCTCCGCTCGCGGAAGGGGAGTCGCTCCTCTACGCCTCGATCGCCAACTCCATCGCAACGACCGCTCCTGTTGAAGGCAGCCGTGCTGCCGGCAAGAGCAACGGCGCACCCCCGCCAGTGAGCTGGGACGCTGCTTCTGCCCGTCCTCTCGAAGTTGCCGGGAACAACGCTGCCATTTCCGCCTCGGACAAGCCACGAACCGCCCTGTTTTTCATCGCCAGCCACACTGGGCAGGAGGTCAAGCGAGCCGCCGTCGAAGCTGAAGGCTGGGTGCTCGATCCCTTCAGCCGTGACGCCGTCGCAACCCACCTTCAGAAAGTCGGTGAGCCTCTCGTCAAGGCCTTCGGAGCAACCCCTCCCTATGCCATCTTCTCTGACTCCCTCGAAGCCTACGGAGCTGACTGGACCCCGAGTCTGCCCGCCGAATTCAAAAAGCGGCGCGGCTACGATCTCATTCCACGCCTCCCCGAACTTGTAGCCGGAGGCACACCAGAAGCAGAAACAATTCGCCATGACTATGGCCGAACACTTACGGAACTTGTAGACGAAAACTATCTAGCCCAGATCAACACCTGGGCCATCGCACATCACACGAGATTCCGCTCCCAAACCTACGGCGAACCCGCAGTCAGCTTCTCCAGCCAGAATCTCGTCGGACTTGCAGAGGGTGAAGGCCCACAATGGCGCACCTTCTCCACGCTTCGCTGGGCTACATCTGCCAATCACGTGTTCGGCCACAACGTCAGCTCCGGCGAAACCTTTACCTGGCTCCACTCTCCGGTCTTTCGCGCCACGCCCCTCGATATGAAGACAGAGGCCGACATTGACTTCATCATGGGCGAGAATCTGCTCATCTTCCACGGATGGCCCTACTCTGCGCCGAAGGCTGGTGAACCAGGCTGGTCGCTCTACGCCGCTGCTGTCTTCAACAATCACAATCCGTGGCACCCCGTCATGCCGGCCGTAACAAGCTACATAGCACGCATCAGCTACCTCATGCGCCAGGGGCAGCCGGCCAACCAGGTTGCGGTTCTTCTCCCCACTGATGATGCATGGGCCAGCTTCCGTCCCGCCAGGGTTACAGCAACGGGAGCCATGGAGCGCCTCATCACCCCGGCCCTCATGTCGGCCATCCTTTCCGCCGGATACAACGTCGACTACATCGACGCCGACGCCATCAACAAGGTTGGTATCAACCACCAGATCCTGCTTCTCCCGCCCACCGACCGCATTCCTCTCGCGACCTTGCAGAGGATAAAGGCGTTCAATGTTGCCGGAGGGAGGGCAATCGCAGTTGGTCGCACTCCGTCCCTTGATCCCGAAGGCAAACCGCTCCCTGAGATCGGGGCTCTGTGCAAGCAGCTTTTCGATCCCGCCCGATCCACATTCGTTCCCAGTGAGGAGCAGCTTGCCGCAGCGCTTTGGCGCGCCGCTACGCCCGACTTCAAGCTCATTGGCGCAGCGGGTCCCGCGAAGGATCAGCTTGGATTTATCCGCCGTAAACTGCGTAATGCCGACATCTATTTCGTCGTCAACACCAGCAACAAGACCATCGAAACAGGCGCCACCTTTGCGACCACTCATAAATTCGGCGAGCAGTGGAATCCCGAAAATGCCAGCTTCGCCGCAGCCAAGGCGGAAGCCCAGCCTCTCCATCTGGCGCCCTACGAGTCACGGATCTTCGTCTTCTCCGGCTCAAAACCCGCCACACAACTCGCTCCCATGGTCGCGCCGTCCACACTAATCGTCGATCTCAGCACCGATTGGAAGGTCACCTTCACCGCTAGCGGGAAATCCGTGACCGAGCATTCCCTCACCGACTGGATAGCGGACCCCAGTATGCTTCACTACTCCGGAGAGGCCGTATACTCACGGGACTTCACTCTGCATGTTGCCCCTGCAACAAGGGTCTTTCTTGAAGTCGAGGGCGGCAATGCACTTCCCGGTGCGCCAAACTCTCCGCCCGAGCATCCGGTACTCGGTGCCAACGGACTGCCCAATCCTCTCATCACGCGCCCCGGCCCCGGCATGCACGCTTATTTCGATCCGCCCATCCGCGAGGCGGCCCTTGTCACCATGAATGGAGAGGCTGCGGGCGCGCTTTGGCATCCGCCTTATCGCATCGACATCTCCAAGCTTCTCAAGTCCGGACAGAATCACATCGAGATCCACGTTTACAACACGGCATTGAATGCCTGGTCTGCTCTGCCGCCGCATGACTACAAGCCGCTCATTGCGAAGTATGGCGATCGATTCCAGATGCAGGACCTCGACAAGGTTGAGCCCGTCTCTTCCGGACTGCTTGGGCAGATTCACCTCTTGACAGAGGGCGCAAGATGAGGTCCACCACCTCTCCTAGCTCTCGGGCCTTGATTGAATGTGAGGGCGCCGTCGCCTGGCGGCTCTGGAAGGCTCCATGCCCGGTTTTCCCCAGATTCCGCGGCGCAGATCTGATCGCCATGGGGATCAGGGGGATTGACTCCCCACCCATATCGAAGCCACACTGTGGCGTGAGCGATTTACCGAAGAAGATAGACGATCCGTGGAAGACGCCAGAAATCCTGGCTTTCAGGGCGGCGGCGAAAGCCTGCATTTAGCCGGCGAGTCCTATAGTGAATTGAAGGACATTTTAGCGACCGAAGACGAATTGACTCCGGTCGAACTTCGCTACAAGGATCCGAGCGATACGTGGGAAATCGTGTTCGGGCGTTCTAAACCGTCTTCTTAGCGTTCATTTGTGCTCGCCACAACAGAAGGAAATGGGCCACCCGAGCCGGAAGTCGTGGCCGACGTGAAAGCCCTCTCCAACCGGGCATTGGTAAGCGTGTAGTAGATAACCCTTGCGGCAATCTGGCTTGGATTTCATCCCTTCTACTCTTTCCTCGGCTGTCTCGCGGGTCAGCCAGATCAGCTTCGCACATGGGACACAAAAGCCGATCTCTCGCTTCCTGGCGATCGCCCGCAGCGCCTGCAGCTTCTTCCTTCTGGCAGCTTTCTTACGGTTCATTCCCGATCACTGTGCCATGCAAGTCGCCGGCCGTCAAGACTGTGGTGTGGCGGCGCGATGTGCGGTAACGTAGAAGGCGCGGATCGTTATGAAACCCGAGCTTGAGGAACTGATTCGCGTTGCGAGAAAAGAGCTGAGAAAGTCGTCGGGATTGCCATTGACCGCTGAAGAGGAGGCTGAAGAGGAGCATAAAGCCGCGATCCACGGTTTGGAGAAGTTCCTGCGCCGACGCCTGGGCGTGGCCGCCGTGTTCAGGTTGTGCATGGAGGTCACCTGGACTCCTGGAGGTGCAGTCGCCAGCCTGGACACGGGAGACAACATCTTCAAGTTACGCAGGGCTGATGACGAGAGCTATCTTCTGTGCATCGTCGAAGGCGAAGCCCAGCGCCAGGTAGTGCGAATCGAAGCGTCTGACAGTCAATTCGAGAACCGGCTTCTCGTGGCAATCGCAGACGCTTCCGGGCGGGGCTGAGCCCTCGCCCTTCAAGCGCGATCTTCAAAGTCATCCATGTACTCGATGCGGATTTCAAGATCACGATTACGTGGCGGCAAGGTGGCGGCAAGGTGGCGGCGGCGGAGATCAGGGGCGGGAACTGGTGAACGGTGACGGTGCCGGACATGTGATGCTGGCCGAAGACCAGACGCGGCTCCCACTCGTAGATGTCCGGCGCATCGGGTTCAGAGTAGGTTCTGGTATCAATGCCAACCCATCGGAAACCGGCGGGTAGGGTGATGAATCCAGGTCGCGTGGGCAGTTGTTTGAGCAGCGCAGGGTCAAAGGCTCTAGGCATGTGTCTCCCGGTCATTGTGTCTACGATGTCGGCCTGGTGATCTGGCCTGTATTGCCCGCCGCTGGTCCGCCGGGAGCGGCCAGGCGCGCCGGGCATGATCAGTGTGTTTTACAGGGTGCTCACTGCTCAGTCTGGGTAGTGCATACTGGTTACAGTCACTCCAATGCTGTAAACTACTGTGTATAAAATGGCTTCTAAGGTGCCGGGCTCCAGAGACAGGTGTCTCTGTAGCCACCCCCGTAACTTTAATTCTACCGATATGCGTGTGCCGGTATGCCGTCGTTGGTAGCCCTCTTGGCTTTAGCGTGCCAGCACGTCTACAGTGCCTGTGGGGGTATCTCCAGGTCGGTTTACGACGAATCCGTATGATTCGAGTTCAGCCCTTATCAGGCTCCGCGTCCGCAGCCGTGTTGCACACAGCCGTTGCATTATCAGCGCTTCCCTGGAGAGGTTATCCTCTTCGTTGCCATCGGTAGTTGGCCCCGAAGCTCTGCGCCGGTCAATCCCGGCGGCCCACAACCTCATCACCCTTGCGCCCAGCCCTCAGGTCTGGACCACTCACTCTGCTTGTTGCAACCGAGGCTATTACGGGCCAGGGTTCCGGCACCTTAATTGGTGCGGCTTGGTGGTGGCTTAGTGCTGGCGGTCTACGCTCAAAAGGTAGAGCCATTCGACTGCCGTCTCTGCCGCTATCGCTGTTGGTCCGGTCACCTAGCGGGTATCGCCCGCGGCCTGCAACCGGACATGGCCTTCTCTGTTGCTACCGGCCGCACTTCTCGTAGCGCGGAGGTTCCGGTCTGTTGGCACCGGCCCAGTCTGTAGCGACGGGGAGGTTCCGGTGTGTTGCTGCCGGTCCCGACGATTGTCTCGGGCAGGTTCCGGTCCTTGCTGCTGTATTCAGAATTGCATGAGCCCTGATTCTCACCAAAGGCCCGGTGATGATTTCTCATCTCCTAAAGGTAACTTTCAATTCAGAAGGTCCAATCAGACAGTTCGGTCGAACTTTCTTCATGATTTGTGAAAGAAAGATACGGTCCGGGGTCCGGTGTGGTCTGCCCCTATAAACAACTACGCTTCCCGCGGGGTGTTTTGTGACATCCAGCCCGAGATTCTTATTGTGGGGCTCCAGAGCTTCTCCTCATATAAGGGAAACACCCTATGTGTCCTTCGTTTGTGATCGCCACACGTTCTGGAGGTTGCTCAGGTACCGTGCCATCAAAATGGCGATGCATATACCGGACCGGATAGGGGATTTACCTGAGTCCAGAATCCAGACGATCGGTGCATTCTGTCACGGAGTCAAGCCGGATGCAGGTGAGAAAATCACAGCGCGGGTTTCTGACCAACCCATACCGCGATTGACCGTGGAGCCGGGTTAGAGGTCTCCGCGGGTACAGGTTGGCGCCCGCACCGGCAATTCAGAACGAGGAATTGCAACGTGGCAAATATACAACCGATTCGGCGCCGGGAACCTTCCGACGCTACAACCACAACTACAACCCAGGCCGGATCACCGGCCGGCGATTCCACCCCTGAATCCCTGATCGGTGCCGACGAAGCCAGTGCTTACATTGGCTTCAAACCGATCACGATCCTGAGGATGGCCAAAAAGGGCTTGCTGCCTAGAATTCCATTCCCAGTTGGCAAGACAGGCAAGTTCAGGTACAAGTTCCGGATGTCCGAGTTGGAAGCGTACGTCGAGTCTCTAGCTCGGCCTGCAAAGGCGGCTTGAGAGTCCGGAATTGAGTTCCTTCCACAGTGGACCCAGAGGATGGGTCCACTTCTTTTATGCCCCAAAGCCGGTAGAAGCGTGTGCATATTTGATGGCATATCTAATTATGTTTCTGTAAGTTATTGATAAAACTATAGGTTCGAATCCCTGGTGGGCAGCCAAATACTCCTTGCAATCCACCACTTCCTCTACTTTTCTGGACGTGTCTCTCCTTAGAGCTCTCGCAAACGAGGGATTATGAGAAGCCCCAGGCCGCAGCCATGCTGACCCTAGGAATCAAGGACTTCGGATTCTCGTAAATGGTTCTTGAAATAGTTCTCAAACCTCTATCATGGCAATGAGTTTCAAGAACGAGTCCCCATGGCGGATTTGGACCGCATCACGCAAAGCCCGGATATGATGAGCGGCCGTCCCTGCATCCGGGGAATGCGGGTTACAGTCGGCATGATCGTTGGCCAGATCGGCGCCGGCGTCAGCATCGATGAGCTTCTTGCCGACTATCCGTATCTGGAACGCGAGGACATCATGCAGGCATTGCGCTACGCAGCATGGCGCTCCGATGAGCGAGAAGTGTTGCTGGCCAGCGCATGAAGATTTTGATCGACAGAATCTCTCGCCGAGCTGGGTCAGGGTGCTGAACGAGGCGAGGATTGAGGCTACCCACTGGTCCCAGGTTGGCCCCGCCACAACGCCGGACCCGGCCATCATGGCTTAGGCCATAGCCAACGGGTTTGTCATCCTGACCAACGATCTGGATTTCGGAATTGCTCTAGCTATCGCAGACAGAGAAAAGCCAAGCGTGGCACAGATACGCGGAGAAGATCTCAGACCCCTATCCATCGGAAATCATGTGGTGCTGGCCCTGCGCCAGATGCAGGTGGAACTGGAAGCCGGAGCCCTGCTGACGATTGATCCCAAGCGAACACGGCTTCGGCTTTTGCCACTGCGAAAGAGGGAGTAGAGGAAGATCATGTTGATCGGCTATGCGCGCGTCTCCACCCAGGACCAGAATCTCGGTTTGCAGATAGATGCCCTGACCAATGTGGGGTGCAAGAAGATCTTCCACGAAAAAACAAGCGGCAGCCGCGCGGAACGCCCCGAGTTCACAAAAGCGCTGGAAGCGTTGCGCGAAGACGACACGCTCGTCGTTTGGAAGCTGGACCGGCTGGGCCGGAGCGTCAAGACCCTGGTTGACTTGGTTAGCGAGCTCGACAAGCAAGGCATCCAGTTCAAGAGTCTTACCGACGCGATCGATACAGGTACGCCTTCGGGCCGCTTCTTCTTTCATGTCATGGCCAGTCTGGCACAGATGGAGCGGGAATTGACCGTCGAAAGAACCCGCGCTGGTCTTGAAACCGCCCGGAAGCTGGGCCGCAAAGGAGGCCGTAAGCGGCGGATGACCGACAGCAAGATAGAATCTGCAAAGCGACTGCTAGCCAACGGTATGCCGCCCCGAGACGTAGCCCTGAACCTCAGCGTGTCCATTCCAACGCTTTACAGGTGGATTCCAGCCTCTACACAGCCTTAGCGTACGATTTTTTCCGTTTCGTGAGCTGGCCCCAGGTAGCACCCGTGCAACCTAAGGTGGCTCTTCGGAGCCGCCTTTTTCTATGGCCGCTGAAAGATCCATCACCACTCAGCAAACGATCGCCATTTGATCCGAAGAAGATCGTCGACGGTCTGCCTGAACAATTCTGCCGCCCGTAGAGGACTCCGTGCGATGTGGCGGTGTGGTTTAGTAAAGGCAAAGAAAGCACATCTGCAAGCCCACCTTGCCGCACCGATGGCTGCTCTCTTCCGAAGGCTGACTTTCCCACATATCAAGCAACAGCGATACCGTTTCGCCGGCGCAATTCCCGAATTAGACCGCTGTGATCGAGGTTTCCGTCGCCGTGCGTGATCATATCGGCAAATAAGGAATCGACCATGCTTGCGACAGGAAGGGACAGCCCAACGGTCTGCGCGTAGGAGAGAGCATTTCGCGTATCTTTGAGTTGCCATTTGGCGGGGCCGCCAGGAGTGAAATCATTTTCGATCATTCGTTGGCCATGCTGTCTGAGAATGGGCGAGTCGGCAAAACCACCAGCCAAGGCTTCACGAACAATAGCCGGTGATGCGCCGCCTCTTTCGGCGAGCAATAGGGCCTCGGAAACAATGGCGATGGTGCCCGCGACGATTAGTTGATTGACCAGTTTCGCCAGTTGGCCGCATCCTACCGGGCCAACACGAACGGGACGGCCGAGCACAGATAGAAGCTGCGCAATCGAGATGAAATCTCCTTCGCTGGCGCCTACCATGATGGCCATGGTTGCGTTCCGGGCGCCGAGTTGGCCTCCTGAAACTGGGGCATCCACGTAATGTACGCCAAATTCGGCTGCGCGACGAGCCTGATCGACTGTGGTTTCAACCGCAATCGAGCTCATGACCACGACAGTCGCTCCCTGCGCCATGGACTGGACGACGCCTTCGCGTCCGAACAGAATGGCGTCGCAGGTGGGGCCGTCACTCAACATGCAGATGACGATTGAGACTCCCTCGGCGACCTCGTTTGCGTGGGCACAGGGCACGGCGCCGGCCGCGACAAGCGGGTCGAGCTTTTCGGAGGACCGGTTCCAAACGCGGAGCGAGAAGCCGGCTTGAATGAGGTGAAGCGCCATAGGCGCACCCATGATGCCGGTGCCAATGAATCCCACACCTAGTTTCATGTGACCTACCAACCGAACGCAGTTCTTACGCAGTCTCGACTGCGCTTCCAGGTTTCACGCAGGGGTTGGGTTGGAACAAATTTGCTTTCGAACGCGAGTTCAACGGCGGCCCGCCCCTTGAAGTGATTTGCTCGCAAAGCGGCTGCAATCGCAGGAAAGTTGGCAACGCCCTGGCCAAGATACTCTGTCCATGTTCCATCCGCGTATTGATCGCGAAGATGCATGTATACGATTTGTTTGGCATAAGTATTGATGAATGTTACGGGGTCAACTCCCCCGCGTACCAGCCAGTTCAGGTCCGGACCTAGCTTGAAGTCGGGAAGCCGTGCGAGTGTGCCCTTCAGATCGTGCATTCCATTGGCTACTTCGTAAGTGTGGTTATGTAAGTTGGGAACGATTCCATGGCTCGCACATAAGGCGGAGATCTCCTTCAGAATGGCGGCTTGGGCGTCGAACTCGGCGTCGGTTTTGGGCCTTTTCGCATCTCCTACCGAAATTCCGAATGTTTTGCCATGCAGTTGAGACAAGCGCGGCACGACGACAGCGATGTCTTTCATGGTGGCGTCGTGGGTTTTCGCGTCCCACAAGCTCGCCCCATAGGAGCAGCCGGTTACGGGTATTCCATGTTTCTTTGAAAGTCCTGCTATGTGCTCTACAGCGTCATCATGCCGCAGATTGACTTCCATGAGTTCTACGCCGTCAAAGCCCGCATACTTGAGATCGCTGAAAGCTCGATCGAGATCCGGTGTTGCATCCCAGTTTGGAGGGTACTTGCTGGCATAGACCCAAATGTGCGCACTTACCTTCGTTGGAGGTTCGGATGCTTGCGATAGCAACGGTTGCGCACAGTAATGCGCAAGGACTGTTCCGGCAAGAGCGCCGGAGGTCCGTATGAAATCTCTGCGGCTATATGAATCACGATTGCGCATTGTTTCCTCTTCCAAAGTTGCGTGTAGGCAATTCATTTTACGGTCAAGAATTCTAATTCCGCAAGTCGTTCAGGCGCATGAGGCGGTTTGTTTCTGCATAAGCCTCTTCTACCCATTCGACAATACGAGCCGGATCGGGTGAATATTCCAATTCGATGGAGACTACACCATCGATTTGAAGAGCTTTGATCGCTTGAAGATAGGGGCTGAATTTCACGATGCCCTTTCCCGGGGGAAGATCGCCGTGAACTTTTCCATCGCAGTCGCTGATGTGAACATGGATGGCTTTGTTCTTCAACCGATGAACGGAATCCGGACCGCAGTCAGAGAGGACCAGATGGCTAATATCGATGTTAGCTCGCACATGGGGATGTGCACATTCGTCGATAAAACGTACCATCTCATCGATATTGTTGAGCAGGCTGAGCCGGAATGGCTCAAGTTCAAGCGCGATATCGACATTCTTTCCGCTCGCATAATCGCCCAGGATGCGACAGGATTCAATCGCCCAGCGCCATTGGTCCGCGGGCGAGATGACTTCTCGCTGCCATAGATATTCTCCCAGGACAAGGACAATGTTCCCGGCTCCAAACTCGGATGCAAGTTCGATAAAGCGCTTGCAGCGGGCAATATGGAAATCGCGCACAGGGTCATTGAAATCGATGAGACCAAGCGCCACGACGGGCAATGAAGTAATGGGAAGGTTAGCCTTTTCGCAGGTGCGTGCTATGAGGTGCTTTTCTTCAAGCGAGATAGTCATCGCCTCGGTAAAGATATCCACGCAATCGAATCCAATGCGCGCTATGTGTTGAAGACCTGCAGCGGTTTCAACACCGGCCTGAGCAAAAGCACTATTGATGATGCCAATTTTCATGGTTGTCTCGGAGTGAGGTTCTTAAGAGTGATTTCTTCCACAGTGACCATGCGGTGTTCCGCAGCGCTCAAGGCGGTGGCCTGTACAAGCGCGATGGTTCGGAGGTTGTCTCGACCGCTAATTGCAGGGAGTTGGCCGGTTTCGAGAGCAATGAGTAACTGGCTCATGGTGCCTGCAAAGGCATCCGGGAACCAACTTTCGACGGGATTGAATTGGTGAAAGCTCTGGTCGCCTTTGCGAGCATAACGCATGGTTGAGGGGGTTGTGTAGGGGTCCTTGCACCAACCGATATCCCCCATGGCCAGTCCTTCCAGCCCTTCAACGCGCCACTGGATGCGGATGTCACCAGGGCAGCCTTCTTTCACGGGCCCGGTCCAGACGTCATCAATAACAACGCAGCGGAGGCCGTCTTCATATTCGAGAATCGTGGTGCAAATGCCGTCAGTATGAGGAAATTTCGTGCGGGGGTCTGGGCAGGTACTGCAAAAAACGCGCTGCGGATCACCAAACCAATAGCGCATGCAATCCAGGTGGTGGATAGACATAATCCAGAGGGTTGCGGAGCCGGTTTCGGCTTGCCAGGGCTGCCAATGTGGGACACCGCGCATATCAATTGTGGCAAAAACCGGAACGCCGAAAGCACCTTGCTGAATAAGCGTCTTGACGGCGTAAACGGATGGGTCGTAACGCATGTTCTGATTGACCGAGAGTTGTATCCCTGCCCTTTCGCAAGAGCGGACCGCATCTAAGGCTTGAGCATAACTAAGTGCCAATGGCTTCTGGGCCAGAATGCCTTTCACAGTGCCGCGTGCGCAGGCGGCATGAATCAGTTCAAGCTGGTACTGGGGAGGGACGGCGATGTCCAGGATTTCGATGGAGGGGTCGTCGAGGAGCGCCTCGTAGGTTTCGAACACCTGGGGAACCGAGTGTCGCATCGCCACCTTGGCGGCATTTTCCCGATTGCGCGAGGCAATAGCAACTGGATTGAAGCCTGCGCGCCGATAGCTTACAAGATGGCAGTCATTAACGATAAATCCGCTTCCAAGGATCCCAATGCGGAAGTCCTTTCTGCGCGGGACTGGTGGAGAACTTGGCAATTGCGTAAGAGTTTCCTTCTCAGGATGACCGGATCTCAGGATGACCGGATCATTGTACAACTCCTGGCCGCTATTGAAAGGGCTCTGAGGATGTCCCGCGTCTAGTTGAAAGTGGCGTGCGGCGGTTGGGTTGATGATACTACGAAGCAACCTGCCCGGTGGCAGGCTATGTGTCGTTGAGGATACCTGGAGTTTTACAACTCCATCCGCCCCCACTCCAGCCTGAAAGCGCTCACGTCCGATCAGGTATACTTCAACCGCCTGCCGGATACACTGGCAGCCTAAAAGCAAAAGCAAGAACGTCCACTTAAGGAAAAAGCAAAAACTGCCCGAACAACCGGAGCCCCCTCACACCGCACCCTGGCCGCCGCAAAGCACGCAGCATAAAGCGATCATCAGCAGTTCGTGAAAGTCGTGTAAGGCGGCATTGCCGCAGCGCGGGTCCTCAAGCCCTTCCCAACAGGAACCAAACTGCTCCAGTGTTTCTTTGCTGGACATCAAATCCTCCTGCAAGAAACCTCAGGCTTCCCGATGACTACGGTAAGTACCAACCGTGGTTGAACTCAATTTCAAATGCGATTGCCCTGGACGAATCGCAGGAATGGCTTGACATGCGGCGGGGAGAACTCTACTCTTTCGATTGGGATTTTGAAACCTTTTAAAGCAACTCGCCGCTGGAGCCAACGGAGTCTTGTTCTAACAGGGGAGTATTTGCGACTGTCGATCCAGCTTTGTGCAAATTTTTCTGCTAGAGGGTCTGGCCAAGCATCAGCCTGATACGTGCGTTATCGCACTGTCTGTCATGATCGTAACTATGCTTTGCTGGAGGTCACGGGCCAAAACAGTCAGGCTTTGCCCGGGATATTGTTGTCAAGTGATGCAATTTGCTTTGGCGGCGTGGACTGCGAAGAGGTCGGCTGTATAGATTTTTGTTTTCTTGCTCGGATTGACTTCGGTCGCGTTGGCGCCGCAGCTCCAGGAGCCAGGTGTCAAGACGCCGTCGCGTATCCTCAACCCTGAATTCAAGGAGCCGATGTTGACGAGGGATGAGCAGAAACCGATCGTTGTTGTTGGGAGTATCAATGCTGACCTGGTCGCACACGTTGAGAAGATACCGCGGTCAGGGGAGACGGTTCTGGGTTCTGACTTCACGATTCATCCCGGAGGCAAAGGCGCAAATCAGGCAGTCGCGGTGGCGCGTCTCGGTTATCCGGTTCTAATGATCGGTAAGCTGGGCATTGATGCCTTCAGCGACCAACTGCGTGCAAGTCTTCGCGGTGCGGGGGTAGATATTCGCGCTGTGGACAGGGTGGAAGGGGCTTGCGGCGTGGCTCTGATCGAAGTGGGTCCACGCGGAGAAAACAGCATCGTAGTAGTTCCCGGCGCAAATGCCAAGGTGCTGCCGGAAGATATCGACAGCAATATTGAGATTCTTCGCAGTGCTGGAGTAGTACTCGTCCAACTCGAGATTCCCATGCAAACAGTTGCGCACCTTACTTCCGTCTGCGCGCGGGAACATGTCCCTGTGATGATGGATCCGGCACCGGCACATGAGCTTCCCCCCGAGGTGTTACGAACAATACGTTGGTTCACGCCGAATGAGACCGAAGCAGCGTTCTATACCGGCAGCGGCGCTGAAACACAGTACGATTCACACAAACAAAGAGACGCGCTCTTTGCACTCGGCATTCAAGGAATAGTCCTGAAGCAGGGTGCACGCGGAGTCTATCTGGCAGATTTAGACGGCACAGAGGCCGCCATTCCCGCTTTTCCAGTCGAGACGGTCGATACTACCGCTGCAGGTGATGCCTTCAATGGCGCATTTGCCACTGGTTTGATGTTGGGGAAGAGTCCGACAGAAAGCGCTCTCTTTGCTGCCGCCGCGGCGGCCATCTCCGTCACGCGTCCAGGTGCGCAACCGTCCATGGCGTCGAGGGAGGAGACGGAAGCGCTGCTAGAAAGGTTCGGCTCGGTAAGAGCTTCCGGTGGCGGCTAGCCACGGGAAATGGATTGGAGGGAGCCAGGACACCAGGCATTTCCTGACCTTCAACGAAGGCGCCGAAAAGGGTCGAGAATGCGTCCTTTTCCAAGCGTTCCTTTGCATCCTGTCTGGCCAAGACGGCCAGTTGCACGCTTACCGGGACTGATCGGCATTCGAAGAGCGCACCGCCGTCAAGCAAGCTGTCAGCACAGGCCCGGAACCAAAACCGGCATCCCTCCTCGACGCCGAGTCCAGCATCAACCTCGCCGCCGAGTGGTCCTTTCTCGCCGCACTGAAGCTCCCCCTCGACCCCAACCTCGACGAAGCGCTCAAACTCACCGCCGGCTGGGGTCACCAGGGCCAGGGCAGCACCGTCATGCCCGGTCGTGGTCTCGCCCCCGAACGCGCATGGACCGAAGCCGAGCGCGAAAAGCTCGCCGCTCTCGCCGCCGGGCAATTCAGCATCCCGGCCCTGGCCCTTGACGACGCGTTCACCCTTCCTCGGTGAAACGTGTGTCGATGTCCATCTCAACGGCGAGGCCCGCTGGTCCGCCGTGCCCATCCACGTCTGGAATTACACCCTCGGCGGATACCAGGTCCTGAAAAAGTGGCTCAGCTACCGCGAGTTCACCGCGGAACCTACCTCACCCCTGCTGCACCGCGCCCTTCGACCCGAAGAAGCCGCATATTTCGCGCAGGTCGTCCGCCGCATCGGGGCCATTCTCCTCCTCGGTCCTGCTCTCGACGCCAGCTACCGCGCCATTCTTCCCACGGCTACCGGACTTCCGGCCGCAACCCATGGCTGATGCGGGCGGCATGTGGTCAGGGGCTAAACAGGCTGCGGAAAGAGGACTGATTTCGAGAGATTTGGCCCAAGGGACTTCAGCAGGGGCTAAAGCCCTGGTGATTTTATTGGGTTTATCGGCACGACTAAAGTCGTGCCCTGTTACAAAGCCCCAGAAATGGAGTTTTTCCGCAGCCTGTAAAGCCCATTGATTTTGTTGGCTTTATCGGCACGACTGAAGTCGTGCCTTAAAAAGAAACTAGATCCCTGTCTTTTTGTAAGTTGAACAATCGAAATGTGATGGGTAGAGGGTGGGTTCTTGGACAGATGCAGCGAGTTAGCGCCCGCTACGCTGGGGTTAGCGAGTTAGCAAGTTAGCGGATGGCAGTGATCGAGGCAGGTTTCATCCCTCCGTGGGTCGGCGAAGCCGGTGGACGACTGTTACAAAGCCCCAAGATGGGAGTTTTTTCGCAGCATGTAAAACCCATTGATTTTATTGGCTTTATCGGCACACCTGAAGTCGTGCCCTAAAGGAACTGATCTGCAAGTTAAACGACAGCCCCGTAAAGCCCGGGCCTAAAGGCCATCGAAATTGAGGCGGCATTCAGGGGCCTAGAAGGCCCCTGCTCCCTCCGTCCTTCCTGAACCACAACGCCTCAGAGGCTGGGCGCGGGTTTCGCCAGCAGAACGCCCAGGGCGCAACTGGCCATTCGGGCCAATTCGCCGTCGGCGCGGCTGGTGAGGACTATCGGAACTTTGGCGCCAACCACCACTCCCGCTGCCAGCGCGCCGGCCAGATATTGAAGCTGCTTGAAGAGAATGTTGCCGGCTTCCAAATTGGGAACCATGAGAAGATCCACGTCTCCCGAGACCGGGGATTTGATCTTCTTGATGCGTGCGGCATCGCTTGAAATGGCATTATCGAAGGCGAGCGGGCCATCGACGATGGCGCCTGTAATCTGCCTGCGATCGACCATCTTGCAAAGGGCAGCCGCGTCGAGCGTAGATGGAATGGCGGGGTTAACCGACTCCACCGCCGAGAGGATTGCCACCTTGGGGTTGACGACCTCGAGCTTGACCATCATGTCGATGGCATTCTGCAGAATGTCGATTTTGGTTTCGAGGTCGGGCTGGATGTTAATGGCCGCGTCAGTGACGAAGAGCGGCTTGTGATAGGAGGGCACATCCAATGCGAAGACGTGGCTGATGCGGCGGCCGGTGCGCATTCCGCCGTCGCGCGAGACGACAGCGCTCATGATCTCGTCGGTGTGCAGCGAGCCCTTCATGAGCATTTGGACCTCGGCCTTGCGCGCCAGTTCTACGCCCCGCACGGCGGCGGCGCGGCTATCGGAAACATCGACAATGCGGATTCCATCCAAGTCAATCTCGAGGCCGGCGGCGACCGAGCGGATGATGGACTCGGAACCGACAAGAACGGGAACAATCAACTTGTCTTTGAACGCCTGAATGGCTCCGCCGAGAGAGACTTCGTCGCAAGGCCAGACAATGGCGGTGTTGACGGCGGGCTTGGAGGTGGCACGGGCGATCATGCCAAGGTAGTGACGATAGGGATTGTTCACGATGAGCTGGGGCACGGGCAGCGTGGACCAGCGCACCTTCGTGAGAGGAGCCAAAAGGCGGGCTGTACCCGTGAAGATGAGCGTGCCGGCGCCGTTGTTTGCCTCGCAATCAAAGGTGATCCCCTTGGTGGCATCGTCCTTGGCCGTAACCTGCACCTTGACGAGAATGCGATCTCCGACACGAATGCGATCGTGGAACGAGAGAGAAACGTCAGTGAGCGTGCATCCGGGCCCGGGTATATTCATGCTGAAAAGCCCCGAGATGAGCGAGGCGCACCACATGTTCGGGCCTGTGGGAGGAATGCCCCCGGCACGATCGATGAGCTCATCTGAGTTCAGAACGGAGTGAAATCCTGAAATCGAGGCAAAAGCCATTGCGTCATCCGTGGTCAGCACGTGCTCTGTCCTGGCTGTATCGCCAACTGAAATCTCGTCGTATGTCTTGCTCTCAATAATTCCCAGATTCATCGCAATTCCTTCCGTGGCTGATCGCCGGCTAATTTGCAGCTATATCTCATGGTATGTTCTGCGGGCGCGGTTTGACGTGACAGTAGTCACTCAGGCTGGTGAAGGGCTGTGGAGCGGGCTTCTGCATTGCGGGGCAGGGTACCGATGACACCATGCCTTGATGCGATGAAGGCATACAGGGATATTACAAAGCTTTACGAGACGATTGACTATAGACAAGCGCGCGCACAGGGACTGAGCTACGCTCGTCACCAGCATCGAGCTTATACCCGTTGGGTCATCTCCCAAGTGACCATGACGCCAGTCGTGAATACCGGACTTTTGCGGATCCTTTTTCAAAGTTGTGGACGTGAAACTGCGCCGTACGCACTGATCTGGAATCTACCTCAATTTCAGGAGATCGAACATGCTGATGCCTGACAAAACCCGCGCGAATCGGAACCCGGTGAGCGCAACCTACACACTTTCGCGGAACAACCTGGAATTCGCGGGCCTCGTGGTGTATTTCTTCGCACTCACGATCATCTTCGCGATCACACTCATTGTGATGTTATTTCAGCCCCGAGATGCGTATGCGAGAGCGGCGAACGATCATCGATCCCCGGTAGTGGTCAGCTTACGCAGCCTGTAGTCTTGCCGTTTCAAAGCATCATTGATTGACACCCCAGCCGCCACCGCCGGGGGACTCGATGCGCAGGCGGGCTCCGGCGGGCAGCTCTCGCGTACACTTGCCGGGGAGGACGCTCTCCACTCCATTCACGATGAGCGTGGTTTTGCCAGGCGCTGCGGCTTCGCCTCCGGCTAGTCCCCAGGGCTGCGTTTGGCGGCGGTCGGCGAGGATCGTAACCTGGGCATCGCCGAGGAGTTCGATTTCGCGCACCAGGCCGTCCCCGCCACGATGGAGGCCCGCACCGCCCGATCCGCGGCGCAATGCGTAGCGCACCATGCGGAAGGGATAGGCGTACTCGAGGGCCTCGACGGGGGTGTTCTGGGAGTTGGTCATGTGGGCGTGATGGCCGCTGGCTCCGGGGCCAACGGGCGAGCCTCCAAGGCCTCCGGCGATGGTTTCGTAGTAGGTGAAGGGCAAGTTGGACCGGGGATCGATGCCGCCAATGGTGAGGTTGTTCATGGTGCCTGAACTGGCGGCGGGGATGCGGGCGGGAAGAGCCGGGGCCAGCGCGCGCAGCAACGTGTCCACGATGCGCTGCGAAGTTTCCACGTTGCCGCCCGCCACCGCCGCGGGAGGTAGGGCGTTGACGATTGTTCCCTCGGGCGCGATGACCTTGACTGGCCGCATGAGACCGGCAGTGGCTATTGCGCCTGGCGGCAAGAGGCAGCGGAAGACATAGAAGACGGCGGACCAGGTAATTGCGTAGACGGCGTTGATGCTGCCAGGAACCTGCGGGTCGGTGCCGGCGAAGTCCACGACGGCGCGGCGATGCCTGGGGTCGTTGCGCAAGGTTACGCGAATGCCGATGGGACCCGGCCGGACACCGTCGTCGTCGAGGAAGTCCTCGGCTTGCCACTTGCCAGCGGGGAGCGAAGCCAGTACGGAACGCATCAAGCGCTCGGAGCCATCGATGAGAGCGCAAACTCCGCGCGAGAGGCGTGCATGGCCGAAGCGGCGCACCAATTCCTGCATCCTGGCTACGCCGACGCGGCAGGCTCCCAACTGGGCGGTCAGATCGCCCTCGCGTTCTTTTGGCGTGCGTACATTCGCCAACAGAATTGCAAGCACCTGTGAATCCATCTTGCCCGCGTGCATTAGTTTGACAGGAGGAATGCGGATCCCTTCCTGGGCGATTTCGCGGCATGGCCCCATGGAGCCGGGATACATGCCGCCCACATCGGCGTGATGGGCGCGATTTGCGACGTAGAATGCGGGCTTCGCTTTGCCAGGGAGAAAGACCGGCGCGACCATGGTGATGTCGGGGAGATGGGTTCCGCCGCAATAGGGATCATTGAGCAGGGCAACATCACCAGGCGCAAGACGCAGCGTGGCGAGAACCGCGCTGACCGACATGGGCATGGAGCCGAGGTGAACCGGCATATCGTCGCCCATGGCGATCAGGTCGCCGTCAGAGTTGAAGACGGCTGAGGAATAATCGCGGCGTTCCTTGATGTTGGGGGAGAAGGCGGTGCGGCGCAGGGCAGCGCCCATTTCGACGGCGATGGAATGCAGGGCGTGACCGAGGACGGCGATTTCAGCGGCATCGAGAACAGGCAGACTCATCGCGGGACTCCTGAATTCAATTTGGATTTCCTGGCCGTCAACAGCAGATTGCCGGAGCCGTCGACGGTAGCTGCCCAGCCCATTGGCAGGTAGGTGGTAGCGCTTAACTCGGCGATGACGGCGGGGCCGGAGAACCGGTCGCCGGGTCGAAGCAGAGTGCGATCGTAGATGGCCGCACGGCGCCATCGGCCCTCTTCAAAGACGCGATGCGAGGCGATTCGTGCCGATTGTCCATCGCCTCGTTTGAGGGCCACCTGCGGTTGCTTCGGCCGGCGCGTTTTGGCGACAGCCTGCACCCGGAGTGTGACGATTTCAACTGCACGCGTGGAGTCGGCGTAACCGTAGGCGCGCGCGTGGAGCCGGTGGAATCGAGTAACTGCGCCGGTGCCCCAACCTATGCGTAACTCGTAGCCCTGCCCCTGGTAGCGCAAGTCGGCTGCGCAAGTGAGCGTGGGCCGCGATCCTTCGGCGTGAAAAGCTTTACGCGCCTCCTCTTCCAGTTCACGGAAGACGGTGTTGATGCGGGGGCTGCCTGGAGCGAGCATTACTGTGCGCGAGAACTCGCGGCGCAGGTCGGCGTGGAGAATGCCAAGAGCAGAGAGCGCACCCGGCACGGCTGGAACAAGGACCCGCCGGATGCCCAATGCGGAGGCCAGCGCACAGGCGTGCAACGGCCCGGCGCCGCCGAACGCCAGCAGCGTAAAGGCACGCGGGTCGTGACCGCGCTCGATTGAAACCCGCCGCAACGCGCTTTCCATGCGCGCATTGGCTACGCGCACAATGCCCTCGGCCAAATCCTCGACGCTGCGAAAGCCGCCGCCAACGCTGCCTAATGCGCGACGCGACCGCGACTCATCCAACCGCATCGCGCCGCCCAGAAAGTGGGCCGGATGAAGGCGCCCCAGAATCAGGTTGGCGTCGGTAACGGTTGCGTGTTCGCCGCGACCGTAACAGGCGGGCCCCGGGTCGGCACCGGCAGACTGTGGACCGACCTGAAGTGCGGACGCTGCGTCTATCCAAGCGAGCGAGCCCCCGCCCGCACCGGCTGTGTGGATGTCGAGCATGGGCACGCTTATGGGCAGACCGGCCACCTCACCCTCAGTGCTCGTGGGTGGCTCGCCCGTCGCGTCAAGCAATGCAACATCGGTGGAAGTGCCGCCCATGTCGAAGCTGATGACCCGATGGATGCCTGCGGCGCGGGCCACACTGAGCGCGCCGATGACGCCGCCTGCCGGACCAGAAAGAATGGTTCGCACCGGCTCGCGCGCTACAGACCGCGCCGAGAGGATTCCTCCCGACGACTGCATGATGCTGAGCCGCGCATGCCACTTCGCGAGACCCTTTTCGAGGCTGCCGATGTAACTCGCCATGCTCGGCGAGAGATAGGCGTTGAGCGCGACCGTCGATGCCCGCTCGAACTCGCGGAATTCGGGCAGTATTTGATGCGAGAGCGAGAGCGGAAGCCCCAGCGATGCCAGGGCCGACTCGATGGCGCGCTCGTGGGCCGGATTGGCGAAGGAGAAGAGAAGCGAGACCGCAACCGATTCCGCTTGCGAGGATTGAACCTGGCGGCGAAGTTCCTTGAGCGCGGCTTTGGTGGGTGGATGGAGCACGGCGCCGTCGGGACCGATCCGCTCGCGCAGACCGAAGCAACTGTGTTCTTCAACAATCGGTGCGGGGCGGTGCAGGTCCCAATCGTAGAGGCTTGGCCGGGCCTGGCGGCCGATGGCCAGCGTGTCCTCAAACCCCGCGGTAGTTACGAAGGCTACCCGTGCGCCCTTGCGCTCGAGCAGAGCGTTGGTGGCCACGGTTGTGCCATGGCGTACCTCGATGGAGTTTGCGCCGACTCGCTGCACAATTTTCTCGATTGCTTCGAGAATGGCGGCGGCCGGATTTTCGGGTGTCGAGGGAAGTTTGAGTACTTCGAGCTTGCCGTCGGCGCGATAGACGCAATCGGTGAAAGTGCCACCCGTGTCGATGGCGATGATAAGCCGCTGGTTGGGGCGCCGAGTCATTTGCTGCCAACATATCAGTTTTGGCTTGCGTTCCGTCTGCAAGGCAAATTAGATAAGAACTGTGAAGGATTGTCCATAGCAGGACTGACGCAACCATGATTTGAGACATTTGAGTTACACTCGCCACTCGCATATCACGAAGAACGAAATCGAATGAACAACCACGATTCATCGGTGCAGACGTTTCGCTGGGGTGCCGCCACGCCGGAGCAACGCCGGGTAGTGGTTGCGGCCGGCCTGGGCTGGATGCTTGATGCATTCGACGTGATGCTCTACTCGATTGTGCTGACCACATTGATGCGAGCCTTTGGCATGAGCCGGACCACGGCCGGGTTTCTCAACGCGCTGACGCTGGCGGCCTCGGCACTAGGCGGCTTGCTCTTCGGCGTGCTGGCTGACCGCTTCGGACGCCGGCGGATGCTAAGCGCCAGCATCCTCATATACTCAATCTCTACTTTTGCATGCGGCCTCTCCACCAGTATTGCCGCGCTGGCAATATGCCGATTCTTGCTGGGGCTGGGCATGGGCGGCGAGTGGAACACCGGCGCCACGCTGGTGGCTGAGACCTGGCCTGCCGCCGCGCGAGGCCGCGCGCTGGGCATTGTGCAAAGCAGTTGGGCCGTGGGCTATGCACTCTCCGCCGTTGTCGCGGGACTGATCCTGGCCCACGCGAACTGGCGCTGGGTTTTCTTTGCCGGTATTTTGCCTGCAGTTGTTGTGTTGTGGATTCAACGCAGCGTGGCCGAGCCGCCACTTTGGGAGCGCAGCCGGAATGCCGCTGTGCCGGGCGAAATGCGGCGAGCACTTCGGCGTTCGCGGGGGCCGCTGCTGGTGCTGACAGCGGCAAACACCTTCGGCATGTTCGGCTGGTGGGGTCTTTTCACCTGGATTCCTGCATACCTTGCGTTGCCGGCCAGCGAGGGCGGGCGCGGCTTTAATATGCTGAGCCTCACCGGCTTTCTGGTGGTTCTCAATCTGGTTGGCATGCTCCCCGGCTACCTCTTTTTTGGAGTGATCGCTGACCGTTTCGGACGCCGCCAGGCCTTCGTCGGCTATCTCGTAGCTGCCGCGGCCGCCGTCCCGCTGCTGGCTTCCGCACGCCAGCCCGCGCTTATTCTTATATTCGCCTGCGTTGCAGCTTTCTTCGGCACCGGGTTCTTCACCGGATCGGGGATCATTGGCAGTGAACTTTTTCCCACACAGATCCGCGCCACGGCCCTTGGTATCTCCTACAACGTGGCCCGCGGCCTTAGCTCACTGGCGCCGATCACTATCGGTGCACTTAGCCAACGCTACGGGCTTTCCTGGGCCTTCGGAGCAAGCGCGCTGGCCTTTGCGGCGGCAGCCGTAGTTGGCCTATTGTTGCCAGAGACACTTGGGGCAGAACTGGTATCAGATGGGGCAACGAGTGCGATTCCAACGTATGGTGACTGAGGATTGAAGTGATGATTTTGATGGCGAATTTTCTTGATGCGGATTTTGTTCCCAATGGGGACCTTGACAAGGACGTCTGGGTCAAAGCGGAGAGAGTCAGGTTCAACCGGGAAGCCTTCCGGGGAACTGAGCATCCGGAGATCGAAACTGCGGTCGCGAGTTTGTGGACGAGGCAGTATCTTTATCTGGCCTATTGGTGTAAGTACATGGCATTGAATTTTTTCGAAGGTGAAGATCCGAGCGAAAAGCGATGGGAGTTATGGACACGCGATGTCGTAGAAGCTTTCATCGCACCGCAGCGGAACCAGAGCTCGCATTACTACGAGTTTGAGGTGGCGCCAAATAATCAGTGGATTGACCTGGAGATTGAGTTAAGAAGCAAACAGTCTCCAAATGTGCAATGGAATTCCGGGTTTGAACATGACACGAGGATTGATGCAGCGCGGCGGATGTGGACGACCGAGATGCGCATTCCTGTTCGGTCCATGGGGGCCGACCACGTTGATCAAAGTGCGGATTGGCGAATCAATCTCTATCGCGCCGATGGCGTTGGCCCCGACGCTGAGAGGAATCTGCTTAGCTGGAGCCCCTTGCCACTTGCCAATGGCTCGTTTCATCAGCCGGATTCGTTTGGCGTTCTAAGATTCATTGGACCTGGTAAGTAGGTCTGCCAAGTCCGCTGCACCGGCGTGATTCTCATCGAGCTTCAGCACTTTTCGGAGAAGCGCGCGAGCCCGCTTTGTGTCTCCCAAACCCGCGAGAGCCTGCGCTTGCAGGAAGGTTGCCAATATGTCCTGACGCTGCTTCAAATCTTCGTCGAGGAGGAGCATGGCGGGCAAGGATGTGGCAAAATAATCGATCGTCGGCGTTTCTCGTTCCAACTGCAGAGCGTGGTCATGGATCTCCTGGAACAACGCAGCGGCCTTCTCCGACTGTCCCAACTTTTCGAGCGCCAAGGCGGTCCACCAAGTGGTTTCAGAGATGGCATGGACTTGCATCTGAGAAAAATCCCCTTCGCGCGCGACTGCTCGATTCCACCACTTTGCGGCCTCGTCTTTCTTCCCCAGCGCGTCGTTGGCCACTCCCATCCAATAGTCGATGGCGCTATGGCTTGCAAGCAAATGTCTTGCTTCGCTCAACGATTGCGGCGGATTGAGAGCAGCTTCAAAATGAAAGATAGCAACTGCCGGCTGGTTATTTCCCAACGCCGATTGCCCGAGCATGAGTTGGGCTCGAACATATTGTGCGAGTACGAGTCCCTCGCCACCCTCCCACGGTTGAAAGTGACGCGCGAGCAATAACTTCAACGCATCGGAGGGACGTTTCTGCTGATTCAAGAGCGTGGCGAGTTCCACGGTAAGATCGTCGCGGGTCTCTACCAGATCGCGCACGGTTTCAAGAGCTGCCAGCCTGGACGCAGGCGGCTCTCCAATGCGCTTGAGCAACTGATCGTATTCATAAACGATCCGGGCATCTTGTGGAGAAAGCGATCTTGCCTGCTCGAATGCGTGGCGCGACTTTTGCTCATCGTGACGAATGTTGTAGTAGGCAAAGCCGAGGTTTCGCCACGCTGTGGGGAATGTGGAATCCAAAGCGGCGGCACGTTCCCACAACTCGATGGCTTCTTCATGGCGGCGGCGATCATAGAGAAGGTTGCCTAGATAGTATCGTGCGCGGGAGTCTTGCGGATGCACCCGGATGGCCTCTTCGAGCAGTACCATCTCGTCCAGGCGACTGGGAAATACATAGGTCGAGTCGGCCTCAGCGGCACAACGATAAGCAGCAGAGCTTTCTTCGTTGCGGCCAAGATGTACGCAGACAAATCCCAGGGCATATGCAAGCATCGCCGCACTACCGTCCTGGACTTGATTGCGGGGCGCGGAGAGAACCCGGTAAACATCCTCAAGCATTCCGGCGCGCAGGAGATCGAAGACAAGATCGAGAGTTTGACCACCCTGTGGCACTTCGCCAGAGTTTAAATACCTGCTCCAGATGTCAAGTGGATCAAGCGCGCGCGTCGCCTGCAACATGAGCGCAGAGTCGTCCTGACGTCCCATTCTCTGCAGGATCATGGTTTGCAGATTTCGCGCATTCAGGTTGTCGGCGTCGGTCCGCAGGGATCTTTGAATGTGATCGAGGGCGCTGGCCCACGCTCGGTTTACGCAGTCGATCTCGGCAAGGCGATGATACGCGGGCCCGCGCCATGCGGCATTCCATGTGGACTTGTAGAAGGCCTCATGGGCTTGCTCCAGACGACGCTGGAATAGCAGCGCAAGGCCAAGGTTGTAGTGCGGCTCTCCGTCGTATGGGTTTGGATTGCGCTCGGTGAGGCGTGCGATCGAGGTGCGAAGAAACTGTTCCGCGATTGCGAATTCACCGCGCCGAAGATGCCACCGGCCCAATGCGCAATTAGTACGGCTGTCCTGCGGATCGCGGCGAAGCGCCTCGCTCCAATAGGGCTCCGGACTGCGGGTTGCGTGGCGGTACTGCTCCAGATGCAAGCCGATGAGATAGAGCTGGTCATTGGTCGCGACTTCGCCTGGCGGGGGTGGTTCCGTTGCGACTTCCGGCCTCTCTACGGGCGTGGTTTCCGACGGAGCATAACGCAGCACCGTTTCGCCGGCAGACTCCAGAACCACTTCAAGATCCTGAATCGCGGCAGGAACGGAAAACTCGATACTGACGGGAGACTCCGGCTTCAAATCCTCGACATGCGCCGCATTTTCACGCTGATTGTAATTCAGACGAATTGAACTTCCGGGCATCGCACGCGTGACCATCAGGTGCAGCCGCACAGCGTCCCCTTGCCTCTCAACGCGGAGAGCGGCGTCGGTATTGGCGAAGTCGGGCACGCCTATTTTGCGGATCGGATACCAGAACTGGCTAAAGGTCTTGGTTTCACCCGGTGCAAGAAATGAAAAGTCGGGCTGATTATCGGTGTAGGCTCCTGCCATTAACTCGATGTATGGACCATCGGAATCAGTCAGGCTGCGGTCCCAGGCATATCCGAATTCGTGGTTGCCCCAGGTCCACTGCTTCTTTCCCGGAGCGACGTGGTGATTGGCCACATACACGACGCCCGCCTGCTGTGCGTGATCGTATCCTCCGGCAAAGTCCCCTTTCGAGCCGATGGCCATGTAACTTGTAGGTACCGGAATGTTGGCATACCAGCTCAGATCGTTGGCCGCGTAAGAACCATCGGGCAAGAAGTGCGCGGGCTTCTCTTGCTCCGGAACGCCGGATGTCGCGCGCTTTCCATAGTCGACGCCGTAGTAAGTTCCCTGACTAAGTGGAAACTCGGTTACTGCACGCTTGGCGTGATCCGCGACAAAGCAAACATCCCTGGGAAAGAACGACTGGAATTTTTCGTGAACGCGCGTTGCAACGTTAGCCCACCATAGGAATGTCTGCGTATCCGTCGTGCGGTTATAGAGGCGCACCTTCAATTCGAGATACGCCTTTCCCGGACGCAGGCAGAGGCCGTGCATCCCCTTCATTCGCAACATGGGATCGTGATCGCTGCACCAGACAGTGATGGAAGCATCCGCATCGCGCTCGATAAACACTTCGACGGGCATGAAGGTTGCGGGCCGGTGATGCTGCGGCCAATTGAACTCGACACCTCCGGAGATCCAAGGTCCCGCAAGTCCAACCAGGGCGGGCTTGATCACGTTTTGGCGGTAGAAGAAATCGTAATTGCCGATCTTGTCATAGCCGACATGAATGCGGCCACCTATTTCCGGCAGCATCATCAAGCGAAGAAATTCATTTTCGAGATGAACTGCTTTCCAGCTACGATTCTTCGGGACAGTGTCCACTCGATCGATTACGGGCAACGGGTAGACGCGCCCGCTGCTGCCCTGGTAAACACGTTTTTCCAGGAAGAGTGGATTCGGATCCGGCTTGGCAGGCATATAAGACCGAATCGCCACGGGCTGTTCCCAAGCCTTGACGATGCCTGTCTCTGTTGGCGGGGCGAGGGGAAGCTGCAAATCCGAGAAACCATCTTCGGCGCTCAAGGCTTCCTGTCCGGGTTTTGAATTAGTTCGATGTACCATTATTTTCCCATGAGAAGAGTGATTTACAACTTTCTGAACTTGTCCAATTCCGCAGCAGGTAAGTGAGTTGAGATATGATATTGCCGTTCTTCCCCAGCCTCTAGCCCGCATTATTCGTGAAGCCTGAGTTAGCGAAAGCCTTTTGTGCTACAAACATGTTGACGAGACAGTGTTTATCGCACATTGAGAGGCTTTCGCTTGACCGATNNACCAGCGGCAGGGCAGTTCCGATGGGGGTGCCGTGCTGCTAAAGGCAGCCGAGACCCGCTACGGATTGATCGCCAGCATGTCCGGCTGTTTATGCGATCCTCGGCAGGCGGGCAAGGTTGACCATTCGTTGCGGGATCTTTTCGCGCAGCGCGTCTTCTCCATCGGCTGTGGTTATGCGGACGCCAATGACTCGGCTCGATTGGCAGCCGATCCCATGCACAAGATGTTGCTCGGTCGCGATCCGATTACGGGACTGGATATGGCCTCGCAGCCAACGCTGTCGCGCTTTGAAAATGCCGCTGGTCCGCGCCAGCTTTATAGCATGGGCGCGGCGCTGGCCGAGAGCGTGATCGAACGTCATGCGCAACGGTTGCACCAT
>PLZC01000131.1 GCA_003151985.1 Acidobacteriaceae bacterium
TGCCCCACTCGTAGAAGGCGGCCTGTGCCCCGCGCCAGTTGTTGTAATCACTTTCATTGAAGTCAAGGACCGTGGCCTGATCCCGGTTGCCCAGGAAACCAACTCCGCCGTTATAATTGGCAATGGAATTCTGTACCGTGACATTGCGGGAAGAGAAGATTCCCAAGCCGCCCCAGTTGTTCCAGACCGCTTCCACCGAATCGACAAGTACATTCGAACTACTGGATACAATCGCGCTGACGGTGTTGATATCGCTTGCCGCATGGCGAAGCACCAGCCCGCGAAGGACGACATTTGTGCGTCCCGACACAGTCAGAGTCTGTGGACGCACAGCGGCCTCAACCACGGCCGTCTGCATGTTTGTGCCGGCCGCCGGCCGAACATGAATTACATTCGACGCCTCGTTCACATAGAAAGTCCCGGCGCGCAAGTTCCCATACGACGTTACCTGGGTCAGCGGCACGTTATTCACAATCACCATTTCGGTCCGCAATGCAATCGAGTTGAAGTTGGCCGGCCAGCCACTCGGGATGGCGCTTTGTCCGAGATCATGGGACCAGTCAGTCGTGTAAATGCCTGGATTTCCAGCATCCGCGGTCCAGTTTCCCAAAACATCTGACCCGGCAATGATTGCCGTACCCGTTGTGGCCGCTTCAACGGTCAAAGGTACGGTGGTTTGCCCTGAGATACGCCCGATGTTTACGTACTCGCGATAGACACCGGGCTTGATGATGACCTTGGTTCCTATCTTCTTCTGATTGTTCGCGTTAGCTTTGTTGATTGCCGCCTGAATTGTTTTGAAAGGAGATAGGCTGGTGCCGGAGTTCGCATTTGAGCCCTTCAGGCCATCCACGTAGATCGAAGTGGTCTGATTCTCAGTGACGCTTGCTTGTGAGTGCGCGCGGAGCCCGGCGATTGCCAGGGCCGCAAGAAGGAGATTAAGAAGTATGGCCCAAATGCGCATGAACGTTCCTCTATCGGAAAAATGAATGAACAAGACAACATTGAAATGGCTTAGCCGGTATCCCTGCCTCATCGGCTAGGAACTACCTTGCCCGAGCTGGCATGTCCGATAGCGCTCACTGCACGTCCACTTCTGACACAACGCCCGGTCCAAAACAGAACTGGCGAAGTCGAAGACATAGAATTCGCCAATTCCAAAACAAAGGAACCTGGGTTTTCCCTCACGAAACGCATGATCGCTTGCCATAGCAGACACAAGTCGACTGACAGTCGCCAAATCGGCTGATTCATGCTTTTCATTAAGGAACTGTATAATTCAGCACTATCGCAGGAATGCTCATCGGTTAATGTGACGATGGTCACGCAAATATCAAACTAAAGTTACAGGTTCGTAGATGTCGCGATTATCTTCTTCGGCATAACCCCGCAAGCTTATGTAAATAAGCCTGTTAGCCAAAGGAGGTAGCTATTGAAGCGAGTTGCGAATCAGAGGGTAAGGAGAAGGAAAGCACCTGGCCGTACGTAGCTAATTCGGGAAGATGAATATCAATCTTGCTCAGGCAAAAGTCAAGGGGCGAAGGCCTTGTGTCAGGGCACGACTTCAGTGCAGCGACTTGTTCCGAGGGTCACTAGCTAATTGGGTTCGCCGCCGAAGACAAATTTGGCCTGGGGCGCAACGGCAGGCTTCCAGGCGGGGTTTGGGTGGATCGCGACGGGGCTTGGAATCGTTGCTCTTCTCGAGCGGCGGCGCAAGGCCTATGTGCTGATCGATGGCGGTTACCTGACGCTGGCATTAGTGCTGATGGGCACGATACTGGGCGGGTGGCGTTAGAGGCACAATTGCCCGGTAGTGTCTTAGTTTGAATTTAGGGGAACTTGCTCTGCAATAGGTTCATAGCCGGGGCAAGGACAGTCCTTACATCTGCATCTATCGCCCTCTAAACGATGATGGCCAATTGGGTGACCGCAATGCATGCATGATTCACGCCTTTTTTGTTCAATTAGGCTGCTTTCTGCCCAACTTCCCACCAGCCGGAAGTAGCGTCTTGCTTTCGCCACATCCTTGAAGATCTGGGTTTTCAGGGCTTCGGGGGAGGGCCACTCGATCTCGCCGCGCAGGCGGAGAAAGAATTCGAGTTCAATTGGGGTTTGTTCGTCCAGCTCGATTGGTTCGAAGTCCAGGATGTGCGACTCTACGGCAAATGAGGCTTGGCCAAATGTGGGCCGGTTGCCTACGTTGGTGACCGCCTGGAAACGGCGTCCGCCCACTTTGAGCCGGGTGACGTAGACGCCGAAGGCTGGCAGGAGACCGTCGTAGGGGGCCAGATTCACAGTGGGCACCAGCAGACGAGTGCCGATGCCGCGCCCCTTGGCCGGGGTTGAAAGGACCTCAAAGGGACGGCCGAGCATCCAGCGGGCGCGGGTCAGGTCGCCCGACGCTACCAGCGCACGAATTGCCGAGCTTGAGACCTCCAGGCCATGCACGCGAACCGGGGAATGCACATGGACGGCGAAGCCGAATTCCTCTCCGAATTGCCGAAGCTCCGGAATGCCGGCTTCGGCCTGGTGGCCGAAACGGAAACTGCCGCCCTCGTGCAAGCCGCGAACGCCGAGAGTCCCTACCAGGATGTGGCAGACGAAGTCTCGCGCGGAGAGCCCCGCAAGCGCCGCATTGAAAGGCAGGACAAGTTCGGCATCGATGCCGGTGAGGGCCAGCAGGCGGGCGCGCTCCGGCATAGGCGTCAGCAGTTTCGGCGCCTGGGAAGGCCGCAAAAACTGCTCGGGGTGTGGATCGAAGGTGATGGCTACGGCGCGGACACCCAATGCGCGAGCTTCTGCGACTGTGGAGGTGAGAATCTGGCGGTGGCCGAGGTGGACTCCGTCGAAGTTGCCTATGGCGGCAATGCTGGGGCCAAAGCCGGCGGGAATCTCCTGGACAGAGCCGTAAATCGGAATCATGGTGCCGGGGCCGCTGCTCATGGGGTGGCCGGCCCCAAACTGACAGGCCCCAGGTCCACCGGCAAATCGAGGCCATCGTAAGCCAGCTTGACGCCGGCGGGCAGTGCGCGGTTGGTCTCTTCATGGCCCAGTTCGTGGGCAATATGGGTGAGCCAGGTGTTTCGGGCGCCAATTCGTTGTGCCCAGCCGAGGGCTTGTTTGACGGTGGCGTGGCTGGGATGGGGCTTGTGGCGAAGCGCGGAGATCGTCAGGTGGTCCAGCCCCTCGAGCAGCGCAAAGCTCGACTCGGGGATTGCGCTCACGTCGGTAAGGTATGCGGCGCGGCCAAAGCGAAAGCCGGCAATCTCCATCTCGCCATGCATCACCGGCACCACGATGAATTCAACGCCGTGCACCATGGTGCGCTGGGACATGGGAACGAGTTCGACGCGGGCGCGGTTGGGATAAGTGGCATGGGGGGAGAGAGTGTACTCGTAAATGCGCTTGAGCACCGCCGCGGTTTCGGGCGTGGCATAGAGCGGGATGGGGCCGCCCTCGCGGTAAGCGGTAAAGCTGAGCGGGCGCAGATCGTCCAGGCCCAGAATGTGGTCGGCATGGGCGTGGGTATAGAAGACCGCGTCCATCCGGGTAAGACGGTTGCGCAATGCCTGCTCGCGAAAGTCAGGACCGGTATCGATGACCACGACGCGCTCACGTCCGCCGGTCTCCGCATCCTCGTGCCAGCGCAACAGAATTGAAGGCCGCAGCCGCCGGTCGTGCGGATCGTCCGAGGTGCATACCGCACAGGCGCAGCCCAGCGTGGGAACTCCCATCGAGGTCCCGGTCCCGAGGAATGTGAGCAAGCCTTCCATCCGATGTCTAGCGCTTGCCTCCCGGCGGCAGAGGCTGAGGCGGCTGCATGCCTTGCAGGCTGATCATGCTGGTCAGCTCAAGAAATGCCATGCGCACCTCAAAGAGCACCGTCTGGAGGGTCCGGTCTTCAGCTTCGGTCAGGTTGCCTTTGGTCTTCTCGGCCAGCACGCCGAGCAGGTCGATGGTGGTTCTTGCGCCCAGAATATCCACGCGCGGACGCTGTCCTTCCTGCGCCCCGGCGCCCATCTGAATCATGGCGGAGACATAAAACTGCTGAACCAGATTCTCAAAGGTTACCGGCGGCTGCGCGCCCATGGCGGGATTCTGCGCGCGAATCAAGTCTGCAAGCCTCTGCGCGGAGGCGTCGTAGGCCATCTTCTGCTCACGGCTCTCTTCGGCCGTGGGGGGCGGAGGCATCTCCGGTTGGCCTTCCTGCGCCGCTGCAGCGTCGTCGGCCAAGATGGGCACAGGTGCGGCCTTGGGCTCGCTGACGACAAGGTGGGGTCCCGCGGCGGGCTCAGCCGGTGCCGGTTCCGATTCATACTTAGGGGGCTCCGGCGCGGATGGGTGTGAGGCGGCTCGCTCTTCTTCTTCCGCCTTGAACTTGCGGCGGTCAATCACTTCGAACTTGGGGGGGTCGCTCATAAAGCCTGGTTTAGCTCCTGGTTTCCAATCGGTTCGGGGTTTAAGGTAAGCGGCGCGGCCAGGATGCGGGCGGTACCCGCGGCGGCTCCGGCGGTGTAGTTGAGGGGTTGGTTGCGCAACTCGGCTTCGCCGCGAATCATGCCCAACGCGAAGATGCGGGTTCCTGTATTCAAAGGCATTGCGGCGGAACTGGTAATGTGGCCCGCTTTCGCGCCGCCATCTTTTGTCAACTCTGCCCCTGCGGCGGGTAACGGGCCGTCCAACTCCAATTGACGCAAGTGCCGGTGCACGGCGCCGCGAGAACGGATGCGCTCCACAATCTCCTGGCCCAGGTAGCAGCCTTTGCTGAAGTGCAGAGCGCGCATCTGCGATGTCTCCTGGGGCAGGTCGCGCTCGACCATGTCAATGCCGTAGGCGGGAATGCCTTCTGCTATGCGAAAAGCTTCCAGAGAAGTTGCACCCACAGGAGTCGCTCCGGCAGTGCTGAGAGCTCCCCAAACCATGCCCAGCCCGGCGACCGGCAGCCACAGTTCATAGTGTTGCGCCAGCGCGCCGTAATTCCGGACGAGCCTGAGGTCAAGCCCATTCCACTGCACGCGGGTTTGCGCCATCGGCTCGGGGAATGTGGGCAGCCCCATGCGCTCCAGCACTGCGCCGGCCAGCGGCCCGGTGAGTCCCAGCGCCGTCTCGCCATCCACCGGCACAAGCTCCACGTCGTCCATGATGATGAAGTGGTCAAGGTGGGCGAGGAGTTTTTCGCGCTGGTCGGCGGCAATTTCAAGTTCCAGGTTGTCACCTTCCCGCCATACGGTCAGGTCGCCTTGCATCCGGCCCTGCGCATTCAGCACCAGGTTCCAGGCACCGGTGTTGGGGACCAGATCGTTCACCATATTGGTGACCATGCCGCTTAGCCAACGAAAACGGTCGTCTCCGCGCACGGCAATTCGGCTCAACCAGCCGAGATCGTGGACGGCCGCGGCGGAGATCAGCGCAACGGTTTCCTTGGCTGGCGCGTCCAATTCCTGAGGGGTAAGTGTTCCCCTGTAGGCGGCCAGCATCGGCGGCGCAGGCGCAGATGCGAGTAGCGTGGCAAGCAGCGTGGCTGGAGTAGGTGCGGCAGTGGCGGTTTCGGTCATGGGGAAGATTTCCGGGGTCCAAGGCGCAGATTCTGTTGGAAACAACGCGCCAGGCTCATCCTGATTATAGCCTTGGTAGAAAGATGCGGTCGCCTCATTCGAAGAGGCCCAGCGCCGCCGGGAGAACGAATGAACCAGCATCATCGAGTGGTGGCAAGCGATTGGCGCGGATGCACGTTAGCAATTCTGCTGTGTCTTGCCACAGCCAGTTTGGCTCGAGCACAAGAGCCGGGGACGCCGGCGCCCGAAACCTCCGCCCCGCCCGGCCACACTCAGAGTCAGGCCCCCGAAAGGGCGCCGGAAAAAGCCCCTGAAAAGGGCCGGGAAAGAGGAGGCGACAAGGACAAACCGGCCACCCACATCACGCCTGAGCAGGCAAAGCAGCTCTTCTCGCTCGTCGATGAGCTGATCAAGTTTTCCTCGCAGGAGACAGGGTTGCCCATCAAGAGCGAGGTCAAGCGCCAGCTCACGAGCCGTACCGCCGTGGAAGGCTACCTGAAGGAGAAATTCGAGGAAGACGAAAGCGCCAAACGCCTGCAACGGGGCGAAATTGTGCTGAAAAAATTTGGCATGCTGGACCGCGACTTCGCGTTGAAGCCATTTCTGCTGGCGCTGCTGAAGGAACAGATCGAGGCCTACTACGACTCGAAGGCAAAGACGGTGTTCATGCTGGATTGGGTGGACGTTGAAGAGCAGAAACCCGTGCTGGCTCACGAACTGACCCATGCCTTGCAGGACCAGCACTCAAACCTCGAGAAATGGAACGACCAGACTCCCAACGATGTATCGCTGAACTCGCGTGAAGACACGGACCACCTGGCCAAGGACGAATTGGACACCGCGCGCGAGGCCGTCGCCGAGGGCCAGGCCACCGCGGTGATGATGGACTTCATTCTCAAGCCCATGGGCAAGAGTCTGGTCAAAGACCCGGAAGTCATGGACTTTGTGAAACAGCAAATGTCCGGTTCGGAGAACTCGCCGGTGCTGGCGCGTGCCCCACTCATGCTCTCCGAATCGCTGCTTTTTCCTTACCGCGAGGGCCTGAGTTTCGAGCAAGATTTATGGATGGATAAAGGGCAGGCCGCGGCCTTTGCGGGGGCTCTGGACCGTCCACCCACGTCGAGTTGGGAGATCATCAATCCCCGGGAGTACGAGAGCAAGCACCTGCCCGCCGTGCCGCTGCTGCCTGACATTCATCCTTTGGTGGACAAGCTCTACAAGCCTTATGACATAGGCCAGATGGGACAGTTGGATTTGCATATTCTGGCTGAAGTCCTGGGTGGCGACAACGCAGCGCGCGACCTTACCCCTGCGTGGGACGGTGGAATCTACTGGGCCGGCCAACGGCTCAGCGCCAAGACTGCTGCGGAACAGGCCAGTACCAAATCCATCTCTCTGTTCTATATGTCAGCTTGGAAAAACGCTGCCTCCGCGCGTGCCTTTGCCCAGCTTTACGCCGATGCGCTGGGCCGAAAATACTCCGGTCTCCGTGCCGACGTTGCCGCGCAGCGTTCTGCTCCCGCCACGCTTTCTACCGGGTCGTCGGAACCGGAATCGCAGGAGCAGGTCTTCTCCACCGATGAAGGTCCAGTGGTCATCACTACCCGCGGCAGGCTGGTTTTTGTGGCCGAGAGCTTCGACCTCGAAACGGCGCGCAGGCTCACGTCTCTCATTCTGGACGCACAGGGAACGGGTGAGATGCAGCAGGCTGAAACAAGGCCGAGTGGCCGAGTTCCCGATGGCGGGACCCTGCAGCCCCTGACTTCCAACCTGGTTCGCTTCTTCTCGAGCTGCGGCGTGATGAAGGCGGCGGTAGAAGGTGGGATGCGGGCAGGAAAATAGTGCAGGGAGTCGCACTTTTCCAAACAAGTCGAATCGATGCCTTACCACAAGTCGAATCGATGCCTTACTAAGAGATTACGCTGCCGCTGCCACCAAACCTCCGATGCGCTGTCACCCTGAGCCGCATTCCAAGGCGCTGTCATCCTGAGCCGCATTCCAAAGCGCTGTCATCCTGAACGC
>PLZC01000054.1 GCA_003151985.1 Acidobacteriaceae bacterium
TCGCAACTACTACGAGTTCACCCTGGCCAAGGGCCAGAGGAAGCCCGTGGGTACAGTGAGCCTGGAACTGAGGAAGGCTGACGCCAAGAAGAGCCGCTACACTCTGACTGTGTTTTCCGATGACAAGCAATACGAGAAGAAGGACCGGAACCTGAACGAACCGCTCCAGTTCTACAGCGGCAAGGAGCCAATGCTCTTTGAGATCGTCGTGAACTCCGTGGGTGGGAAGAACTCCCAGATCACCGGCTACCTGACAACACCCAAGAATGCGCCGGCTCCGCCTACTGCTCAATAACCGCCGAGTGGGACGTGAGCGTAAGGCTGGGTTGGTACTGGAAGGCGAAAGTAAAGCTCAGATCCTTTCTCGCGTCCCACTGCTGTTTGGTGATGCGAAACGATGAGACGAAGGTGCCCTCCTGGGTTTGGCCAGGGTTGATGGTCGCCTCCTGTGAGAGCCCTTTGGAGTGCATTGAGGCCAGCTCGGGATAGGCGATAAAGACGCGCTCGTAGTCGGTCAGGGTGGCCGCATAGCTGGTGTGGGGCCCGTCATCCAACGTGGCGTTGGTCATGATCTGGTGCAGGAAGAGCGGCTTGTCGCTCTGGTTGTGCAGAGTCACGCGCGCAAATACCAGCACATGGTCAAAGGTCTCCGTGGCCATTTTGGCCCCGTTTGCGTCCACGCCGGAAGTGACCGAATGCAGCGGGTGGGCCCACACTTGAAGGACATCGCCCGTTGACGGGGGCTTTTTCTCTCCAGCCAGCACATAGATTGCAATGGCGATTGTGACCAGAACGGCCGCGGCTATGCTGGCCCAAACCACGTGGCTGGAGCCCTTGGTATATTCTTCGCCAAGGGTGGGGCCGCCAATCTCTTCCGGTGTGTCCTGGTGAAGAAGGCTCATAACGCACTATCTTAACGCTGTTCGCACCGGAAGGCCATCGACCCTTCCAGAATTTCCCCCGATACGCATCCCCAGCCTCTTCAGGCCAGCCCCAGCACGTCCATGCCCCCGTCGTAGCGCGGCAGCACAAACTTGCCGCCGCTCACCACGCCGACATTGAACTTCGGGAACATGAATGCAAAATTCTGCGCCTGGCTGTCCCAGAGAACATTGAGTTTCGAACTGCCATCCGCCCGCTTGACGAAATTCTCCAGGTCATAAACCAGCAGCCGGCCGTTGGTTACCGTCGCGTTCCCGTCCCCATACGGAATAATCGCCCAAAGCAGCGCCGTGCCCGGTTTGTTTCCGTTGGCCGAGATGCACATAAAGCCGCCCGGCATCCCCCCCGGCGCTCCCACCGAGTTCACCGAAGCAACCTCGTCGGAGTCTGCAAGAAAGGTCATGTGGCCGTTGGGCTGCATGGTCCATACTCGGCATTGCCCGTTCTCGCCCCAGCAGGCCAGCATTTGTCCATGCACCTGCGAAAAGAACTGGGGCGAAGTGGAGTGCAGATGCTGCGTCTTGTTGTCGAAAAGAAAGTCGAGATCGCTCGGGTCCTGCGGCGCAGCATTGACGTTGTTCCCGGGGTAATAGCTGTACCAAATTGGCGGCTGGGCGAGTTTGGCATAATTTGCGGCAGCATTCGCAAAGTCAGCCGGCATTGTCTTGCCCATGTTGTCCATCTTGATGGGGTAACCGATGCCGTCCTTCCCGTAGGCCAGGATGACACGGTATCTCCGCACCATTGCCGGACCTGCCGAGCCCAGATCCTCATCCCCAAATGCCGCGCCCTTTTGGGTGGGCTTGGTGCTGAAGAGATGGCCGGCAATGACCTTCCCGTTCATGTCCCTCTCCGACGCCATGTTGGTCGGCATGTGTCCGGCCGAAGTGGGCGCGTTCACGCCTGACAGCTTTTCCGCAAGCGTGTCCGTTGGCGTTGACAGTGTCGGATCCTCGCCTTCCCGCCCGGCGTCCGTATAAGGCGACCACCAATCAACAACCTGCAGCGAGGCCGGTGTAGCTCCACTCGCCGGCGTATGGCGCACCCGGCAAACCGACTCGCCAAAGTCGCCGTGGTTGGGATCGAAGCTGCCATTGCCGGTCTCGAACAACAAGTCGCCGTTGTCGTCCACCGATAATCCCGAGCCTGCCATCCACACGCCCGCCCCATATCCCGCGCTCATGGCCAACCCGGCCGCAATCTTGTTGGTCGCCACATCGTACGCAACAATCCACCCGGCGGATCCTGACGCCGTTTCCAGCACCGTCCCGGCAGCGAAAAAGATGGTCTTCACTCCATTCACATTGGTCAACGCAAGAGAACAACGCTGCTTGCGCATAACATCGCCCCAGCGCTGCAACTTGCCCCCATTCGGCGGCTGGTAAGTCAAATCGGCCAGCGGCACCGGCGGTTGTACTTGGCTGCCATTGGCGACACTGAGGGAATGAATAAAGTGTGCGCCGTTCTTCGCTGTCCCGTCCGGCGATTCCCAACTGACGCCATACCAGGTCTTGGTATCCGGATCGATTACGCCGGTACTGAGCAACCCCCAATGGTCGTTGATGTTATGCATATCGATCGCGCCACTGCCATTGATGGGAATGCCCAGCTTTTTTACCCAAAGGATATCTGACGTGTTGAAGTCATAGGCCCAGACAGTGTTATTCATCGAGGCGGTAATGATGACGTCGCGCACGCTCCCGTCCTCGCAGCGCACGCTGGGCAAAATAAGCGCCTGCGCCTCGGCGCCGCGTGCATCCCCTTCCATGTAGAGCGAGAAATATTTCCGAATCCCCTGCGCCCTGATGTTCGCTGGAGTGAGAATGGCGTCGTTGTAAAAATAAGAGCGGTCGTTGTCGTTGCCGCGCGTCAGCACCGCTGATGCAACCCCGGAAGGCGGCAACGCAAGCGCCTTGCGTGGGGGCAGCAATGCAGATGCCGCCGCACCCGCGCCAAGTGCCAAAAAATCCCTGCGATTCAACAAGGAATTGTTTTCACCGCGATTGTCCATGACCTTGACCTCCTTGTTTTGAAAGCTCGGATTGAGTCACTGATTCACTTACATCTGCCCCGCCGCATAAGTCACGCTCAACTCGAATGCAACTGTCGAGGCCGATCGCGAACTTACTCCAATCTCATACCAGCCTGTCTTTGCCGGCTTGTTGCCGGGAACCTGCATTGCGCCCTCCAGCAGCGCAGCCTCGATCTTGTTGTTTGCGGCAAAAGTAACAGTGGTGTTCTTCTCCACCCAAATTAGCGCAATCGACTTCAATGGTCCCGGGCTCGCCGGCGGAATATCCAGGTCCGGCGCTCCGAACAAAACCTGGGTGGTTCGCTGCGAGGTTCTTGCAATCGGCTTGTCGCTGAATGCCCGCGAGAAGCACAGGTAGCTTTGTCCGCTTCCATAAGCATTGGCGGGAAGGGTGAAGGTTGCATTGCCTTGCCAATCCGTCCAGATATCCGGGTGCCTGCCGGTGTAATCGTGCAACTGAACATTCGATCCAAAGCTGGTAGCGCAAGTAATTCGGCGGATGTTATAGGTGTCGAAGTTAAGCGCCGTCAAAAGTCCCGGGCTGTTGCCCACCGGACCTCCATTCCCATCGCGCTCAATCACAAACACTGACCCATCCACCCAGCGAGTGGTTTGACCGCCATAAGCGAAAGTGCGGTTGATGTAGACGAGGTTGTCAATCAGTGGCTTCAGCCCGCGAGCGCCCGGCCAGACAGATCCCGGAAAATAGTCCTTCCCATAGACGAGCGCCTGCTTGCAATTGACCGTAAGCAGGTAGGCGTAACCAAGCATCTTCGAGCCGATCACCTGTTCGCCGGGGCTGGTGTCGGTGTCGGGGTTATCCACAAAGCCATAAGAAAGCCCACTGTTCCATTGCGCATAAGTCGCTCCATTCAGCGTCGGTGCGGTCCGGTTGTTACATGCGTTCTCGATGGCGAAATGCATGGTAAAGTCCGCCACTGCGCAGCGGCCATTGATGGGAGCGCTCGTTGCCCACCAATTCAGGCTGGCTGGGTTTCCGTCAAAGTACTCCCCGTAAAACGGCTTGCTCGCCATCGAACCGTGCCCCATGAACTCGGCAACAAACGGCGCCCAAAGTCCTTTCACATCGTCGATCCTGCCCCCGTCGGCGCCCGAGGTGCGGAACAGCCAATCGCCATATTCAAGGGCATCTTCAACCGTGTAGCGGGCCGGGTTCGAGTGTTGGTAGACCTTTTCGTCTCCGAAGGCGAAGTCATCGGCCGGCACAGGCACGTCGTCCCGAGGTTGCGTGCCCCCGCCCGGCGTGCGCACAAAACACCCCGGATGCATGGTCCCCCGCCCATTCATCGATTTCCCATCGGCGCCAAGATAGCGATATGTTGCATTCTCGCCACCGATGAGTTGGTGTAGCACGATGTCAAGATCGATTGCCAACCCGCAGCGGTGGGCAACCGCCACCAGCCGTCGCAGCGAGTCCGCGGTGCCGTATCGAGTGGGAATGCTCCATTGCTGATTCTTTGTGCCCAGGTCCCGCGGGTCGTAAATGCCATAGCCATCGCACCCGGCCCCGTCGCCTCCCTGGGCCTTGCTTGCCGGAGGAAGCTGGATGCGATCGAACCCAACACTGGCGAGATTTTCAGCTTCGGTCGCAAGCAGGTCCCACAGCCAAGGCTTACCGGGATCGGTACTCGGCGCCGGCACCGTGATTCTGTTGCCGTTCTTGTCGAAGAATCGACCCCAACCGATGAGACTGACTGTCATTTCCTTGTTACCTCCGACGGAATTCACACGGCAATCAAATTAGGGAAAGACACCGGCGTCGAGGCAGCTCTCGAAACCTGAATGCAGACTATGAAGTTATTGTCAGTTATCTTGCTTTGAATACACAGCGGCGAGTTGCGCTGGAATGAAAGGTAGGCTGAGACTCCATTCCATCGCACAATTCCGCAAACTCGCTAACTCGCTTTCCCGCGAAGCGGTGCTAACTTGCTGTTGTTATCCAAGAAGCATGGTTCGAAGCCGAGGGAAAGAGCGGCCTTTGTTGACGAGAGTGTACCCGAAAACCGCTTTCGGGTACACCTCATTTTTCGCGAGGCGGAACTTCCAGGCAGCTCGCTCGCCCTAATTCATCCACCCCGGCTTGGGTCCGGCGACAGATTTATCCGGCGTGAACAGGCCCTGCGCGCGGAGCCATGTCTCCAGCAAGTTGGGCCATTGGTCAAGAGCCGCGTCGCCCTTGCCCAGCCCTGAGCCATGCCGCCCATCGGCGAAGATATGCGCTTCCGACGCCACTCCGGCCTTGATAAGCGCCTCGTAGAACCGCATCCCTTGCTCCACAGGAACCGTCTCGTCGTTGAAGGTGTGAAACCAGAACGTCGGCGGCGTCTCCTTCGTCACAAACAGGTCAGGTGAATACGCCGCGCGCAGTGCCTCGCAGCGGTCCATCACATTGAAAATCTTGCAATAGCTCAGGTGCGAGGTGTCGCTCGAAATAGCGCCGATCCACGGGTACCCGAGAACCAGGTAATCCGGCCGGCTGGATACGCGCTCCACGGGATCGTCCGAGTCTGGCGCGCCGGCAACGAACTGTGTTGCGGACAGTGCAGCCAGGTGCCCGCCCGCTGAGAAACCGATGACCACGATCCGATTCGGGGCCACAAAATAATCCCGCGCCCGCGCCCGCACAGTCTGCACAGCACGCCTTGCATCCAGCAGTGGCACCGGCAGCAGGTACCCCTGCGAAGACAGCCGGTAGCTCAAAACAAATGCACGAAAACCGCGCGCGGTGAACCAGTCTGCCACCTGCCGGCCCTCCAGGTTAGCGGCCAGCCCCATGTAAGCCCCGCCCGGCAACACCACCACTGCGGAGCCGTTATCGTGTCCAAACTGGGGTTCGAAGATGGTGAGCGTTGGTATGTCTTCGCAGGCATTGCCCTTGGCCTGGGGAGCATCTCCCGGCCACAGCCGGATGGTCCGGATGCCCAGAAAGCCATTGTTCTCGCCGGCAATCGCGCAGGGACCGTTTTCAGCCTGCGCCACCAAGCCGGCCACCAGCCCCAAAGCCAGAACCGCAAAAAGCCGCTTCATTTGAACCTCGTGATCTTTTGCGAGGATTATAGCGGAACGTGTCTGGTGAATTCGCTCTTTAACAGGGCAAGACTTCAATCGCGCCAAGAATCCCAACAAAATCGGCCGGACTTTACAGACTGCGGAAAAAGGCTTGAATTCAAGAAGAAGATCCCGAAGAGCGTCCCTCAGGGGCTAAAGCCCCACTGATTTTATTGGCTTTATCGGCACGACTGANNATCGAGTTTTTCCGCAGCCTGTTTAACCCCTGACTTATGCTTTTGCAGGTTGCACACTCCCGCGGTTTTCAATTCGTCAGACACCACTAAAGCCAGAGCACCGTGTGCCCAATGCTGGAGGACTCGGCCCGCAATGTGAGTTCTTCCGCAAGTTCCCTGCCATGGCGGGCGAAGAACCAGGCCGCGCCCAAGACTCGTTCCTGCAATATGCCTTCCGGATAAAGCGCCTGGCTCAATGCCCCTGCATGCCGGCCGAGCGACGCCTCCCGCTGCAACTGGAAATTCGCCGCCAGGTTCCGCAGCCGGTTCATCTGGTAGCGCATCTTGCTTGCCGCAGTCTCCGCTGAACGGCCAAGGCCGGCGTCCAAAGTCCGCATCCAGTCCAGCAGGGGCGCCAACTCCGCATCCAGGCCCTTGCCCGCTGCCGCCAGCTTTCGCTTTCCTTCGATCGGCATCGACCGGGCCGCCAATATCTTCGCCAGAGAATCCGCTGTTTCCGCAAAAATCCGCTCTACGGTCAACTCATGCTGACGCAAAAGCTCGGCAATCGCCGGTTCCACAAGCGTGGCGGAAAACCGAGGCAGCGCCGGCGTCACGCGCCCCAGAATCCGCTCATACAGCACGGCGGATTGGGCAAAGTAAGCGATCTCCGCCGGTCCCCCCACGATGGCTGAAGTCGACAGCAGAAAATCCTGAAAAACCGGCCTCAGCAGCGCAGCCGGCGAAATGCGCTCCGGGGCGGAATCCAGAATGCCCAGCAGTTCATTCGTTGAAAAGTTCTGGCGGCCGGCTTGCCAAAGCCCCTTCGGCTCTTGCGCCGTTGGCGCCAGCCGCTTCAATGCGATCCGCGCGCGGCTTCGTTCTTCCATCAAAAACAGCAAGCTGGACTGAGGTGTCACGGCCACCTGCGCATGATAGCCGGCTGACTCCAGTTCCATGTTCTGGTCCAGCAAAGCGGCGTGCAACTCGTCGGCCCGTTCCAGCGCCGCCCGCAAAACGGGTGCGCCCATCCGGTGCACATCCCGGCCCCCGGCGTCGAGCACCAGCAAACCCTGTGCGCCAAACACCCAGGAATAGAACTCTGCAAAGGCCTGCGCAAAGGTGCGCCCCGGCTTGTAGGCCGAGGCCAGCGTCTCCATTGCCTCCGAAGGCCCCAGTAACTCCCATGCCTCGTCGATCAGCGGCAGGATTGCGTCGTCCAGAACCACATCTCCAACCGGCCGCGCCGTTTCGGGCGATGAGGTATAGGCCAGCTTGCGCAGTTCGCGCCGCCCGGGAAAAACAACGTGGTCGATCTCCGCGAAATCGTGGTCTTCCGTGGCCAGCCAGAAAACCGCAGCGTGGGGATTGCCCCCTTTCGTAGCCCGCCGCGCCCGTCCGAGCGCCGTAGCCGCTTTAAGAGGCGTATAAAGCGGCCCCCCGAACAATCCCACCTGCTGTCCTGTAACAACCGCTCCGGCGCCTTTATCGAGTGCTGCAAGAGCCGGCGCGGCGGACTGAGCCGTGTTCTGCGCCGCCAGCAGTTTCACCAGTTCCGGCCAGTGCGCGGGAACCGGCGGGCGCGCCTGCCAACCGTTCTCCTGCGGCAGCGAAGGGTAAAATTCACGCATTCCCGCTTCGCCCGCGCAAAAATCCAAAAACAGCCGGCTTTGACCCGGCGCAACGGTAACGGGATAACAGTCAGCAGTCGGCAACTCGTTCATGTCCGGTTCTTTGCCCAAGGAAATCGGGGCGAAATTCAGATGCGGCTGAATTAAGGATGCCACGCCCGGGTGATTCGATGCACAAGTGCATTCTTTCTCCGGCGCCGTACCGCGCAGGGCATATATGCTTTATCTGGTTGCCCGTGAAGGCGCACTGAGGAGATACAACTAAAATGCCCAAGAAAGTCAAGGCTGCAAAACCCGCTGCGAAGAAAAAGACCAAGGCCCCCAAGCCGAAGGCTGCCAAAGTAATCAAGCCCAAAAAGGCACGCGCAACAAAACCGAAGAAAGTCAAAGCCTCAACGAAAAAAGTGAAAGCCTCCAAGTCAAAGGCAGCTAAAACTCCAAAGTCATTGCCCGCCGCCGTCGAGGCGAGTGAGCAGCTCCTCAGTTCCGAAGTCGTCTTCGAAGGTCCCCTGTTCCGTGTGCTGCGCGACCGGCTCATCGAGCCCGGCGGCAAAGAGAACGCTCGCGACATCATCCGCCACAACGGCAGCGTCGTCATCCTGGCGGTGGACAACACCAAGAACAAGCGCAACCCCTGGATCGTTGTCGAGCGCCAGTACCGCCATGCCGCCAGGCAATTTCTGTGGGAATTGCCGGCCGGCAAGCTCGACGCGGGTGAGGATGCCCTTGCAGGCGCCAAGCGCGAACTGCAGGAGGAGACCGGCTACCAGGCGAAAAAGTGGAAGTCGCTGGTCGAGTACTACCCCAGCCCCGGATTTCTGGGCGAGTCCATGAAGGTCTTCCTGGCTGAGGGCCTGGTTGCCGGCGACGCCAAACCAGAGGACGATGAGCAAATCGAAATCCGCCTCGTCAAGCTCGCCGATGTCATCAAGATGATCGACAAGGGAGCCATTCTCGATGGCAAAACGCTGAGCAGTGTGCTCTTGTATGCGCGAAAGATAGCCGGCAAGCGCAAGTTATAAATTTTTGTAAAGATCGATCCGGCGTCCATGTTTGCTCCCCGTCAATGGGCGCCACCATCTTTCCTCGTATATTGTGGATGGTTCCAAATAGAAAGGCAAAGGACGCCAAATAGTGCCTTTCATTCAAAAGCCACAGATGCTGACGACATTCGGGCGCGGCAGCTTGGCTTCATAATTCCCCAATTTCCGGTGCGGATCTTGTATTGCGTCTTGAAAGAGTAATAAAAAGACCAATCAACCTTTCAGCACTTTCTCTCGTCTTAACCACTGTCGGTGGGTAATCTCCCCCACTCACCGATTTCTAGGAAACACCCAAGGAAGGCAGGAGCCTGTGGCTCAGTTCAAAGGAAAAGTCAAGTGGTTCAACAACGCCAAAGGCTACGGATTCATCGGACGTGAAGACGGACCGGATGTTTTCGTCCATTACTCATCAATTCAACTGGATGGGTACAAGACCCTGAAAGAGGGCGATGACGTCGAGTTCGACATCGTCCAAGGGCAGAAAGGTCCCCAGGCGGACGCTGTAATCCGCATGCGGGACGCCGCTGCCCACAACGCAGCATAGCGGCTCTTAGAGGGATTGGGGTTGAAGGCAAGACCACCGTAATGGTGGCAGGTCACAAGTGCGCCCAACCCGCTCCCTTCGATCACAATATCGATCTTGCGCAGACAAAACTTCATCTTTGAGGGGTTGTAACAGTGCGCGACTTCAAAGCCTGTCCTGAGAGCTTGTGACTNNAAGCCCAATAAAATCGATGGGCTTTAAAGCCGCGCCCTTTCAAAACAGGGTTATCAACCAGCGCCTATCCACTTGATCTCGAGCTTTACGCATGCTCCAGAAACTCAGTGCGATATTTCGGAGCCAGCGCAAGGGACTTGGCTCTGAATTCCATTTGCGCAACCGGATCGAGTATTGGAGGCGCCGTGGTTCGGGTCGCGACTGGAACCCCAACTTCCGTGAAGAACTCTTCCAGACCGGCCGGCGAACAGATACACAAAAGGCGTACCGGTATATTGCCGGCGTTGTAAAACTGGTGCGGCGCATTGGCGGGGATATTCAAGGTCTCGCCGGCTTTCACCAGCGACTTCACTCCCCGGAAGGTGGCTTCCATTTCGCCCTCAAGGAGCACGAAGGACTCTTCAAAGTCGTGCCGGTGAGGAGGAGGGCCACCGCCGGGCGGAATATGCATGTCGATTATGCAGAATCGGCCAGCCGTGTCTTTACCGGTAAGCAAAATTGTGTAGGTGTCTCCTACCAGTCCGATGTGAGGGAATTTGGCATCCTCCGCATTGGCAAGGACCAGGCTTCGGTTCAGGTTATCCGCTGGAATTGAGTTTTGACTCGAGAGGCCGGTTTCATTCGAGGTCATCGCGATCGTCCTTGTTTTTAATATTTTGATCCGTATTCATAAGATGCAAAAATTCCTGCTTCCTCCCTCCCTTGTTCGCTCGCGCCGCGGCCCTGCTTCCGCATGCAAGAATTGAATCAAGGAGTTCCGGTTTGAAGGCTTGGCCTTTCTTTGCCATCGCAGTTGTGCAGGTATCGTTGTGTCTTGCCCACTGGTTCATCTATCGAACCTGGATCGACTTCTGGTGGCCACTCAGTCAATTGGCCGCCCTGGCGCTGCGGACTGTTGTGTTTGTGCTGGCAATGAGTTTCATTGTGGCCGCGCTGCTTGGATTTCGCTTTTCGAACTGGCTGGTCTCGGCGCTCTACAGAGTTGCTGCCGTATGGCTGGGATTGCTTAATTTCTTCTTCCTCGCCGCGTGCCTCTGCTGGGTTGCCTGGTTCGCTTGCCGGCTGGTGGGGGTGCATGGGAATCGACCCTTGATTGCCGCCACGCTCTTCAGCCTTGCACTGATTGCCGGGGTCTATGGGCTGCTGAATGCGCGGCTGGTTCGTATCCGGCGCGTTCCGGTCCGCCTGCCGGGGTTGCCGAATTCGTGGCGGGGGCGGACGGCCCTGCTCTTCAGCGATTTGCACCTTGGCAATATCAACGGGCCCCGATTCAGCCGCCGCATTGCCGACATGGCTGCCGACCTGAATCCGGACATCATCTTCATTCCCGGCGACCTTTTTGATGGCACCCACTCCGATCCGAACCGTTTGGCCGCGCCTTTCAAAGATCTTTCCGCGCCATTCGGCATTTACTTTGCCACCGGCAACCATGAGGAGTTTGGCAGCGCGGCACATTACACAGAGGCTATGAAGCGCGTCGGCATCCGGGTGCTGGAAAATGAAAAGGTGACTGTCGACGGGCTGCACATTGTGGGAGTGACCTATGGGGATTCGACAAGCCCGCTGCGCCTCAGCGCGCTTTTGGAAAGTCTGCATCTGGCCGACGGGCAGGCCAGCATTCTGCTCCATCATGTGCCGAACCGGCTGCCGATTGTGGAAAAGGCTGGAGTGAGCCTGCAACTCTCCGGGCATACGCACGGTGGGCAGGTGTTTCCGTTTAGCTGGTTCACCCGCCGCATCTTCGGCAAGTTCACTTATGGCCTGCAGAAGTTCGGCGCGCTGCAGGTCTACACCTCAAGCGGCGCCGGAACCTGGGGCCCGCCGATGCGGGTGGGGACTCATCCCGAGATTGTGTTGCTGGCTTTCGAATAAAAGCAGCTTCCGTGCTAAAATGTAGAAACGTAACTACGTAAAGGAGGGTGTCGTGGCTATCACTACTCTTTCCAGCCGGGAATTTAACCAGGACACCAGCCGGGCGAAGAAAGCGGCCCGTAAAGGCCCTGTGTTTATCACCGACCGTGGCCGCCCGGCGCATGTACTGCTATCGATTGAGGAATACGAGAAGATTTCGAACAAGCAAGAAAATATTCTCGCTCTGTTGGCCATGCCGGAGGCTGGTGAGATTGAATTTGAACCGCCCCGCCTGGGAGATGAACTCCTCCGTCCGGTCGATTTCTCCTAATGTACTTACTGGATACCAATGTCGTCTCCGAGTTCCGGAAAGAGAGCGCCGGGAAAGCAGATCGCCACGTCGCAGCTTGGGCCAGGAGCGTTCGAGCGGATTCACTATATCTCTCCGCGATCTGCATTTTGGAGATGGAACAAGGGATTCTGCTGATGGAGCGCCGCGATACGCTCCAGGGCGCCATTCTTCGCGCCTGGATGGAGAATCGCGTACAGCGAGCTTTTGCAGGTCGAATTCTGCCTATCGACACTCCAATCGCAATAAGATGTGCGGCGTTGCATGTGCCAGACCCCCGCTCCTACAGAGATTCTCTGATTGCCGCGACAGCCTTGGTCCATGCCATGACGGTCGTCACCCGGAATGTTTCACATTTCAAACCTATGGGTGTGACCGTATTGGACCCGTGGCATTTTTGAACTGTCCCTTCCTACGGTCCTTCTGCGATAAACTTGCCTGTTCCAAGAAAAAGAGGACAGATGCTGCACGTATCCGGCAAACGCTTTCTTGCTCTCCTGCCAATATTCCTTCTGCTCGCCGTCTCCACGGTTAGCGCCCAGCAGACATCGGCACCTGCCGGCCCAGCGCTGGACTTTCCTACCGTGCTTTACGGGGCGGCTTACTACAACGAATACATGCCGGGGTACCAATCGGCGCGCCTGGAAAAAGATGTCGCACTTATGAAGGCAGCCGGGCTGAATGTGGTCCGGATGGGCGAATCCACGTGGAGCTTGTGGGAGCCCGAGGACGGCCAGTTTGAATACGGCTGGATGGACCAGATTGTGGACGCCATGGGCAAGGCCGGCATCAAGGTCGTCCTCGGGACACCTACGTATTCGATCCCGGCGTGGATGGCGCACCAGCACCCGGAGGTTCTGGCTCGCCGAATTCCGGCAGGCGCCTTTGGCGGACTGGCGGTCGACGCTACTTACGGAATGCGACAGAACATGGACACGGATTCGCCCGCTTACCGCTTTTATGCAGAGCGGTTGATCCGGCATATTGTTGCGCACTACAAGGACAACCCTACGGTGATTGGCTGGCAGCTCGACAACGAGACGAGCAGCTACGAGGCCGCGAATCCAGATGTGTTTATCGGCTTCCAGCATTATCTGGAAAAGAAATTTGTTACCCCGGAGGCGCTGAGCAAAGCCTGGTTCCTGAACTACTGGGGCGAAAATTTGCACACATGGGAAGATCTGCCTACGCGGGACGGCGCGCAGAGTACCGGCTACAAACTGGAATGGACTCGCTGGAGCCAGATGCGGGTGACAGACTTCCTCCGCTGGCAGGCGGACCTGGTGCGCGAATGTGCCGGGCGAAACCAGTTTGTAACCACCGACTACGGTGGCATGATGCGTCACGACGTGAATGAGGAAGCTGTCGCCGACTTCCTCGATATCCCGGCCGATAATGTCTACCACGGGACGCAGGACCATTTCGACGGCGCAACGCAATCGTTGCAGGAAGACTTTACCCGCTCGCTGAAGCACGGGAACTTTCTGATCACCGAGACCAACGCGCAATCCACCGATTGGAGCTCGGCCTTCCAATTTCCGCCGTACGACGGCCAGATGCGCGAGGATGTCTACACGCATCTTTCGAACGGCGCCAACATGGTGGAGTACTGGCATTGGGCCTCGATTGCCGCGAACCAGGAAACCTACTGGAAGGGCGTGCTCTCGCATGACCTGGAGCCGAACCGCGCCTATGCCGAAGTGTCGCGCACCGCGCACGAGCTGCAAAAGATTGGTACCCACCTTACCGGGCTCAAGATTCACAATCAGGTTGCTATTTTATGGAGCCGCGACTCTGCCAACGCGATCGGCTTTATGCCTTTTACCTCGAATGCGGCCATGCCCTGGGAGGCGGGCCGGGCTACGGCGAGCTACGATACGCTCGTCAAGCAGATTCATCGTTCGCTCTACGACTTGAACATCGGAGCGGACTTTGTCTTCCCTACGACCACGGATTTCTCAGCCTACAAGCTGCTGATTGTGCCTGCGCTTTACATTGCCGATGACGCACTGTTGCAGCGCATTGCTGACTACGTGAAAGCCGGTGGGCATGTGGTGATGACTTTCAAGAGCGGATTCGCCAATGAGAACTCCGCGGTACGCTGGGTGCGGGCGCCGGGGCCACTGCGCGAGGCTGCCGGTTTCAGCTATCAGGAGTTCTCGAACCTCGAACATCCATTGGCGCTTAAGGGCGACCCCTTTCACGCCGGGGCAGAGAACAATGTGCAGCATTGGGCGGAGTTCCTCATCACCGAACACGCCAAGGCTGTCGCCACCTACGACCATCCTTTCTTTTCGAAATGGCCGGCGATCACCGAGAACGAGTTTGGCGCGGGAATCCTGCTTTACGAGGGAACCTACCTCTCCGACAAGCTGCAAACGGCAGTGCTTCTCGCCAGTCTGGAAAAGGCGGGGCTTACAGGGCCGGAGCAGCACTTGCCTGCCGGTGTCCATGTGCAGCACGGCGCGAACCGGCTGGGGAAGCGGGTGCACTACTACTTCAATTACTCCAGCGGCGAGGTCAGGGTGAGTTATGGGTATGGCGCGGGAACGAGCCTGTTGGAAGGGAAACCGGTGGGGAAGTCTGCCGTGCTGACACTTGGGCCGTGGGACCTGGCGATTGTTGAAGAGGATTAGGACACGGCACCGGATTTGGGCTCAATAACGGCCTTTTTGGGGTCAGGAACGGCTGGTTGGTTTAGATTCGTACACTCGACAGCCAAAGTGTATGTAGCGCCGAGACACCTCTTTCTTGTTGACTCCGCTGACTATCTGAGCACACTGGACCGGCTAAGAAAAGTTCGACGTGCTACATTGGTTTCGATCCCTTCGGAGACCTTTCATGCGTTACGTATTCGCAATTGCCTCGCTCTTTATGCTCGCGTGGCTGCCAGCGGGAGGCCAGCAAAATACGCTGGCCATTCGTCCGCCCGGAGCGGGACTTACTGCGCCCACTCTTCTGTCACCCACCGTGACAGTCTCGACGCCGAAACACTGCGATGAGTTCAACGGAGTTGTCAAATTCGGAGCTACAATCGATGCCGTCGGCCTTCCGCACGCGTTGAAGACGCTGGAAGCGAGCGACCGGCGTCTGGTTGGTTTTGCAACGGAACTCGTCGAAGCGCAGCGGTTCAAGCCCGGCGTCATTGATGGCTCGGCCACAGCGGTTGCCGTCGAGTTGACCGTCGGCCTGCACACCTGCGCACAACGCGGGAAGCATCCAACGGATGACAATTTCTACCAGTTCACGCTACGTGCGCACCCACTGATCGCACTGGCGGTGGTCGCACCTCCGGCGGCGCAGGAAACGGTTTCGGCGACACTCACAGAGGCGGTCCCAGCCGGACAGGTGGGAGAGCACATCAGTGCGCCGATTCCAACGGTTCTCACCGATCCGAAGATTCCAATTTCGAAAAATTACTGAAACGCGGCCGCTGTTTTCTGGGCGTCACGGTCGATGCGAACGGCGTTCCACAGAACATTCATGTGGTCCGCGAGCTTGAGCCGGAACTCGATAGCAATGCGATGGAAGCGGTGAAGAACTGGCGCTTCAAACCGGCGCTCCGCGATGGCAGCACTCCGGTTGCCGTTGAAGGAACGGTCGTGGCGACGTTCGAGTACGTAGAAAAAGAGCCGGTGACTTTTGCCAACTTCATCCCGGAAACTCCAGAAAAGGTTCTTGCCGCCAATGCACATGACAGAAAACAGCACGACACGTTGGAGCCTGTCAACGCCGATGAAGTGATCGCACGCTATATGCCGCAGAGCCGCATCGCGGGCCGCATTCTCGTCTCGCTGGTAATCGACACCAACGGTGTACCGCAGAACGTGCACATCATCAAGGGTCTGGATTCTAGCCTGGACATGGAGACGGTGGCGATGGTCGAGCACCTGCGCTTCAAGCCGGTAATGAAGGATGCAACCACGCCGGTCCCGGTTGGGATTGTCGTGCCCGTGCGCTACAGGATGACGGTTGCAAAACCCATATGGAGGGATATGTTCGTCGATATCATGGCGCTAGGGGTTCTTGCCTTGATGTAAGGTATTCAAATTAAAGCCATCCACCATGCAGGCGAAACAATTCCGCAACGTCCTTGTGGTTCATACGTATGGCGCAACTAAGAGGTGTCGCATCCCAAACGCAGATCCTTCGCTGCGCTCAGGATGACAGTTCATTTCGCAGGCGAAGGTCGTGTTTTAGCGAAGTTCCCGGGTTGTGGCCGAATCGGAAGTTGCCTTGTAGTCAAGACAATCCGTGACGGCTGAGATCAGTCAAATCCGGTGAAATCCAGTCTCGCCCAAAAAGTCGAACCGCCGGGCAGTTGTCCCGCGAACTTGGCTTTTCTAGGCGCCGAGTTCGTTTCGTATTGCATCGGCAATGCCATCGGCAAGACGGCGCATCGACTCTTCGCTTTCGGCTTCAATCATGACGCGGGCGAGGGCTTCGGTTCCGGAGTAGCGAATCACCACGCGGCCGGAATCTTTCAACTCCTCCTCGGCGGCGCGAATCCGCTGGGCCACCTCGGGAATTGATTCAAGCGGCTTCCTCTCGCGTACTTTTACGTTGACGATGACCTGCGGAAAGACCTTCAGATCGGCGGTCAACTCGTCGATGGTCTTGCCGGTGCGGGCGATGAGGTCGAGGACTACCAGCGACGTGAGCAGGCCGTCCCCGGTGGTGGCCAGATGGGGCAGCAGAATGTGGCCGGATTGCTCGCCACCCAGGGCGGCGTTGTTGCTTAACATTTGCTCCAAAACGTAGCGGTCGCCTACCGGGGCGCGCAACATGCGGATGCCGGAACGCTTGAGAGCGGCTTCAAGGCCCATGTTGGACATGGTCGTGGCTACTACCAGGTCTCCGGTGAGGAGGCCACGGGCCTTGAGGTCGCGAGCAGCCATCAGCATAATCGCGTCGCCGTTCACGATGTTCCTGTGTGCGCCCGTGAGCATGCAGCGGTCGGCGTCGCCGTCAAAGGTGAGTCCCAGGTCCGCTCCGCGGGCTTCGACCTCGGCTGCTACCCGCTCAGGGTGCAGCGCGCCGCAGCCGTCGTTGATGTTGCGGCCGTTCGGCGCGATGTTGAGGAGTGTCACCTGATTGGGGGCGGAGCCGGCGAGTCGCCGAAACAGTTCCGGGGCCACGGCCGCCGCTGCACCATTGGCACAGTCGGCAACAATTTGGAGGCCCGCCAGCGAGAGCCCCGGCACGCAGTCGATGAGGAACTGGATGTAGTCGGCCTGGAGCTCGGAATTGTCCGCGACTGGGGGCAGGGAAGCGGGATCGGGCGCAACGACTTTCGCGGCGTAGCGCCGAATTTCATCCTCAATGGCCAATTCGAGGGCATCGGCGAGCTTGAAGCCATCCGCGCCGAAGAGCTTGATGCCGTTGTCGCGCCAGGGATTGTGGGATGCGGAGATGACGACTCCGGCTTGAAAGCCGTGCGAACGCGTGAGCAAAGCCACCGCAGGCGTCGGCACTACGCCGGCGCTTTCAACCCGCGCGCCCGATTCGCGGAGTCCGGCGGCGAGGGTGGCGGCGATCCAGGGGCTGGACTCGCGGGTGTCGCGACCGAGGATAACGGCGGGTTGGACGGTTGCGGCGGTTCGGAGAGAGTGGCCGAGGGCGAGGCCGGTGGCGAAGATTGTGGTTGCGTCCAGGGGTGCTTCGCCGGCAACGGCGCGAATGCCGTCGGTGCCGAAGAGTCTGCGTTTGGCGGTTGCCGTCATTATCTCAATTCCTGGTTTTCAAGTTGGAGGCAGTTTTCAAGGGTGCGTCGGGGGCAACGGAGGGGTTCTCAACGCGGCTGATAAATGCGCCGTCGGCGAGGCGTGTGGTGATTTTGTCGCCGGTGGCGATTTGGGCTGTCGAGCGCACGACCGCGCCCTGCATATCAAGCACGAGGGCATAGCCGCGGTCGAGCACGGCCAGCGGGGAGAGCGAATTCAGCCGGGCGTCGAGGGAGTTCAGGTGTGATGCCGAGCGCTGCAGGGTCCGCTCCAAAGAGCTATCCAGACGGGTGCGGAAGGCGGCCAGGCGCTCACGGGCCTGGGCGAGTTCGCGGCGCGGATCGTGGCGCAGAATGGCCGCCGCCAACTCCGCAGTGTGGCCTTGGAGCTGCCGCAGATGGCCGCCGATGGCGGCATCCAAACGAAAGGAAAAATCGTCCACGCGCTGCTCCAACCGATGCAGCAGCGCAGATACCGGCGACTCCGCACGGCTGACGGGGAGGCGCGTAAGCCGCTGGCGTGCCTGCAGCAGTTGGTAGCGTGTGGCGCGGTCGAGGCGGTGGCTTTGGTTGGCGAGGTGTTCAGCAATCTTGTGCTGGGCTTCGGTAATGAGTTCGGCTGCGGCGGAAGGGGTGGGCGCGCGCAGGTCGGCGGCGAAGTCGGCGATGGTGAAGTCGGTTTCGTGGCCGATGGCAGAGACAACGGGGAGCCGCGATGCAATGATGGCACGGGCAACGCGTTCGCTGTTGAAGGCCGCCAAGTCCTCAAGCGACCCGCCGCCCCGGGCCAGAACGATTACGTCGACCAGGCCGGAGATGTTCAGTTGGGCCAAGGCGGCTTCCACTTCGGCGGGCGCTGAATCGCCTTGTACAGAGACAGGAAAGAGGAGCACGCTGAGGCCGGAATGGCGACGGCTGACGATGTTGAGGAAGTCGCGGATGACGGCGCCGGTGGGCGACGTAACGATGCCTACGGTGCGCGGAAAGGCCGGCAGCGGACGTTTGCGGGCAGCGTCGAAGAGGCCCTCAGCCTTGAGCCTGTCCTTTAGTTGTTCAAATGCCAGTTGCAGCGAGCCGGCGCCGACAGGTTCCATGGTTTCGGCTACCAATTGCATTTGGCCGCGCTGCTCGTAGACGCTGACCCGGCCACGTACCAGGACGTGAAGACCGTCTTCCGGGCGGAAGCGAAGGAGCATGGCCTGGCGGCGGAAGAGGACTACCGGCAGTTGAGCGTCGGCATCCTTGAGAGTGAAGTAGACATGACCGGAGGGCGCGGGCCGGAAGTTGGAGATTTCGCCCTCTACCCACACGTCCCCGTATTCCTGTTCAACCAGCTCGCGCACCAGGCCCACCAGTTCGCGCACGGGCCAAACGCGGCGCGTAAGTCGCGGCTCCTCAAAGCTGAGGTCTAATTGTGGCTCGAATGGATCGCGGCTAATCACTTGTAAAAAGTGTAATTGGTTGGGTCACTTGCGGGACTCGACCAGGGTGCGCAACTCGGCGGCGATTTCGGCAAACTTGGAAGCGGTTGCCGGATCGGGGCCATTTTCCTGGGAGTACATGATCTCGAGCTCCCGGGCCAGAACGGTGCCCCGGGTCAAGCCGAAGGTGCCCAGCACGCCAGCCAGCTTGTGTGCGGCGGTGCTGGCGGCCGAGCGCTGCGCATCGGGGAGCTGGTCCGCGGCAAATGCAGTTGCTGAGCTCTCGAGAATGGCAACACGTTCTCGCATCTGGGGCAGGAATTTTGCCCACAGGCTGTCGATGGCGTCGTTCATTGCGAACTTTTCTATTGAGTCCATCTTGAGTCCATTGGGTCGGCGCCAGTCAGCTCCAGCCCAGCGCGGTGGCAATCTGGGAGGAGAGGGTCATGGGGTCGAAGGGCTTGAAGAGAACGGCTTCGACGCCGAGGTCGGCGAAACGGCGCTGGTCAGAGCTTTGCACCTTTGCCGTAAGAAGCAAGACCGGAATGTGTGCGGTGGCGGGATTTTTGCGAAGTTCGCGAAATGTTGTGGGCCCATCCATGCCGGGCATCATTACGTCGAGCAGGATTGCTTCGGGCTGGTACTCGACTGCACGCGCCAGGCCTTGCGCACCGGAGCTGGCAACGACTACATCCCAACCGGCCACAGTTTCCAGGCTCAGTGCGGCCACCTCGCGGATGTCATCTTCGTCGTCAATGATGAGGATGCGGTGCGACATGGCTCAATCATCTCCTTTGGCGGTCCGCGATGTCCACTTTGCTAAACATCCCGTATGGCCGGCGCGGGAAGGGGAGCACTTTCCATCGGGCGCAGACTGCGCAGCATGGTCAACACGAGCGCCTCAAGTTGCTGCGGTCGCACGCGGGCCTTGGTCAAGAAGTGCGTGGGGCCTAGCGTGAGTTGGCGTCGCTCCGCCGAAGTCATTTCACGGCCGGAGTAGACCACCAGCGGCAAGCCGGCCAGGGTCTCATGCTGGCGGAGCCAGTCCACTACATTGAAGCCGTCGCCATCCGGGAGGCCAATATCCAGCACCAGCAGGTTTGGCTGGAAGCTAAAACATGCGTCCAACGCTTCCTGCCGGGTGTGCGCCAACGCTATCTCGATGTTGTCGCGGGAAAACACCTCGCGTATGACATGCGCCAGGTCCACATCGTCCTCGACAATCAAGATGCGAGCCTTCTCGCCGGGAACGGAAAGCACCCGGGCCAGTTCGGAAAGCAGCGCGTCTTCCTCGAGGGGTTTGGTCACCCATCCCTCGGCGAGGGCGGGCAAATTGGATGGGCTCTCCTGGCCGGCCACGCTGAGCAGAACCACCGGGGTCCGGGCTTCTGGGTCCATTTGACGCAACAGCGGCAGAAGCTTCCAGCCGTTCATTCCGTCCAGCGAGGTATCAAGAAGAATGGCCTCGACGCCGTTGTGGGCCGCCTCGACGGTTTGTTCGAGGGTTGTTGTTTCCACGACGTGATAGCCGTGCCGGGCAAGCTTGGCGGCGATGAGGGGGCGCGTTATTCCATTTGCGTCGGCCAGCAAGACCGTGCCGTAACCGGGCTCCTGCTCCGGCCTGGCGACTGGCGGCGCGGGAACCTGCTGGTAGGGCAGGAAGACGCGGAACGTCGAGCCGCGCACAGGATTTCGCTCGGCCCAGATGCGGCCTGAGTGTTGCAGGACAATGGTGCGGCAGATGGCAAGGCCCAGGCCGCTGCCGCCTTTTTGACGGGAGTCCGAAGCATCGACCTGCTGGAAGCGGCCGAAGATGGCCTCGAGTTTGTCGGCGGGAATGCCGCGGCCTTGATCGATTACCGAGAGCGTGACGCCGCTGACGCCGGGGTGCATCATGACGGAAATGGTGGAGTTAGGCGGGGAGAACTTGACCGCATTCGACAGCAGATTGGTGAGCACCTGCAGCAGCCGGTCAGGATCTGCGGCGACCTCGACCAGCGTTGGGTCGTGCAGCAACTGTACGCCTGCCGCGTCTGCCACGGGCTGCATTCCGTCGATTGCCTGGCGGACAATCTCGGCTAACTGAATTTCGCGGAAGGCTAGCGGCTCGCGGCCGTTCTGGATGCGCTCGAGGTCGAGAATGTCGTTGATAAGGCGCACCAGGCGGTCGGAGTTGGTGAGGGCGATGCGGAGCAGGTTGGCGGCTTTGTCATTGACCTCGCCCAGGATGCCGGAAGAGAGCAAGCCGAGTGCTCCGCGAATCGAGGTGAGCGGGGTGCGCAGTTCGTGGCTCACGGTGGAGATGAATTCGTCCTTGAGGCGGTCAAGGGCGTAGCGCTGGCTGATGTCGCGGAAACTGAGAACAGAGCCGGAAGACCGGCCCTGGTCCAGAATGGGAGTGAGGAAATACTCTGCCGGGAACGAACTGCCGTCGCTGCGATAGACCGTATCTTCGCCGGCGGCGGACATCTGGTGGCCGGTGGCGCGCTGTAACGGGCAGTCCTCCCCGCAAGGGCGGCTTAGCGTGGACCAGCCGTGCAGCAACTCGTGTACGGGCTTCCCGGTCAGATTCGCGGCTGTGGCTCCGAGCAGGCGCGCAGCGGCGGGGTTGGCAAAGCTTATCAGTCCGCGCCGGTCGACGCCGCAGATTCCGTCGGCAACCGAATCGAGGAGGATTTCCTGCTGGCGGTAGAGCTCCTCGGCACGTCCGCGCTCACGGGTGCGTGCCAGCATCTGGCCCAGCGAGGCGGCCACTGTCTCCATGGCCGCCATATCCTCATGGTCTTCACGGAGTTTGAAGTGGCAATAGAATTCGAGAACGGCAAGGATCTTCTTGCCCACACGCACAGGGACAGCCCAGCCGGAAACCATCTCCTGGCTCAGCGCGGACTGAATTCGCGGGGTCAGGGGCATCGAGGCCAAGTCCGTAATCCACACCGGGCGGCCGTCACGCCAAACACGTCCGGGAAGCTCGACACCGCTGGAGAGCCTGAGACCCATGCTTTCCTGGATCAGTGTTTCGGCGCGCCGTCCCGGGGCGCCCCAGGCGGTCGAGAATTCCAGCCGGTTATCTTCGCTGTTGACTTCCCATTTCACGGCCACATCCCAGCCATGCGAGGCGCAAAGGGCTTCGAGAATGTGCATGGCCGCGATCTCGGGCGAAGAATTTTCGCCCACAATCTGGGCTACAACCAATTGGAGGGCGAGGCGGTGTTCGCGTTGTTGCTGCTGGGTAATGTCCCTGAGCAGGCAGCGCACCGCCAAGGGGTTGCCGGCTTTCTGGCGCTGGCTCAGGCTCAGTTCGAGTTCCAGCACGCGGCCGTCCCCCGTATGGTTGCGGAGCGGCGCATGGTCCACTACCTCGCCGTCGAGCGCGCGGCGGAAAAGGGCATTTGCCTCGGCGCGGCAACTGGGTCCAAATAACTCTTCGAACGATTCGAGGCCTGCCAGGGCGGTGCTATCCAGGCCGAAGCTCCGCTTCCAGGCGGGGTTGGCGTAGAGAAACTGCCCCGCCGGGCTCAGGGTCGCGATCATCTCGGTGGAGTTCTCAAACAGGTCGCGATAGCGCTCCTGCGACTCGCGCAGCACCATTTCCTGGTGCAAAACCGCGCTCTGGTCCAGAGCTACCGCCACGAGGCCGGAGACGCCGCCGCTGTCGTCGCGAAGCGCTGAAACATGCAACGTAACGGGAAAGGCTTCTCCATCCTTGCGAAGCAGATGGGCGTCGAAGCTTGGAACCTGGCTGGGAGGCAGAGATCGAACACAATCCATGAAGGCGGGCAACTGGGCTTCGGGGCGCAGTTCCGCGGGATTTGCACCGCAGAGCTTGAGCATCTCCTGAACCAGGCGGCTCCCCTGCCCGGGGGCCAGAATCTCTCCGGCATGGGGCAAGACCATTAGCTCCGAGGCGTGGTAGCCCAGGAGACGTTCCGTGGCGGGATTCAGATAGGTAAAACGCCCGTCGAGGCCGACAGCCATGACCATGGGCCCAGCAGAGTCGAGGAGTTCCTTCAGAGTCTCGCCCGGGGAAGGGGTAGCGGTCGATTCATCATTGGCGGGATTGCGCACCAGCAGACGTCTTGCAAGGAGGGCAGTAGCGCTTAATGCGGATAGGATCACCAGTCCATCCACAAGTCCACCCATGGGTCCGGCGAACTGGTCAGCGGTTATCATGCGGAACATTACAGCCCCGGCGGCCAGAATCAATGCCGCTGCCGTCAGTACCGCCCAGGCCAAGGAATAGGTACTCCCGGTTGCCCGCTGAGGCTGCTTGATTCCGGTTGTCGCTGCGCCGCTGGCCCCGTCTTGCATCTGTCTCCTAGGGGGTTCACTAATCAAATCCTGAAACGCCGCACTTTTGACCGAGCCGTAAACGCTCGAGGAACCCGGCTCCGCGGCTTCACAGATGGGCGGGATCAGAGGGCGAATTCGACATCGTCCATTACGTTACACCTATTCTAATTGCGTTTATCGCTGAATAACCGTTTGATTGAACCCGAGTTGTGAAAGGTAGCCCGAGCCGGCAAGAATTTCAGTCGGGCCGGTTTAAGGACGATATTGTTCCCGGTTTGAAAAGCCAATGCCCGGGTCTAGAGGGCGCCCAGATTGGACGGTATTCAGGGGCCTGAACAGGCAGCGGAAAAGGGGCAGGAAATCGGGGTAAATGGCCCGAGCGCATTCCCGCAGGGGCTAAAGCCCCNNGATTTTATTGGCTTTATCGGCATCCTTCGGCTGCGCTCAGGACAGGCTAGAAGTCGTGCCCTTTCAAAGCGAACAAATCCCGTTCCCCGGATCGAGTTTTTCCGCAGCCTGTAAAGCCGGGCATCTTTTATATCGCGGGCGGTGCGGCTAAAGCCGCGCCCTTTCAAAGCTAAAGAACTTTGTCTGGATCCTGAGGAAGCGCCTTTTGGAGTTCAGGCCTTTTCCACGGCATGTAAGGCCGGCAGGCGTCGCAGGAGGGGAGTGAGAGTGAAGGTGAGCAGCGCAACCGCCGGGACGGCGATCAACAGCCAGGCCAGCAGCGCCATGCCGGCAAGCCCGCCCAGTTGCGAAACCATGGCCATCGGAGAACTGTGCAGCAGAGTACCGACCGCGAGCGCGCCTTGCTGTGAAGAAACCAGCCACCCGCCGAGCCGCACGAACGGCACAATCAGCGCCACCTGCAACGGCATCACCACGTAATTGGCTGCCTGAATGGCAGGCTGATTCAATCGGAGTGCGAGGGCGACAGCCGCGCAGACCAGCGTGGGAATCCCCACGACCGGGATGCAGCCGATCGCGAATCCGAGGGCAAGAGTGAGCGCCAGCCGCCTGGGCGATATGCCCTGCCGCAGCCAGACCGCCGCCTTTTGCTTCATCGAATTTAGAAATCGACTGATCATGTTCATCACGTTATCCGTACGAATTACGGATTTTGATTGTTCCCCAATGAATTGTTGGTAAACGAATCAAAATGGTCAGGGGAAGGTGCGAATCTTTCAATCCGGGAAAACACAGGGATTTCCCATTCGCTGCACTTCCTCAAATTCTCGTGCCCACAACTCTAGAGCATCCCTCTTGATGGTGTAGAGTGCAATATTCCCTCCGGGGCTAAAGCCCTAAGCTTATTTTCCGGATCTTGCGGCACGGCTGAAGCCGTGCCCTTTCAAAGCCGCTCCACACCAACATGAGAAATGCTCTAAGGAACAGTTCCATTTCCTGTCCGGTCCGCATTGACCACGGGAGGCCGATATTCGTATGGACGCAAAACTTCCGCTGCGGGTGTATCTCGTGGTACAGATTTCTGCAATTGGATGTGCTGAGCTACGATCCTTGGCTCACGGTTCGTCTTCCAGCGCGGCGGCAATCAGAGGCGCGAGGCGCTCGAAGAAGCCAGCCATGAGCTGCTCCACGTGGCGACCGGTTTCCAGGACTTCCTGGTGGGTCAGCGGGGATGCGCCGAGGCCGGCTGCCAGATTGGTCACGCAGGAAATCCCCAGTACCTCCAGGCCCATGTGCCGCGCGACAATGGTCTCCGGTACTGTGGACATGCCAACCAGCGTTGCCCCCAGGGTGCGGAAGGCACTTATCTCGGCGGGCGTTTCGAAACTAGGGCCCGAGACGGCAACATAAATGCCTTCTTGCAGCGCAAAGCCCTCTGCGTCCGCCGCTTTCTTTGCCAGTGCCCGGAGCCGCTTGGAATAGACTTCGGTCATATCGAAGAAGCGTTGGCCGGCGCCGGGACGGAAGCCGAAGCGCGGTTCGTTGGCGCCCACCAGAGGATTCCAGCCCATCAGGTTGATATGGTCGGCCAAGGCGACTAGCTGGCCCACGCGGTAGCCGGCCTGAATCCCTCCTGCTGCGTTGGTGAGGATCAACGCTCGCAAGCCGAGGGCGCCAAGCACACGCACGGGGAAAGTTACTTCGTGCGGGGAATAGCCTTCGTAGGAGTGGACCCGGCCCTGCATCACCGCTACCGGCGTTCTTCCGAGGTAACCCGCGACGATGCGCCCGGAGTGGCCGACGGAGGTTGGTTGCGGAAAATGAGGGATGTCGGCGAAGGAAACGATGACTGGATCGCGCACCGCATCGGCCACGGCGCCCAACCCCGATCCAAGCACAATCCCGATACCAGGTGCAGGCGGACCTGACCCGGCGCAAATTTTCTGGCGCAAAAACGCTGCTGCTTCGGTGACCCTGTCGAACAAATTCATAAAGCGAGAACCTGACCGGTACTTCGCAAATTCTACAGGCTTGGAGCCTTAGAATAGAGCTGCTTTGCGATCGCGTTTATAAGCAACGAGATTCTCAATGTGCTGCAAGTTGAACCGTTCAGGTAGCCTCCGATTCGGCTGGATTGCACTCGATGGGAATCCCTCAGGGGCTAAAGCCCATTGATTTTATTGGTTTTATCGGCACGACTGAAGCCGTGCCCTTTCAAAACGTCGACTTGTTCAAGGATTCCCTGGATTAGCGTGTGTTGGTGAAAGTCGCCGAGATCCGCAGCCAGGGGGCAATCGGCGCAATGTGCCGTTTTGCCGCAGTGGGCCTTGCCTACGGCAACGATGAGGGCGTGGAACTCGTTAAAAAGGCTGGCGTGGCTAGCTGGCGGGTCGGAAGCGAAGGCCTGGAGAGTGAGATGGACAAGAGAGTCGTATCCCTTGGCGTTGCGATGCTGTGGGGCGGCTGCGAGTTGGTGACGCTCGACGATGCGGCGAAGATACTCGTCGGCTACGGGGACGGGATGGCCGAGGGCGTAGAGCAGGATAGCATCGGCGGTCTCCGGGCCCAGGCCGGGAAGCGCAAGCAGACGGCGGCGCAGTTCGGCGGTGGATGAGGCTGCGAGGGTCTCGAGCGATCCACCGAACTCCTTGTCGAGCATGGATACAAATGCCTTGAGAGCCGGAGCTTTGCGGGTGTGAAAGCCGGAGGGGCGAATGAGTGTCTGGAATTCGTCGAGAGGCAGAGAGCGTAGGCCGTCGATGGACAGGGCTCCCTTTGCTTTGAGATTGGCAAGGGAACGTTCGACGGCGGTCCAAGCAGTGTTCTGGGTGAGGTATGCGCCGAGGATGACTTCAAAGGGAGTTTGCGCAGGCCACCAACGCTGGGCGCCATAGGCCAAGAAAAGGCGATCGTGCATTGCGCGCAGCCGTTGAGCCGGAGTGGGGCGGCGCGCGGATTTCACGAGAGGGATTCCTCGACGGACGGCGACTGGAGTTGATGTTTCCATTCGAGAATGCGGGCTCGGGCGGCAGCGGACTCGGCCTCGGGGATGTGGCCGGCTTGTTGGAGAGAGATGGAAAGAGCGGTGTGGGCCAGGGGATCGTCTGGGGTGAGGGCGGTGAGAGCCAAGGCGGCGCCAACTGATTGCTCAAGCCGGCCGGCGTCGCGGAGAGCACGAACTAGGCCGTGGTGTGCTTCTACATGCGTTGGATCGGCGGCAATGGCGGCGCGAAATGCTTGCGCTGCTTCAGAAGGCGCGCCGGCTGCGAGCAAGTCCAGGCCACATTGCGAAAGTGATTCGGCGGTGGGTTCGTTGGGGACGGTCACGGCTTTCTTTAGGATAAGACAGTGGACAGTGAACAGTGGGCAGTGGACAGTGAACGGAGGACTGGGCAGATGAAGAGTCACACGGAGTACATGGTTTTTGAGACGAAGAAGCGGCGGGAAATGGTGCATATTACCGATGAGGTGGAACAGGTTGTGCGGCGGAGCGGGGTGAAGGACGGGCTTTGCTTTGTGTCGCCGATGCATATTACTGCTGCTGTGTACGTGAACGACCTGGAGAACGGATTGATCGAGGACATTGGGAAATGGCTGGAGGAACTGGCGCCGGCGCGGCCCGATTACAAACATCACAGGACAGGCGAAGACAACGGCGACGCGCATTTGAAGTCGTTGCTGCTGCATCACGAGACCACTTTGCCGGTGACCAACGGCAAATTGGATCTGGGTACATGGCAGAGGGTTTTTTATGCGGAGTTTGACGGTCAGCGCCGGAAGCGGGTGATTGTGAAGGTGCTTGGAGTTAGTTAGCTACGGCCGAGTTAGCGAGTTAGCCGGTCCTAACAACTCAACTAACTCTTTTATTAGTCGGTGATTTTGCGCCACGAAACTTCAGGGTGAGGGAGGCCAGTGTCGGAGAGGTTGATTTTGGTACGAGGCTTGACGACCAGATCGACGCGACGGTTTTCGGCACGTCCATCGGCGGTGGAATTGCTCGCGACGGGGTGAAACTCGGCATACCCGGCGGCGGAAAGCCTTTCCGGAGGGATGGCTTTTCGATCGAGGAAAAGCCGGGCGATTCGCGTGGCGCGCGCCGAGGATAACTCCCAATTGGAATCGAATTCCAGAGTGTGAATGGGGACGTTGTCGGTGTGGCCTTCGATGCGCAGGTCGTAAGGGGTGCGGCCGAGTTTGGCGGCGATCTGTGCGAGGGTTGTAAGTGACTCGGTACGGGGAGTGGCGGAGCCGGAAGCAAAGAAGCCGGCTTCGCGCAGGCTGATGACCAATCCGTCGCGGCCCATCAGGATGGAGACGGTGTGTTGGGCGATTTGATTGGAAAGGGTCTGCTGCAGTTCGCGCCGGATATTTTCCAGGTCCTGCTTGACCTTGGTGGGGGCGAGTACATCTTCTCCCATGACTATGTTCATTGGCATGACCGGCTGATCGGTGCCTGCGGGAGTGTTGGCGTTTTTGCCGGGCTGACGGGAAGTATCGGAGAAGATGCCGAGAGAGCGGAATGCGTCATCGATGGCCTCGGTGACCTGGACGTGCTTTTTTTCGTCTGCCCTGGCGAAGGCGTAGAGGACAACGAAGAGTCCGAAGAGCAACGTGATGAAGTCGGCATAGGAAACCAGCCAGCGCTCATGGTTTATGCGGCTTCTGGGGACCCGTCTCCTCATGCGGCGCGCTCCTGTTTGCTTTTGTCGGAGTTATCGAGGAAGCCGCCCAGTTTGACCTCCAGCATGCGCGGGTTTATTCCTTCGAGGATAGAGATAACGCCTTCGAGCATCATTTCGCGGCGCTGGTTTTCCTCGCGGATTTGAATGCGCATTTTGCCGGCGAAGGGGAGGAAGAAGAGGTTGGCGATGCCCACGCCGTAAATAGTGGCGACGAAGGCGACGGCGATGCCGCGGCCAACTTCCTGAACATTGTCGATATGTTGCATGACCTGGATGAGACCTAAGACCGCGCCGAGGATGCCGATGGTGGGCGAGAAGCCTCCGGCCGATTCGAATACGGCCGGGAGCCGTTCTTCGCTCTCAGTAATGGAGTCGAGGCTGACGCCCATGATCTTGCGCAGATCGTTGGGTTCGGTGCCATCGACGGCGAGCATGATGGTTTGCTTGAGAAATGGATCCTGAATGGTTTGCAAATCGGCGTCGAGCGAGACGACGCCGTTGCGACGGGCTTTGTTGGCGAAGGCAATCAGCATACGGATGATTTGATCGCTTTGCTTGCGGGGCTCGGTAAAGACGTGGGCCAGGCTGCGAAAAGCGGCCATCACAGTTGTCAGGGGAAACTGGAGCAGGACCGCGCCCATAGTGCCTCCAAAGACGATGAGGGCGGCGGTGGGCTGCAGGATTTGACCCAGGTTGCCGCCTTCCATGAGCAACCCCGCCACGATGCCGACGATGGCTAGAAAGACTCCGGCGATACTGGCCTTATCCATGAATGGATCCTCTGGTACGGTGCGTGAGAATTTTGGTCTTATGGTCTAGCGGGCGGAATCAGGAATGCTGATGGGCAGAGGCGCGCTGCCAGGTTGGCCCGAAAGGTCGAGGCTGGCCAGGGAAACGACGCGCTGCAGATCGCTGTAGGAAGGCAACCGCCTGGCGACGGCGACCAGCAGGCGCGCATGATAGGCGAGAATTCGCTCCGTCACGTCGTTGCATTCCTCGCGCACAATCAGTTTTTCACCATTGATCAGGGTGAGCATTGTGTCCGGGGAGGCCTCTACGGTCTTGATCAAATCGCTGTTCAACATCATCACTGTGCCGTTGAGCCTGGTTAGTTCGATCATGGCTGAAATACCCTCGGTGAGGTTATCGGCGGGTGAGGGAAAAGGTTAAAAGATTAGCGAATTGGTGCAAGAGTGACGCGAAGTTGGACATAAGTGAGTCGAAGCTGAACACAAAGTCCAGGGGATAAAGTCCATAGGTCCCGCGCCGAAAAAGGGGCCAGATGCGACGGCTCCGACCTGAAAGCAATAGCCCAGGGTCAAGCGAGTTATGAGTAACTCTCGGGGGAGAACTGTAAATCAACGCATCCAACAAGGAGAACGCGATGTCTCTGGGTGTATTGAATAACCTCAATGCGATGTATGCGGAAAATAATCTCAACAACACCAGCAACAGTCTGTCGAATGTGTTGAACCAGTTATCTTCCGGATCGAAGATCAACTCCGGCGCAGACGATGCCGCCGGCCTTTCTCTTGTGAACGGGTTGCAGGCAAATTCAGTGGCCCTTTCGCAGTCGAAGACCAATGCCCAGGAGGGCGTGGGCCTGTTGACAGTGGCCGATGGAGCTCTCTCGCAAGTGACGAACCTGCTCAACCGTGCCGTTACGCTGGCTACCGAAGCCTCGAACGGCACCCTAAACGCGTCTCAGGACACGGCGGCGAACCAGGAGTATCAATCGATACTTTCGGAAATCAGTAACATCGGCTCGACGACCACTTACAACGGTCAAGCTGTTTTCGGCTCGAACAAGGATATCTACACCGGCGACTCCTCGACGCAGGGCGCTTCGATCAACTCTTTGAACATCCATGCACTGTCATCGTCCAATGTGGGCGATTCGGGCGGCGTGATGGCTTACAGCAACGGTCAGAGCAGCGTATTCATCAATCTGTCGAGCAACAGCAAGAATGCGCAGTCGACCGATACGCTCAACAGCGGCGGCAGCTCTACGATCAACGTCAACTATCTTGTGAAGGGGGCCAACGGTGCTGAGAACCCCGCGGCGACCTCGATCACGGTCGGCGGCAGCTCGGGCTATGCCAACACGGCGAGCGGATTAATCAGCGCGATCAATGGTGCGGGTCTGGGCCTGACGGCAAATTTTGTTACGCAAGCGCAGGCCGGGGTTGCCGGGGGCGGGACGCAAACAGGTATCCAGATCAGCGGCGGCCTGATATCTGTCGGCGTCGATCCAAGCGCGTCGGTGACCAGCGGCGTATTGAATCCCAGCGAGATCACCAACAATCAACTGACCGTGGGACAGACGATCTCTGTAAACGTCGGCAGCACCAACGCGGCCACAGTCACGCTTGACCAGACCGACAACACGCTCGTCGGGCTTGCTGCGAAGATCAACAGCGGGTTCGGCGGCAGCGGCGGAGTTACAGCGACCGTCATGTACGATAGCGGCGGCACGGCAACCAGCCTGAAACTGGCCGACAACACAAATACGGGCGGAGCCCTGACAGTGACCACCACGGCTGCGAACGTGGTTCCCAACGCGTTGACCGCCGGAAGCATCATCTCCGCCGCCAGCGACCCCACAGGCGTGATCTTTGCCGCAGGTGCAACGGGAGCCGTCGGCGTCAAAGGGACGGCAAGTTTGAGCGTGGCCGGGGCCGGCAGCAACATTCCCGCCCAGGCACTTACGGGCAGCATTACCCTTTCGAACGGCGCCAATACGCAGACCTGCACCATGGGCACCGGAGGCAGTGACTCCACGGTTGGCAATGTGACAACACTGTCTGCCGCTCACTCCACACTCAGTGGCCTGGCTACTGCAATCTCGGGGAATCTGGGCGCCTCCGCCGTGGCCAGCAGCTCGGGCATTGCCATCGCTTCGACGGCGACCGGCAGCAGCATCACGGCAGGGGCTTCAACCCTGGCGGCGGTGCTCAGCGCTACGGCGCAAACCAACGTGGCTGGAATTGCGGCGACGACGGGTACGCCAGGCGTGACCAGCCTGTCAATGAATGGCGACAACAATGGCTTCACAGCCGGCGCAGGTGTGGCCAACACACTCACCGGCACCTTCTCCGTGACAGTGGGCGGCGTAACCACTGCCATCACCATGGGCGCAGGCGCACTCTATGCTGGAAATGCCCTGACAACGGCTGCTACAACTGCAGACAGCCTGGTGGCTGGAATCCACACCAACCGGGCCGCCATGGGCTTCGACGCTGCCATCGTGGGCGGGAAGATCGTGCTGACCTCGCAAAACGTCAACTCCCCGATCGTTGTGAGTGCGAACGCCTTGACGGGCGTCTCGCCGACGTTCACCCTTGCCGGCAGCCCGGCGGCCCCGACCATCCTGGCGCAGAGCTCGGTCAACATCACTGCCGGCAATGGAGTTCCAGCCGCTGGGATGGGCTCGCTGACTCAGAGCGGCGACTTGCTCACGGGCAGCATCACAATCAACAACGGCGGTACTGCAAAGACGTTCGTCATGGGCAACAACCTGGGCGTCGTCGGCAATACGATCAACCTGACCACTGCCAACTCCACGATGGCCGGCTTGATGGCGGCCATGAATGCGCAAACAGGCGCTACCAACCTGGTCGCGACACTGGATCAGACGGCTGGAGCCGGCCTCAGCGGCCTTACGCTGACGGCAAACAACGCTGGAGCGGCAAACATCCTTGTTACGGCCAACAGCTTGAACAGCGCTTCTTCAATGACGTTTACCACTCCGGCCTCGGGCAGCGGTTCACAGCTTCAGTCGGGCGTATTAGGCCTGACCGATAGCGGAGTTCTATCCAGTGCTCCCGGAGCTTCGGCGTCGAACGCTCTCGATGGCACCTTGAGCGGCTCCATTTCGATCACGAGCATCGTCAACGGCGTAACGGTCACCGACACCTTCACCATGGGCGGCAGTGCCGCTTCCGACACGGCCACCAGCTTCAACACGGGCGGAAACACGCTCAAGTCCCTCATCGACTCGATCAACAAGGCGGGTGCGGTCACGGGTAACCTGGACGTGATCGCTACACAGGATGCTGCAACCGGCGGCATTTTCCTTCAGTCGAAGGTCGCCGGGGACACCGGGCTGGCCATGGACGCCACCGGCCTGACGAACACGCTGGCGTTTGCCAATTCAGCGGCTACGACACCGACGTTCACTCCTGGGAAGGTGACGCTGGCCAACACTTCCAATGCCGGCGCTATTAACGATCGTGCCGATCTGTTAACCAGCGGCACCTCACTCCAGCTTACGAACAGCGCAAGCGGTGTGGCAACCACGTTCACCATGGGCGGTGTGACCGGCGCCGGTGTGATTGGCGTTGGATCGAACACCACGCCGGGCAGCGAAACGATGGGCGCGTTGATCGATGCGATCAATGGGTCTAACCTGAGCCTGCACGCCGCAATCAACATCGCCACCGGCAACCTGGAGATCAGCTCGACCGCCGCCAATGGAGCCGGAACAGTCACGGTTGGCACAAACACGATTACCGATGCGTTCAGCACCAGCGCGGCAACGACCACGTTGGGTACGGCGGCAACAGCGGCAACGGCTGCGACCGCAACGATCAACACCACCGCGGGGATGTCCACCACCGGCAACGATGCGCTCTCCGGCCAACTCATCCTCAAGAACGGCGCGGGCTCAGCAGTCACCTTCAACTTGAACAGCGCTGCAACCAGCAGCGGCACGAATGTCGAGATCGGAGCCGGCAGTTCCACGCTCAACGGCCTGGTGCTGGCCATCAACCAGAATGTTGCGACTCTTGGCCTGACTGCTTCGATCAACTCGAGCACGGGGGCATTGCAACTTCAGTCCACCACAACCGGCGCAGGCGCAATCACCGTCGGCGGCACGGGCCTGACAGACGCCACAGGAGAGGCATTTACTGCCGGCGCAGTTGGAGTTGCTTCCAAGCAGTCCAGCGGCACGATCAACCTGGTGGGAGGGAGCAACAACTTCGCTCTCGGGGATACACTCACCGGCAACATCACGCTTTCAAACGGCAGCAACACCAAGACGTTCGTCCTGGGCGGCGCCAGTGCGGGTGTCAGCGGCAATACGGTTACGCTTGCCGCCGGCCATTCCACGGTGGCTGACCTGAAAGCCGCAATCGAAAACAACCTGAACGTGAGTTCCGTGATTAATGGCGGGAGCCTGGTGTTGACGTCGAATGTCGCCAGCACCGATACGATCGCCATGGGCGCCAACAATCTTTCCGACACCCTGGGCCACGCGGCTGCCACCGCCTCGCTGGGCACCTTTACCAGCCAAAGTGATCAAGTCTCCGGCCAATTGAATTACAGTGTCGGCAATACCGCCTACGATCTCGGTTCCACAAGCGGCATGAATGTTACCCAGTTGATGAACAAGATCAACTTCGGCAACGTAGCGGGCACGGGGCCGGCCAATGCAAACGGTGTGACTGCATCTTGGGTTCCCAGCGGCAACGGGACCTTTGGCAGCATTCAGTTGACATCGAACACCTTCGGTGAGACGGGCAACATCACCAACCATAGCGTGGGCACCACGATCAACGACCTGGGCACCAACGCGAGTCTCAGCTTTAGCGGCGGAAGCGCGTATAACGTTGGAGTTTCCAACGTTGCCGGCACCGGGGTTTACGATAGCTCCACGCAATCGGCGCCCACCGACATCAACTCCAACCTGACTTCGAGTGCCGGTTCGTCGAGCGGCGTTGCAACCATCAGCTACTCGGACGGCGCGGGCGTATCTTTGAGCGCCACCGATCTTACCAACCAGTCTGATGCGCAATCGGCATTGAGCGCACTCAACAAGGCAATTACTGCCGTAGCGGCGCAGGACGGCTACGTTGGCGCCCAGATCAACACATTGAACGCGGTCAGTTCCGTGCTCAGCACACAGCAGCAGAACGTGACGGCTGCACAGAACGCAGTGCAGGCAACCGACTATGCACAGGCAGCCTCCAACATGTCGAAGTACCAGATTCTGAGCCAGACCGGCATTTCGGCCCTGGCACAGGCCAACAGCATGCAGCAGGAAGTGACCAAGCTGCTGCAGTAACCTCCGGGGTCCCAGCGGCGGCAATCCGTCGCTGGGGCAGGTTTGACCGGCGAAAGCCAATAACGGCGAGAAGGGCGTTCGCGAGGGCGCCCTTCTTTATTTGTGTCTTCTTGCGCAGGCATGAGCGTTTTCCAATCCATCGCATCGTCCGTTGGCTCGCCGGCTGCTTGATTTTTTTGTGGAGGGCGCGATGGGCACAGTAGGACTGAGTTTCGGTTCGCCGACCGGCGGGACCGGGTTCGATGTGAGCAAGACGGTGGCTGCGATTGTCAGCAATCTGCAAAATGTGGAAACACCGTGGAAGACTCAGTTGACGAAACTGCAGGGCCAGGACACGGCCATCTCCAGCCTGGGAACGCTTTTTTCGAATTTGTCGAACGACATGAGCCAACTTACGGACATCAAGGGTGTCATGGCGCAGAAATTGGGCTCCAGTTCGGATACCAACGTATTGACGTTGACAGCCGCTACCGCCAAGGCGGTCGCGGGAACGCATACGGTTGAGGTGACAAGTATCGCGCGGACTTCCAGCGGCTATCTGGCCGCGATCACCGATGCGTCCGACAAGTTATCGGGGTCGATTTCGTTCCAGGTGGGCAATGGAACTGTGCAGACGATCAAGGTGCCGACGACAGACACCACCCTGAATGGGCTGGCGTCGGCCATCAACTCGTCCGGTGCGGGAGTGACTGCCAGTGTGTTGACCGATTCCTCGGGTTCGCGGCTGAGCCTTGTTTCAGGCACGTCGGGCGTCAACGGAAACATCACCATCAACGCGAACTCGATCAGCGACACAACGGCTCAGAAGCTGACTTACACGGACGGTGGATACAACACGGCGAACCTCGACACCGGCGTGGTGGGATCGGTGGGCAGCTCTACCGACATGCTGACCGGCTTGATCGAACTCAAGGTCGGTTCGACACAGTATGGTATATCGCTCGATTCTTCAGGCGGCACTCTTCAGGACTGGGCCGATGAGATCAACAACCACAGCTACGGGGTGCAGGCCACAGTAGTCACCAGCAACGGTCAATCGAGTCTCTCTCTGGTTTCGCAAACCCAGGGGTCAGCGGGGGCGCTAACCGTGGTTCCGAACCTTACCGACGCGACGCCGGGGTTGGGTTATACCTCCACGGTTGCGGGCAAGGATGCGCAAATCACGGTGGACGGCATCAACCTGACCAGTCCTTCAAATACGGTGGCCAACCTCATCCCCGGTGTGACATTTCAACTGCTGGCCCCCAGCGCCAAGCAATCGGACGGGAGCCTGCAACAGATCCAGGTGGTCATCGCCAACGACAACGCGGGTGTCGAGAGCACCGTCGCTACACTTGTTTCGGACTACAACTCCCTCATGAGCGCCATCAACACCCAGGAGGGAAACGATACCAGCGGGACCCCATTGCCACTGTTCGGTTCTCCCACGCTTTCCCTGTTGCAGCAGCAGCTTTTGGGTGGCCTGAACACCCAGAATCCGAACGGCTATCTGGATGCGATCGCCGACCACACAAATACCACCCTGGCCGGTTCCATCACCATTCAGGCCCGCAATGGGACAGAGAAGACGATCGTTGTAGGCGCCGTGCCGAGTACTGGCGCGGCCGCAAATACGATTTACACTGGCTCGGGGAGCGACTACAACACCATCTCCGGACTGGCCAACGCCATCAACGCGTCCAACGTCAATCTGAGTTACTCGGAGACGGGGTCCATCAAGACCGGAAGCTTCGACAGTGGCCACCTGAGCCCCGTCGGCAACATCCAGGACACGCTGACCGGCTCCATCACCATCAATGTCGGCACGGGTGAGGCGCAAACCATCACCCTCAGTTCCGGACAAACGCTGCAGGACCTGGCCACTGCGATCAACAATCCCGATACCGGTGTCGCCGGAGTCACGGCGTCGGTGGTGGCCAACAGCGATGGGACCGCCAGCCTGTCTCTGCTCTCGGGGACCTCGGGGAAGGCTGGAGCGCTTTACGTCAGTTCGGACATCTTCGACGGAATCGGGGCCACAGCCAAGACAGTTTCCAAAAACAACCAGACGAACTTGGCACTTATGTCGCAAACGGCGGGGGCGACCGGCGTGTTGACGATTGGCTCAAACATTGTGGCCACTAGCGATAAGCTGCTGAGTTACACCGGCATGCCAGGGTCCAGCACGGTGAACTCGGCCGGCACGCTTACATCGATTGCCGCAGTAACCGATGCGCTCACCGGTTCCATTTCCATTCAGGTGGGCAACGGCACGGCGCAAACCGTCAACGTGCCGTCTTCTCCGAACAACACACTTCAGGACCTGGCCGATGCTATCAACGCCACTCAAGGAATCGGAGTTTCGGCTACGGTGGGGAGCGACAGCCAGGGCCTGCCGAACCTGTTGCTGCAATCGGGAACCGCGGGCAACGACGGCACGTTGACTGTGACCTCAAGCGTACTGGACGCGACCAATCCCACCAGCACAACCTTGAACTACACAGACTCATCGGATCTTTCCGCCCTGCCCAATCTCGGCATTGCCGTTTCGAACAATTACGATGGATCGCTTTCCTTCGATGCCGCCTCACTGGATTCGGTGCTGAATTCCGATTTTAGCGGCGTGATGGGATTCTTCCAGAACGCCGACAGTTGGGGCCAGACGTTCGCCAACATGCTGAACAGCGCCGGAACCGGTTCGTCGACGGGCAGTCTCAAGCTCGTTCAAAATGCAAACAGCAGTACAGAATCCATGCTGAACGCCGATATATCCAAAGAGGAAAGTCTGATCTCGGCGCAGCAGAAGAGTTTGACGGCTCAACTGAACAGCGCCAACCAGATTATGCAGTCGATTCCGACGCAGTTGGACGGGATCAACCAGCTTTACTCGGCGATCACTGGCTATAACCAGAACAGGTGATAAGGAGCCATTGCTAAATGGGAAGTTATCAGAGCTATGCGTTGGAAGGAGCCTCGGCGGTCGACCTGGTCGTGGCGCTTTATGACGGGATCATCCGTTTTCTGTTTGCCGCGAGCGACGCTGTGGAACGCGGCGACCAGGCCGGCCGGCGGGAAGCCGTGAAGCGGGCGCTGGACATCATCATTCACTTGCAGGCGCGCTTGCGCATGGATGTAGGCGGCAAGCCGGCGCAGGCGCTGAGCGAGTTTTACGCCTCGATTTTTGCGCAGATTCTTCAGGCCTCGCAGTCGGCTTCGCAGCAGAAGTTCGAGCATGCGATTGAGTGTGTGCGGAATGTGCGCGATGCGTGGCGTCAAGTGGCGAAGGATCCGGAAGTGAATCCAGCTCCTTTGCAGGTGGCAGGCATGGGTTCCGGTCACATGCAACCGGGGTTTGAGAGCGATTACGGGATGGATCAAGGAGCCGGGGCCGGCTCAAGCTGGAATGCGTAAGCGGAATTATCCTGCCACGGTGAGCTCTTCTTCCAGTTGCTGTTTCTGGTAGAGGCCGGCGTAGTAGCCGTCGAGGGCGAGCAGTTCCTCGTGCTTTCCCAGCTCGACGATTCTGCCGTGGTCGAGGACGGCGATCTGGTCGGCGTTGCGCACGGTGGAGACACGGTGGGAGATGAGGATCGTTGTTGATGCTGAGGTGTAGCTTCGCAGGCCGCCGAGGATGCGTTCTTCGGTGTAGGTATCGACGCTGGCCAGAGCGTCGTCGAGGATGAGGATGGGGGGCCGACGGAGCAGGGCGCGGGCGATGGCGGAGCGCTGTTTTTGTCCACCGGAGAGAGTGACGCCGCGTTCGCCGACCATGGTTTCGTAGCCTTGGGGGAACTCCTCGAACTCCTTGCGAATGTGGGCGGCTTCGGCGGCCTTCAGCAGTTCTTCTTGGCCGGCCTGGGGGGCGCCGAAGGCGAGGTTTTCGCGGATCGTCTCGCTGAACAGGAACGTCTCTTGCGGCACCATGCCGATGTTGCGGCGAAGCGCGGCGAGCGCGTAGTCGCGTATGGGACGGGCGTCAATCAGGAGCGAACCTTCCGGCGCTTCATAGAGGCGCGACAGCAGATTGACCAGCGTGGTTTTGCCGGAGCCGGTGGGGCCGACGATGGCCAGGCTTGAACCGGCGGGAACGTGCAGCGAGATGTTGCGCAGCACCGGCGTTTCGCCGTAGCTGAAATTCAGATTGCGGAACTCGATCTCGCCCTGAAGCACGGCGTCGGCGGGGATTGCGGGATCGGCGGCGCTGTCGTTAATGGCCGGCTCGGCTTTGAGCAGTTCGTCGATGCGCGTGACTGAAGCGGTGCCGCGCTGGAAGAGATTGACCACCCAGCCCACCGCGATGATGGGGAAGATGAGCAGGATCATGAAGGTGTTGAACTCGACGAATTGGCCGAGCGTAATGCGATGGGCGATGACAAGGTGGCCGCCGGCCATGAGGGTGATGATCATGGAAACGCCGAGGATGAATTCGAGCGATGGCCAGAGCATGCCCATGAGTTGAACCAGGCGCAGGGATCGGGCAATGTATTGGCGGTTGAGGCGCTCGAAGAGGCCGATCTGGGAGTCTTCGCGGGCAAACGCGCGGACCAGGCGTGCGCCGGAGTAGTTCTCCTGGGCCTGGGAGGAGATTTCAGAAAAGCTGGCCTGGATGCGCTCGAAGCGATCGTGAATCCTGCTGCCGAGATACTGGACGAGGATGGAAGCCAGGGGCATTGGCGCCAGAGCTACCAGGGTCAGATATGGGCTGATCCGCAAGAGAAAAAATAGCGCGGCTACTGTGAAGAAAACGGTGTTGGCGCTGTACATGAGGGCCGGGCCGAGCAGGTTGCGAACGGCATTCAGGTCGTTGGTCATTCGGGCCATGATGTCGCCGGTGCGATAGCGCTGATAGAAGCCGGAGTCCTGCTTTTCCAGGTGGATGAAGAGGTCGTTGCGGATGTCAAATTCGATTTCGCGCGAGATGCCGATGAGAATCCAGCGCTGGGCGTAAAGGAAGACGCCCTTGACCATGGCGATTGCGACCAACAGGCCGGCTAAGACGAAAATCCTTTCCCGGCTGGCCCCGTTCTTGAGCGCGTCAACGGCTCTTTCGATCACCCTGGGAAACTGCACGGCGACAACATTGGTGGTGATGCAGGAGAGGGTGCCCCACAGGTATCCCCAGCGGTAGCGGCGCATGTATTTGAAGAGGGGAGCCAGGTCGCGCAACATAGGTCTATTGTACGGGGGCGGGCGAACGGGTGGCTTACGTTGGTGTTCGGAGCAGGAGATAGCCGCCTACGAGGCCGAAGAGGATGTCTGAGGACCAGGCGGCGAGGGCGGCGGGGAGATAGTTCACCGTGCCCATGGCGCCGAATAGGCCATCGACGACCCAGTAGGCGAGGGCGACCGCGATTGCGACAGCGATGCCGGTGATCGAGCCGCGGCGGCCCATGGAGAGAGCGAAGGGAATGGCCAGCACCGCCATGACGATGGCGATAAGCGGGTAGGCCAGCTTGTGCCACAGAGCGACGCGGAGGCGCATGGTATCGAAGCCGCTCTGACGCAGGTCGCCGATGTAGCGATCGAGCTGGCCGAAGTTCATCTCCTGCGATTGCAGGTTTTCCTTTTTGAAGTAGCCGGGGTCTTCGTGGATTTCAGGGAAGAAGGTCTGCTTGAATTCGCGATATTCGGTTACGTTGGGGCCCACGATATCGCGCTGCCAGCCATTCTGGAAGCGCCAGGCGTCATCGATGGGGTCCCAGAAGACGCGGGCGGCAAAGATGCGTCGTGAGAGCGCGAATGTAACGGGATCGAATTCAAAGAGAGACAGGTTGGCAAACTCGTTGTGGTCGGGATCGTAGAACTGGTAGTAAAAGATGCGGCCGGGTTCGCCGGGGTGCGGCTGGCCGAAGATCCATTTTTGGTCGGGGTGCAGAAAGGTCTGCGGGGGGCGGCCTTTGATGATGTTGCGCAAAGCTTCCTGCTTGCGGTTGGCCTGGGGCAGATAGAACTCGTCGAAGAGGAAGAGGCAAACGGCCATGACGGCGGCGATGGAGACGATGGGAACCACGAGCCGGTAAAGGCTGATGCCGGTGGCCTTCATGGCGATCAATTCGCTGTTGCGGTTGAGGACGCCGAAGGTGACCAGGACCGCGATAAGAACGGCAAGCGGAGCGATCTGGTAGAGCATGGAAGGTGTGAGATTGATGAGGTAGGCGCCGACCGTGTAGAGGGGAATGTGGTTGCGCAGGATGTCGCCTACAAGCTCGAAGAATGTGAAGACCAGCATGAGCATGACGAAGCCGGCGAGCACGAGCGCGAACGTATTGAGAAACTCGCGGACAACATACTCGTCCAGGATGCGAGGAAAGACGTTGCGCGCTTTGTGGCGTTTGGGGCGAGGCTGAAACCTGCTAAGGAGGGTTGAGAGCAGGATGCCGTTCGATTTGGGCTCGGCGACGGGTTTGGGAGCCCGCGAGACCCAACTGACGAGAGCGCCGAGAACGCGGCCTCCGCTGGCCATTTGCCAGAGTAGAAAGATGCCGGCCCCGGCGAAGAGCAGGTTTGCCGACCACACCGCGAAGAAGGGCGAGAGGCGATTCTGGCGGCCCAGCGCGATGCCGGTAGAAGAGAGGAAGTAGTAGACGAAGACCAGCAGAATGGTGAAGACGAAGCCGGAACTCTTGCCGCCGCGGCGTGAGGCGACGCCCAAGGGAACGCCCACCAGCATGAGGACCAGGCAGGCCGCAGGATAGGCAAATCGATTGTTCAACTCGATGAGGAAACGCTTGGAGTCCGGACCGTGGGCGCGCTGCAGCAAGGCGTCCAAGGGAAGGGCGTAGATGGCGGTATCCATTCGTCCCAGGTGGATGTCGCTTTGCTGGTTGACGGCCAGGGGAAGGTCGGTAGTGGCGAAAGTCTGAATGTTGTACTGCTGTGGCTGGCCGGCCACGGTTTCGTGACGCGATCCGTCGCGGAGTCGCATGAGGAGTTCCTGGGGCGAGTCATTGACCACTGTGGCCGAGGCGGCGGTGGTAATCAGGGGCGTGGTGGGGTCAGTGACGTCGGCCATGAAGACCTGGCGCCAGTTGGAAGCACCGGCGCCCGCGCGCACGTCCTGGACATAGAGGACGAAGTTGCGGAAGTCCTCATAGAAGACGCCCCGCTGGATTTCGTAGGATGCCTGCGAAGTTTCCAGGGCCTTCTCCATCTCGAGAATTGCCTGATTGGCGCGGGGAGCGATGTAGAGCGAATTGGCCAGGCCCAGCAGGGTTCCGCCGACGGCCACTACGGAGGCCACGCGCACGAAGTAGCCGATGCCCAGGCCGGAGGCGCGCATGGCGATGATTTCGCTGTCGGAGGCCAGGCGGCTGAGGCCGAGCAGCACGCCGACCAGCACGGCCATGGGGATGGTTACGCGGAAGGTGTTGGGCAACGTGAAGAGGAAGATCTGGAAGACGTTGACGAGCGTTGAGCTGTTGCGGACCACCATCTCCAGGATGTGGTTCAGGGTGCCCATGAAGAGAATGAAGGTGAAGAGCGCGCAACCGATGAGCGTGTGGGAGAGGATCTCGCCGAGGATGTAACGGGTCAGGATGCGCACAGAGTGGCTCTGTGGCTAGTTTAGCTTGCCGGAGTGTCGGGTGCGGAGATAGGCATGTGTTCGTGATTCATTCGGCCTCTGGGGCCGTGAAATCCTCAAGAATCAGGGAAAAAGCGGCGTTTGTGCCTCAAAACAGACTGAAATCCAGGGGTTTTGATTGCCGGTAAGCTACTATGTAAAATTTACACACCTATCATTCTTAGAGGCTATTCGCCGATTCCTTCGCCATCGTCATAGCCGGAGCAATCGTCCGAACGCACAGACTGGCCGCTCCATCTCGACCCTCCGCAGCCTAGCCGGCCCTCGAAGGACTCCCTGGTTGGCCTTGGCATAGAAAATGTACTGGCAGAAGCTGGCAAAATTGAATTCTGATCTTGCCAACAATTCGTAGCGGCAATTGTCTTCATCCTAAATAGTAGTTATAATCACTACAATTCATTGTAACCAGGAGGGAAGAGATGGAAAAACCCGTTTCAGCAACAGAGGCCAACCGCGAATTCTCCCGCCTGCTGCAAGATGTGAAGAAAGGCGATATCTACATTGTGACCAGCCACGGTAAGCCGGTAGCGAAGATTGCTCCCATAGGAGAGGGCAGTCGTTTCCAAGAGAAGGCACGAACCCTACTTTTCGACAGACTGCGAGCAAAGCCCGCCTTGGATATTGGGCGCTGGACCCGCGACGAGTTGTATACGCGGTGAACGCGATGAGGATTGCGCTTGACACCAACATCCTCGTGTACGCCGAAGGGCTGAATGGGGACACGAAGAGGCAGTCGACGCTTGATCTAGTACAGAAACTACCTCAAGACCTGATCGTGCTTCCGGTCCAGACGCTCGGTGAACTGTTCAATGTCCTCGTAAGAAAGGCTGGACAAGCCCCCGTAGATGCTCGTTTGGCTATTCTCTATTGGCGAGATTCATATACTTTGGTTGAGACTACGGCTAAGGTCATGATCGCCGCCACCGATCTGGCCGCTCAGCATCAGCTTGGTATTTGGGACTCAGTCATTCTTGCCGCCGCCGCGGACGCAGGCTGCCGCCTGCTTCTTTCCGAAGATATGCAGGATGGGTTTACCTGGAACGGGGTCACCATCGCTAATCCATTCGCGTCTTCGCTACATCCGTTGCTTGCTGCCCTGATTCAGAAATGAAGGATCTGCGGTTTGTGTTTGGGAATCGCGAACGGGCGTTACTTCCGAATAGGCCACGATCCGACCACAATGCCGCGTCCGGGACCCTCATCCTCTACCCCAAAGAAGTGTCATCCTGAACTCAGTGAAGGATCTGCGTTTGCTCTTGGCATCCCAAAATCCGCGATACTTCCGAGTAGNNAGCCGCAGGCGAAGGATCTGCGGTTTGTGTTCGTGAATCGCGAATGGGCGTCACTTCCGAATCGGCCACGATAGGCCCGCGATACCGAATATGGCACCCAACCTTCTCTCCAACGCGCTGTCATCCTGAACGCAGTGAA
>PLZC01000209.1 GCA_003151985.1 Acidobacteriaceae bacterium
TGATCTCCATGTTCCAGCCGGTTTCCGCCTTCACCCACGCCTGAAAGGCAGGGGCATTGCGGGCGTCGCGCATGGCCGACGTAGCCACCACCCGAATCTGGTCCACACCGTGCGTCTGCACCGCTCGCTGAAAGCGCTTCAGCGCCCGGAGCGTAGCCGCCATAGCCTCAGGCGACACCAGCCCGCACTCGAAGACACTGCCCCCCAGCCGCGTGACTTCGCGATCCTCGTGCAGCGCCCTCAACTGGTGCGCCACAATCTTGGCGATCTTCAGCCTGCAGGAATTGGAACCGATATCGATGGCGGCAATCGTAGGCATAGGGTTCGGCGGCACTCTCCGTAATCGAAATCAGGCCCTCCGGCCAACATACACGACTGCGCCAGTTGCCCGCAGGACCCTTAGTCCGCCCCCTGCGCAAAGCATTCGGCGCAGCCCTCCATAAACCACGGCTGTTATCCTTGTCTTGACAGCAATCAAAGCGATGACAGACGAAGCCACGACATACGCCCGCCCGAAGATCGGGCCTTCCACATTGGCAACCTGGGTACTGTTTGCGGCCATATTCGCCGCCGTACAGTTTGCCTCTCTGTTCAATCCGCCCTTGATGGACGACGTGGACGCCGCCCACGCCCAGGCCGCGCAAACCGTCGCCGAGACCGGCGACTGGGTCACCTGCAAAATCAACGGCATCCGCTATATCGAGAAGCCGCCTCTGCCCTACTGGCTGGTGGCCGGCGGCTACAAAATCTTCGGCGAAAACACTTTTGCCACCCACTTGCCCAATGCGCTGGCCATGCTGGGCCTCGTCTGGCTGTCGTGGCTTTGGGCGAGGCGCGCATGGGGTCCCCGCGCAGGGCTGTACGCCGGTCTGGGCGTGCTCACCTCGATCGGACCGTTTCTCTTTACCCGCTTCATCATTCCTGAAGCGATATTGGCTCTTTTTCTCCTGATTGCCCTCTACGCTCTCATAACCGGCCTGGAATTGGAGCGGCCCGCGCGCTTCTACTGGATGTGGGCCGGCGTTGCGCTGGCCCTGCTCACCAAGGGCTTCATCGCCCCGGTCTTCTTTATCGGCGCTGCCATCCCCTACCTGCTGCTCACCGGTCAATGGCGGCGCTGGCGCAAGTTAAAGCCCATCTCCGGCCTGCTGCTTTTTCTGGCCATTGCCGCTCCGTGGCACATCCTGTGCGGCCTCGCCAATCCTGACCAGGGCCATCCCGTTGGCAACCATCCCACCATCGGCAATGTCCACGGCTTCTGGTACTTCTACTTCGTCAACGAGCATTTTTTGCGCTTTTTCGGCCAGCGCTACCCGCACGACTACAACAAGCTGCCGTTCTTTGCCTATTGGCTCCTTCACCTGGTCTGGCTTTTCCCGTGGAGCTTGTTTCTGCCCGCAGTTGTGGTTGTTGCGTGGAAGACCCGGCACACCTGGCTGCAGCACCTGCGGCCCAACGTCGGCCAGACAGTTGACTTCTATCTTGACAGCGCCGCCAGGGAAGAGGTGGCCAGTTACGTCTTACGGATCAAGTTTCGCGTACGGACCATCTGGCTGTTGAGCCTTTTCTCCGCGTTCTCGCTGCTGTTCTTCTCCATCTCCACCAACCAGGAGTACTACACGTTTCCTGTCTGGCCGCCACTGTTCATCCTGATTGCGGGCGTCGTGGTTGGCATCGAGGAAAATCGAGGCGTGGATGGAGAAAGGCCGATCCTTTCCACGGCCTGGCTTACAGGCGCGCATGCGGTTTTTGCTGTTGTGGGTGTTTTGGCAGCCGCGACTTTAGCCTGGGGACTCTGGGACTCCCGCAACCTGCCGTTTGTCACAGACATTGGCACCCTGCTCGCGCACCGTGGCGTCGGGGACTACACCCTGTCGATGTCCCACTTCTTCGACCTCACCGGCGCCTCGTTTGCCGCGCTGCGCCTGCCCGCCGCCCTGGCCGCGGTGACCCTGCTTATCGGCCCGGCCCTGGGCTGGTTCCTGCGCCTCAAGGGGAAACACCTGGCCGCCACCATCAGCGTAGCGCTCACCGCGTCCGTCTTCCTGGTTGCGGCGCACATTGCTTTCGCCCGCTTCGATCCCATGCTCGGTTCCAAGAGGCTGGCCGACACCATCATCCAAAAGGGCACTCCCGCCGACTCGTTTATTGTCTTCGGCGAACAGTCTGCCGCTTCGTCGGTCATCTTCTATACGCACAGCTTCTTCCACAGCAAGCCGGCGCTGATGGTGGTTCAGCGCTGCGGCCAGCATGGCGAGGGCTCAACCCTGCTTTGGGGTTCGTGCTACCCCGACGCTCCAAACATCTTCCTCAGTGAAGGCGAGCTTGCCAAGGTGTGGGGAACCGGCGAACGCAAATGGCTCTTCGCCGAGGACCTGAACCAGCCCAAAGCCGAGCAATTGCTTGCCGGCCGCCTCTACCCGGTCCAGTCCATCGCCGACAAAGCCCTGTGGACCGACCGGCCTTTGAAGTAGAATCTTCGTTTCGAAAAGGCGCGGCTTCAGCCGCGTCGCCTCCGGCAGAACAAATATGCCGGGTGCCCCATCCTTGCGACTCTTTTCTGTCGCAAGGGTGGGTGGCCACGAACCTCTACGTTCTATTCTGTCGCCCGCATCTTTCCCCCGGCCAGCAGTTGAAAGACCCGCCCGCGCCACAGGATCCGGCTGCCCAGATAACTGGCCGCCCAGAATCCGAACCCCATCAAATCGCGCACTGGATAAAGCACCAGCAACCCGAACCAACTGCGATCGCGGACGACCAGCCGGCCCACCCCAACAGAAAGCGCCAGCCGCGTCGCCACGCTCCAGCCCAACAGCGAAAGCCCCCACAACGGGTGGCCAAGCGCCGCCGCTGCTACCCAGGCCAGCACGCCAAAAGGCAGGCTGAAGGTGAGCGCGGTGCCAAAATGTCCCTTAGGTCGCGAAAACCGCGTCGACTTCATCCAGCGCACCTGGTGTTTGAGCGAAGAAATCAGGCTGGAGTTGATGACCATGTGGTCGATCGCGTGGTGGCTCAGCACTACTTTCTGGCCCAGCTTGAATGTCTCGTTGCCCAATACGAAATCATCGGCGCAGTAGTCGGCCGTCACCTTGAAACCGCCCATCCGCCGGATCGCCTCGCGGCGGAAGGCCATCGTTGGCCCCAGCGTGAACTGCATTCCCTCCATTGCTCGAGCCACCAAGACGCCTGAGGTCATTTCCACACTCATGCCAACAGCCTCAAGCCTCGCCCACAATCCACCCTCGGCCGCCACGCCGCGATAGGGACACGTCATTGCCCCCACCCGCTCATCGGCAAAGGGCGCCGCCACGGCGCGCAAGTAGTCGGGCGTAACACGCACGTCGCTGTCGCTGATGACCAGAATTTGGTGGGCTGCCTCAGCCTCCATCTTCTCCATGGAGATTACTTTGTCGTTGATATAGTGCGGCTGGCCGCTGGTCCACAGGAATTTGGCAGGGATCTGCGGGTAACGCAGGGCTACCTCTCGCGCGATATTCAGCCCCGCGTCCCCTGCCGAACGGGCGCAAAAAAGGATCTCGTACCCCGGAAAATCCTGCTCGAAGAAGGTAGCCAGATTCGCCTCAAGCCCCGGCTCTGCTCCGTGCAGCGGCTTCAGCAGGGTCAGCGGAGGAGTATAGCCAGGCCGTATCTGGAGTTGGGCCAATGCCTGGCGGCGCTCACGCCAATAGCCGGGGATGGCCGCCAGCACCATGCCGGCAAACACCGTGGAGGTGATCAAGCCGAAGACGGCCAATGCAAGGAAGACGTACGACATGCAGTTCCAGCATATCCGGCTGGAGCGAATCGAGGCGCGGAGATCCTGTGACTTTTACGATTTGCGCGATGCAGCCTGCCGTGCAACAACCCCCGGCTTGCGCATGGGCACAATCGCCCCGGCAGATCCCGGCGCGGCTGGCTGGAAGTGTGCGAGCATTTCCGTGCGCACGTATTCGACGAAGCTCTGCATCTGGCGGTTCATCTCCTCCATCCGCTCCCGCATCTGCAGGATGATGGCGATGCCCGCGATGTTCACGCCGAGGTCGCGGGCGAGATTGAGGATGAACTCCAGCCGCTCCAGGTCTTCATCGGTATAGAGGCGGGTGTTGCCCTCGGTGCGCGAGGGCTTCAACAGCCCTTCGCGCTCATAGAGGCGCAGGGTCTGAGGGTGAATCTCGTACATTTCGGCCACCGCCGAAATCATGTACGCGCCTTTGGACTTACGTTTTGTGGCCATTGGTTTTTTCCGAATCAGACTACACTGTTCCTTGTCTTTTACAACTTGTCAAACAGCGCCGCCCGCGGGTCCTGGTTGTTCAGCTTCGCCAACTCGCGCATAATCTCGCGGCTGCGCTCGTCCTGCAATGTCGGCACCACCACCTCGACGGTCACAATCTGGTCGCCGCGCTGGTCCGGCCGCCCCGCATTCTCGACACCTCGCTCCCGCAAGCGCAGTTTTTGTCCGCTCTGTGTGCCGGGAGGAATCTTCAAATGCGCACGGCCGTCAATGGTGGGCACGTCCACCTTTGCGCCCAGGGAGGCCTCGGGCACGGTCACCGGTACAGTCAGGTGAATATCGTCGCTCACGCGCGTAAATACTGGATGTGTCCCAGTGCGCACAATCAGGAACAGGTCGCCGGCCACGCCACCGTTGATTCCCGCGTTGCCCTTGCCCTGCAAACGGATGCGCTGCCCATCGCGGGTGCCCGGCTTGATGCGAAACTCAACCGACTCGGACTTGGCCACGACGCCCTCGCCGTGGCACGTGGAACATGTGCTCGACGTGCGCCCGGTGCCATTGCAGCGCGGACAGGGAATGTTGAACTTCATGCGGCCGCCCATCTGCGTTACCTGGCCGGTGCCGCTGCACTCCGGGCATTGCATCTGGCCGCCGTTGTTCGTTTGGCCGTGGCACGTCGGGCAGGTCTCATGCCGATTGATCTGGATGCGCGCCTGCCCGCCGCGGATCGCCGTCCAGAAGTCCACCGTGGCCTGGTATTCGAGGTCGGTGCCGGGCTGCGGCCCCTGTGCCCGCATCGGCTGCTGGCCGCCCGTAAAGATGCCGGAAAAGATGTCTTTGAAGCTGCCCCACGACGCCGAGCCCGCCCCTGCCTGCGCGCCTGGCTGGTGCCCCGGCCCGCTCTGAAAGCCGGAAAAGTCGAATCCGTCAAAGTCCACCGGCGCGCGCTGCCCGCCGCCCTGTTGCCGCGCATAGGCTGCAGCATGTTCCGGGTCGATCTGGTCGGAGTAGAACCCCACCTGGTCGTAAACCTTGCGCTTCTTCTCGTCGCTCAAAACATCGTTTGCCTCGGAGATTTCCTTGAACTTCTCCTCAGCCTTCTTGTCCCCGGGATTCACGTCCGGATGATACTTGCGCGCCAGCTTGCGGAAGGCCTTGCGAATCTCCTCCGGCGTGGCCGTCTTTTTCACGCCTAGCTTGGCGTAGTAGTCCTTGTTTGTGGTCGTAGGCATCGTTTGTTTGAACTCGTTTCCTGTTTAGACGCTAATCTTGGGTACCTTCAACGCTCCGGTTTTGCGGTCCTTCGGATGCATGGGTACCTCCCTGCAAATCATTCGCCAATTCGACCTCACCGTTTCCAATTCGTAGGCTTTCTGCATATTCATCCAGAATTCCGGTGTCATCCGAAAGAAACGCGCCAAACGCAAACACAGATCGGCGTCGAGTCCCGGTCTTTCCTTTACGATAGCAACCACGCGACGTTCAGGCACTTTGATTTCGTCGGCCAGCATCTGCGCCGTCATCCGCAAAGGATTAAGGAAATCCTCACGCAACATCTCGCCCGGATGGATCGGTGGCATTTGCCTTCTCGTCTGGCGGGGTATTGATGCGCGATTCGGAAAAATGTGGACTCGATACTGACTCTTGTCCGCCGTTCCATCGGCAAAGGCTAGCGCCTGCTTGAGACCGCGAATCATGCCCTCGCCAACCTTGCTCATCTTGCTGACCTCCGATTCATTGTTGGACTGTGATCTCCTGAATCCGCTCGTAAAACTTCTTACCGTCAGGAAGTAGTTCATAATCGTGCATTGTTGGTCCCTGCACAAATGTCTTTGTACCAATTGAAGCGATGAATCCAGCCGACTGTAGTCGGGCAAATGAACTATTAAAGGCCATGCAATTAATTCCTTGATAGCTGGAAAAGGCTTGGTTCTTCCACCATTCCTCCCATAGTGAATGTATCGCGCTTATTCGCCAACTGGATTCCTTATTTAGTTCTTGTTGGGAGAATAAATAATTCTGCATGTTGTAGATTGCACCTAGAACATTAATGTCATGCTCCGTCAACTCAACAGCATTCCGCATCATGTCGTCGCCGCTCTCAGGGTCGAGGTCGCCTTGGCTTACTCCATTTGCAATAATCCAAGCCATCCTCTTGAGCCGATTCTCCTGCCTCGTGCGTTGCGTCTGGAGTACTCCAGATGCCAAATACTGCAAGAACTCCGTACTCTCTACGCGGCGCTGGAGCTTCTCAGCATTTTCGGCACTATCTTCCAGAACAAGTAGCCTTCCTTCGACGCTCAGAATGGCATCTTCGGTGAGCTGTCCGAAGAGCTTCAAATTTTCTTCGACTGTCGGTACCCCGATTGCCAAACATTTTCCGACAAAGTCAAAGCCTTTCGCGACGAGCCCGAATGGTCTCAGCGGGGGGATCTGAAAAACCGCACCAGCGACTTTTGCGGTTCCTGTTATCGCCCCAGCACCCACCGGCTTACGCAGTTCATCACTTTCTATCTGTCTGTTAAACACGGTTAACGGGTGGTCGTCGATTGCCATATAAGCTTCCTTCCCTGCTCTTCTGGTCGTGGTTCAATCGGCCTTCCAGCACACCGCAGATCCTTCGACTTCGCTGCGCTCCGCTCAGGATGACAGTGTTGTGGGGAGTAAAAAGTTGGGGTGGGCGACGAATCCGTCACCCACCCCCGTTGCTCTTCCGCCGGAACGGCGGGTATGCCTGGACGGCAAGTCCTACTTCTTCTCTTCCACGTCCACATATTCCGCGTCGATCACGCCTTCGTCCTTCTTGGCTTCCGCGGCGGGAGGCTCTTCGCCCACAGCACCCGGGCCGCCGGGTTGTGCGGGCTGCGAGGCGTTAACCTTGTAGAGCACCTCGGCCAGTTTGTGGCTGGCGTGGGTCAGCTTCTCGTGCGCAGCCTTCAGCTCGGTCGAACTCGGTGTCCCGGTGAGCGTCTTCTTTGCATCGGCAAGCACGGACTCGACCTCGGTCTTCTCCGCTCCCTGGATCTTGTCGCCGGACTCCTTCAGCATCTTCTCGATGTTGTAGACCAGCCCGTCGAGCGAGTTGCGCGCGTCGATCTCCTCGCGCTTCTCCTTGTCCTCAGTTGAATGCGCCTCGGCTTCCTTGGCCATCTTTTCCACTTCGTCCTTGCTCAGGCCTGAGCTCGAAGTAATCGTAATGCGCGTGTCTTTGCCGGTGGCGTTGTCCTTCGCCGTCACATTCAGAATGCCGTTGGCGTCGATGTCGAATGTGACCTCGATTTGCGGCACTCCACGCGGCGCCGGGGGAAGCCCGCCCAGCTTGAATTTGCCCAGCGTGCGGTTTTGCGCCGCCAATGGACGCTCGCCCTGCAGAACGTGGACCTCGACTTCAGTCTGCGAGTCGGCTGCCGTCGAGAAGGTCTCGGTCTTCTTGGTGGGGATGGTGGTGTTGCGCGGGATCATCGGCGTCGCCACGCCGCCCAGCGTTTCGATAGCCAGGGTCAGCGGGGTTACGTCGAGCAGCAGCAGGTCCTTCACTTCGCCGGCCAGCACGCCCGCCTGCACCGCCGCGCCGATCGC
>PLZC01000020.1 GCA_003151985.1 Acidobacteriaceae bacterium
GAAAGAGTAGTTGACGCCAGACAGGGAGGCATATTGGCCATCCTGCGCATAAGCCTATTCAGTTATTGGATCAATTCGTACACAGGTGGTGGAGTCATCTCCGGTCTGGGTGGGGCACTCGTGCTCGGCGCACTGCCACGCCTGACTAAGGCTGGGCACTTTCGTTATGGCTTGCTAATCCAATGGGAGTTCCCCGGCTCTGCCGGGGGTAATCTCACTTGTTTTTTCAATCGCGTCTCTATGCCTTCCACTATATAGGCTTTGGAAATGGTGGTGGATCGGCAATGATGAACGGACGGAAGGGCACGGTCTAAAAATGCTTGAATCCACTGAGACGATCGAGTTTCTTTTGTGTCACTCTCTAGTTCCAACAGGACCGATCCCCACCACGCACGACCCCGACGGAATCTATCCCTACGAGAGCTTCTGCGAAACAAGCAGGAGGCCCGAGATCCGGAAATATCGCATGGTCTTGATCGAGAATGATCAGATTCGCGTGAAGATCTGTCCCGATCTCGGAGGCCGAGTCTGCTCTCTCTTTCTAAAAGAAAGCGGTGTAGAAACACTCTTCTTCCCGCCTGTGATCAGGCCCGTTCGCATTCTGCCCCGGCAATCCTTTACCGGGGGCGGCATCGAGTTGAGCTTTCCAATTTCGCACAGCCCGGTTGAGATCGTCCCGGTACTTTACGAAAAATCGCGCAATCAGGACCGAATCTATGTCTGCTGTGGAGAGAGAGAACTCAGATTCGGAATGAAGTGGACCGTTGAGTATTCGCTTGGGGAGAGAGATTCATTCCTGACTCAGCGAACGGTATTCTTCAATCCTGATGGAGAGGCTCACCCTTGGATGTCCTGGTCAAATGCAGGCGTCCCCGCCCGTCCAGACACCGAGTTTCAATTCCCCGATGGCCCTGTTCTTGTTCATGATTCGCATATCCGAACCGTCGACTGGAAGACTGAAGGTCCACGCACTCAAGCTGAAGTCCATCGAATGACTGGTTTCTTCTGGCAAAGACCAGGCTGTTGCGCATTTGGAGCGTTCACTCCGAGTTTGGGAGCTGGACTGTATCATGTGGCCGATCCCGCCCGCGTCCCCGGGATCAAGCTCTGGAGCGATGGCATCGGCCGCGATGAAGCGTGGGTCACTCAATACACGCTGAACCGCGAGCAATGCCTGGAGATCCAGGCTGGTCCGCTCATCGATCAATCAATCAAGGACAGGCTCGAGCCTGGGCAACTGCGCTATCACGTTGAATTTTGGATTCCTTCCAGCATCCGGCGCGACATCGGAAAAATCTCGGTTCCTATTCCTCAGATAAGACCTCTGGACGAGGTTCCCCTTTTCAGCTGGGCGAGAAACGAAGATGTTCATTTCTGGTTCAATTTGATTGCGGCGCGAAAGTTAGGAGATATTCACCACATTCCCAAGGCTCCAGATATCGACAGCAATCACTGGGCGGTGAGTGGAATTGACGAGTTGGGCGATGCGCTATCATGGGCGGCTTCATGCACTGAAGGCAGCGAGCGGGACAAATGGTTATTTCAACACGGCGCATGGCTCGCCGGCCGCGGTGAAACGAGCGCTGCGCTGGAGGTTTTGACGCAATCGCGAGACGATCGCGCGTGGGCGCTGTCTGGGCGTCTTTGGCTGGTCTACAAGCACGACGCAGGTGCCGCGACAAGGTGCTTCCGCGCCATTGAGTCTCGAGCGATTGCGCTTCATCCTCAGGTCGTGATTGAGCGGGACAAAGCGCTCGCTGCTCTTGGCAGGGAAACCGTTGACGAACGCAGACTCTGGCTCGACGCTGTGGCGGCGCTCGAAGACGAATGGTTGGCTGAGCGCCGCGCGAGCCTATTTCTTGATTGCGGCGATGCGCAGGCGGCATTCGATCTGCTGAGGAGCACCCAGTTTCAACTCGTTCATCAGAGATATGAGCGAACCCGTCTGTGGCGACAAGCTGAATCCATGCTTGGTTTGGAACCGATCAAGTATCCTGCCTGGCTGGGAGAAGATGATCTGGCCGAATTTGGAGCCTATCGTGAGCACCCGGAGATTTCACCCGATCCGACGGTGTCGTAGAAAGTCGTGCGCATGCCAGGCTGGACGAAGCTCAAAACCGTCGCTGCTCGTAGGAGCAAGAAGCCGGCGAGACGTTCAGCGTCATCTCGCCCGGCAGAATCTGTCGTAACAACAACCCTGATGTTCTTCGGAGATGCAATTGTGGCAAACGTTCGTCGAGTAGGATTCATCGAGTTTGTGGTGCTTGTCTTGTGCGTGCTGAGCCTTCCATGGAACGGTCGCGCCCAGGGAACAAGCTCGCTGTCAGTTATGCCTTTGCCCGCTCATGCAACAAACGGGCAAGGCGAATTCATGATCGATGGGACATTTGGCATTGATTTGAATGGTTATACGGAGCCTCGCCTCGAACGAGCGCGGCAGCGCTTTCTGGATACGCTTTCTCGGGAAACGGGCATACCGCTGTGGCGCGAAGCCGCGGTTAACCAATCCCGGTTTACGATTCACACTGCAGGGCCAAGTCTGCCAGTCCAGCAACTGGGCGAGGATGAGTCCTACCGCCTCGTGGTCTCAACGACCAATGTTCAATTGACGGCAGCGAATCCTCTAGGAGTCATGCACGGCCTGCAGACCTTCCTCCAGTTAGTACGAGTCACTCCAAGGGGCTTCGCCATTCCGGTGGTTTCGATCGACGACAGCCCCCGCTTCCCTTGGCGCGGGCTCCTCATTGATTCCGGGCACCGTTTCGTTCGGATTCCTGTCATTAAGCGCAATCTGGATGGCATGGAAGCAGTGAAGCTCAATGTGTTCCACTGGCGATTCGCAGATGACATGGGCTTCCACATCGAAAGCAAGCGCTTCCCGCTCTTACAGCAGAAGGGCTCCGGCGGTTCCTATTACTCCCAGGACGAGGTCAAGGAGATCGTCGCATACGCACGTGATCGCGGAATTCGTGTGGTGCCGGAATTTGACATGCCCTGTCACACGGGGTCCTGGTTCCTGGGCTACCCGGAACTGGGAAGTGGCAAAGATCCTTCTCACAGCAGGGCCATGGATCCGACACGCGAAGGTACATACAAGCTTCTAAGCGGATTCATCGCAGAGATGACGACACTTTTCCCTGACGCCTATTTTCACACGGGGGGAGATGAATGCGACTTCCACGAATGGGATACCAACCCGCGTGTCGAGCAATATATGCATTCGCACGGGATTAAAGATGGCGCCGCCCTGCAGGCAGTCTTCACTGCCAGGATCCAAAAGATCGTTGCCGGCGACAAGAGAGTCATGATGGGGTGGGACGAGGTACTGCAGCCCGGCACACCCAAAGATGTCGTCATTCAATCGTGGCGTGGTCCAAAGTCTCTGGCAGATGCCGCTCGGAATGGCAACCGGAGTGTGCTATCCTCCGGCTACTACATCGACTTGAACCAGTCCGCGGCAGAGCATTATCTCGTCGATCCTTTAGGAGACCCGAGCGCCGCCACCCTTACACCCGATGAGAAGGCCCGTGTTCTCGGGGGCGAAGCGACGATGTGGACCGATATTGTTTCGGACGAGAACCTCGACAACCGAGTATGGCCGCGCACGGCGGCAATCGCCGAGCGTTTGTGGTCGCCAAAGGAGGTACAGGACGTTGACTCGATGTACCAGCGGCTTGCGATTGTTTCGGCACAGCTCGGATATTACGGTCTGCGCCACCGGCTCATCACGGAGGAAATGCTTGAGCGAATGAGCGGCGATCCGAATCCCGTAGCACTGAGGGTGCTTGCGGATGTAGTTCAACCGCCCAAGCTCTATGAGCGTCAGCAACTGCGAGACTTCGGTGACTTTACGCCATTGAATCACCTTGATGATGCAGTGCCCCCGGAAAGCGACACGGCGCGAGAGTTCGAAGGGATTGCCAAGCGGATCGC
>PLZC01000406.1 GCA_003151985.1 Acidobacteriaceae bacterium
TTCGTGGTTCCCAGGAAGAACAGGGGGCTGCTGCGGGTTTCATCGTGCGACTGATGGTTGAGGCTCTCGAGCACCGTTGCCGGCAGAGCATACGCTAAACCTGCAAGTTGCCGGCCGTCATCGTCGGTCAATCGTAGTTCGACCTTGTTCGCATCCGCATAACGTTGCAGCAACTGGTCCCATCCGCTGCGATCAGTATCACGCAACTCCAGCGCGATCTGTCTTCCCGTCGAAAGGATGCGGTCATGAGCTGGAGAGATGAGAAAGGACTGCAGATCGAATCGGTACTGGACACGCATGAAGACTGCCAGTACCGATGCAATGAGCAGTAGGTTCAGCAACGCGATTAGAAATATCTTCGTGGATAAATTGAGGCCCGGTTTTGAAAACATGACACCGCTTCCTTCACCCTATTTAATCCCGTAATGGGGGATTGCACCACCACCTTTACTAAACCTTTACATTGAGTGCCGCCCAGCCTCATCGAGGCTTTACAAGATTGTGTTGAACTCTTACTTAGCGCCGTGTTTCCTGGGGTCCTGTTTGTACCCGGGAACAGATCGAGTCCATACGGAGCTGCGAGAGGAATCTATGCGATTATGCTGCCGCCTTGGTCTTGCTTCGATGCTTTGCGTTTCATTTTTCACACTCCTGGCACCCGGTTCTCTGTATTCCCAGGCAAAGGCGGGTGCGATCTCGGGTGTCATAAGCGATTTGACTGGGGCGCTTATTCCTGGTGCTGCGATCACCCTGGCGGGTCCAGACACCCGTGACCAGCCGGTCACCTCAGACGGATTGGGACGTTACAGCTTTTCGGGCCTAGCGGCCGGGCGATACGCGCTGAGTGTCAGTGCAGCGGGGTTCAAAATCGCGGCAGGTCTGATCGTTAACATTTCCCCGGGTCAAGCCTTCACCCGAAATGTGCGGCTTGAAATTGCAGTTGTCGAACAGCAGGTGGAAGTATTGGCTGGCACGGTGCTTGACACGGAGCCGTCGAACAACGCCAGCGCGCTGAGCATCAGCGGGTCCGCACTGCAAACAGTCTCTGACGACCCGGACGATCTTGCCCAGGATCTGCAGCTCCTCGCCGGTCCTTCCATGGGCCCAGAAGCCGGAGAAATTTACGTGGATGGTTTTTCGGGGGCGAAGCTCCCTCCCAAGTCCGCGATTCGCGAGATCCGCGTCAACCAAAATCCCTTTTCTGCCGAGTACGATCGCTTGGGGTATGGAAGAGTTGAGATCCTTACTCGACCTGGCGCCGATAAGTATCACGGCGAAGCGCGATTCAATTTTGGCGACTCAATTTTCAATTCGCGCAACCCGTTCGCACCCGTAAAGCCCGAGTATCAGAGACGGACATTCGAAGGAACCTTTGGCGGACCGATCGGCAAAAAAGCCTCCTTCACGTTCCAGCTTGAACGGCGGGATATAGGACAAGCGGCCTTGATCAATGCGATGGTTTTGGATTCAGCCCTGAACCCCATCTCTTACCGCCAATCGATTCTCGATCCCCGAACCAACACAGAGATCGGCGGACGCCTGGATTATCAACTCAGTCCGAACCACACGCTTATCGGGCGTTATGAGTGGGAAAAGAATTTTCAAACCAATGCCGGCCTGGACTCATTTTCAATGGCCTCACAGGCTTACAACCTGGATGAACGCGAACACGTCGTTCAGCTCATTGAAACCGCGATGCTGGGGCCTCGTTCCGTGAACGAAATCAAATTCCAGTATCGCCAAAGTCGCGACACAAACCAGGCGGTGAACTCCGATCCCTCGGTTCAGGTCCCAGACGCTTTCACCGCGGGTGGCTCTTCCATGAGCCTGAGCGGCCTGCTGGAGAACCGTTATGAACTCCAGGAGTTGCTGTCACTCTCCAGAGGGAAGCACACACTGAAATTTGGCGGAAGGCTTCGCGCCATCAACGAAAGCAACGCGTCTGGAGAGAACTACAATGGCGTGTTTACCTTCAATTCTCTTGATGCCTACCGGATCACGGAAGCGGGACGGCTGGCGGGCCTCACACCTGCGCAGATCCGGACGCAAGGTGGTGGAGCAAGCCAGTTCGCAATCTCTGCCGGCGATCCCATGGCTCGGATCACCCAATTCGATGTTGGGCTCTTTCTTCAAGATGATTGGAAGGTTGGCAGGAACCTCACGCTAAGCGGAGGCTTACGCTATGAAAATCAAACCAGCATCAATGATTGGCGCAGTTGGGCGCCGCGTTTGGGCCTGGCATGGGGCATTCCAGGCCGGACCCCAGACAGGCCGTTGGCCGTCCTGCGTGCCGGGTTTGGGGCCTTTTATACCCGCATACGCGAAGACCTCGTTCTTGACAGCATGCGCCTGGACGGTGTGCATCAACAGGAATACCTGATCCCGAATCCTGATTTCTATCCCAATATTCCCGCTCCTGACAGCTTGTCGGCCTTCGGTCGCGACCAGGCAGTCCGGAAGATCGCGTCCAATCTGCGCGCGCCTGGTACACAGCAGTTTGCGTTGAGCCTCGAGCGTCAATTTCTCAAGAACACAACTGCCAGCGTGAGCTACATGAACTCTCGCGGTGTTAATGCGCTGCGCTCGCGCAACATTAACGCTCCGCTGCTCGAAACCGGACTGCGCGCGCTTCCAGGAGGAAACATTTACGTCTACGAATCCAATGGACGCTTTCTGCAACAGCAGATTCTTGCCAACGTGAATGCCCGGATCAGTCGCCGTTACAACCTGTTCGGGAACTACTCGTGGAGCAATGCGCGAAGCGATACCGATGGGGCTATGACATTTCCTTCGGATCCATTCGGAGCCTTGAAGACGGAATACTCCCGCGCCGGATTCGATGTCAGGCACCGAGCCATGATCGGGGGCTCGATCACCGTGCCCTTTGGACTGCTGTTCAATCCGTTCGTTGTGATGCATTCAGGAGCTCCGTTCGACGTGGTTATAGGAGAGGACCTCAACGGCGATTCGATCTTCAACGACCGGCCCGCATGGGCCACTGATTTGAGCCGCCCCAGCGTCGTGCAAACCAGGTGGGGCAATCTCGACACGCGACCGATTGCCGGACAAATCACCATTCCCCGAAATCTCGGAGACAGTCCCGGCATGGCAGCACTCAACCTTCGCCTCTCAAAGGCGTTTGGATTTGGCGAGCCTACCGGAGACGCGCGGGAATCAGGCCAGGGAGCACCTCCGCCGCCGCCCATGGGAGGCGGGCAGGGAGGCGGTCACTATCACGGTTCCGATGCTATGGCGGCAGACCGCAGATACAGCCTCACGCTCTCTGTTGCGGCGCGAAACCTGTTCAATACCGTGAACCTCGATACCCCCGTTGGCAACCTCAGTTCGCCTTCGTTTGGAACCTCCACTTCGATTCACGGAGCGGGTCCCGGCGGCGGGTCCGCCAATCGAACCGTTGATTTGCAGGTAAAATTTGCTTTCTAAATTGACGGCTGCAGATTTTCACCCGGAACGCGTATACCCTATTTCGCGGTTTCGCGTTCCGGCGTCATTATGGCCGTCGGAGGCTTTAGCATTCGGTATCCGGCGCAGCGCACCGTTTCGATGAATTGCGGATATCGAGGGTCGTCGCCTAGCTTGCGCCTGAGGGAAGAAATATGAACGTCAATGGCGCGATCAAACGACTCGAACTCACGTTCAGCGACCTGCAGCAATAGCTGTTCCCGCGTGCGAACACGGCCCGCGGAACGGGCAAGCGCAACCAGCAGTTCGTATTCGACCGGGGTCAGCGTGAGCGGCTTGTCGTTCAAAGTGGCTCTGTGTTCCTCTGTATCGATCCAAAGGTCCCCGACTACGAGCGGGGCGGCCTGTGGCGGCTCCTGGGATCGCGCCGTTAACGCCGAGCGGCGCAACACCGCACGGAGTCGGGCAAGCAGCTCCCGAGTGGAGAAGGTCTTGGGCAGGTAATCGTCGGCTCCCATTTCAAGCCCGACGATTCGATCAGCCTCTTCTCCTAGTGCGGTAAGCATCAGTACCGGAACCTGTGATTCTTTCCGCAGTTCGCGCAACACATCAAAGCCGCTCAGGCCTGGGAGCATTACGTCCAGAAGCACAGCCTCGAATGACTCGCTCAACGCACGATTCAGCCCCGCCCGGCCGTTGTGTTCCGCGACAACGTCATAGCCGAGCGGCTGCAGATAGCTCGCTATCAGGCGGCATAGCTTTACATCGTCATCGATAAGCAATATGCGGGTATTTTCGAAGGAGTCGCTCATTACTGTGCATAATGATCAACCTAAGCCCGCTGATTTGCAGTGATCCACCTCACTTGGTTCTGGGTGTATCAACTGGACGACAGGTCCCGCAGTTTCAAATCATTGTCATGGTGGCTCGCCACATCCGTTTTGAACCCTCTCGTGTTTGTAAATGACTAGACCACGAAGACGTCGATCGTACAAGGATTGGGACGTAACGTAAGAACTCTTTGACACCTTCTCCCGGAGGGTATAAACCACTGGGCAAAACCGCACATCCTGACGGGTTGGCTTTGGCCAGCAATGTGCTCTTCTCTCAGTAGTCCGTATCGACGGAATTGGAACTGCCAAAGGTCCGCAACGGGCAAAAGAAGAAGCTTGGGGGAGAGATGATTCCATTTGAGATTCGTTCCAAGGAATGTGCCACGGATGAAATACGGGAGTATGCAGCACGGCGGGTTCGCTTTGCGCTCGATCGCTTCCGGAATGCCAGGAGAGTGGTTGTCTCCCTCGATGATCTCAACGGCCCCAAGGGTGGAATGGACAAGTTCTGCCGTATTGTGGCCGAGTTCGGCTTCGCATCTGTTGTAGTAGAAGAAGTCCAGATGGACTGGCATGCGGCCATTGCGAGTGCAACCCACCGTCTGTCCCGGAAAGTTGCGCGGGAATTGAAACGGGCTAACCGCCCAACTCCTCGCGCGATGGGATACACCCGAGAGGACACAAGCGAGAATCACAATCTTCAGGAGGCGCGATGACCGTAACTTCCCAACCGGGCAGCGGTGTAAGCACGCACCTGTCGGATCTTATGAAAGTCGACAATATCGCCGGGCTCTCTGAAGCTGAAGCAATTGAGCGGCTCAAGATCGAAGGGCCTAACGAGCTGCCGTCTTCAAAGCCGCGCACCATCTGGGAAGTTGCGTGGGGAGTGGTGCGTGAACCGATGTTTTTGCTCCTGCTTGCAGCAGGCGGCATTTACCTGGGGCTCGGTGACCTGGAAGAGGCGCTGCTCCTGCTCGGCTTCGTGTTCGTGGTCATGGGGATTACGCTTTATCAGGAGCGAAAGACGGAGCGGGCGCTGGAGGCGTTGCAAGACCTGTCGAGTCCCCGCGCACTTGTAATCCGGGACACGCAGCGACGCCGAATTGCGGGTCGGGACGTTGTCCCCGATGACATCCTGGTAATTTCCGAAGGGGACCGTGTCCCGGCCGACGCAATCCTGCTCTCAGCCGTGAACCTTTCTGTCGATGAATCCCTGCTCACCGGTGAGTCCGTTCCCGTGCGGAAGCGCGCCGCGGACGTTGGTACGGCCATCGGTTCTCCGGGCGGAGACGACCTCCCGTTCGTTTACTCAGGAACGCTGGTGGTACAAGGGCAGGGAATCGCGCGCGTGCAGGCCACCGGCCTTAAGACAGAACTCGGTAAGATCGGAAAGTCGTTGCGGTCGGTCGAAGTGGAGAACACCCCGCTTCAGAAGGAGACCGCCCGGCTGGTCAAGATCCTCGCAATCGTCGGGGTGTCGATGTGTGTCCTCGTCGCCCTCATCTACAGCCTGTCGCGAGGAGACTGGCTCCAGGGCATTCTGGCGGGAATCGCTTTGGCAATGGCCATGCTCCCGGAAGAGTTTCCCGTTGTTCTGATGATCTTCCTTGCCCTTGGCGCCTGGCGAATCTCGCAGAACAGGGTTCTGACCCGTCGCATTCCTGCCGTTGAGACCTTGGGCTCAGCGACGGTTCTCTGTGTCGACAAGACGGGAACATTGACGCAAAATCGGATGTCCGTCCAGAAGCTCGCAGCGAACGGTTCGGTGTTCGACCTGGCAGGACACACCGCGGGACCATTCCCGGAGGAGTTCCACCAGGTCATCGAGTTCAGCATCCTTGCCAGCCAGCAGAATCCCTTCGATCCGATGGAGGTGGCCTTCAAGGAATTTGGCGATAAATATCTGGCCGGGACCGAGCACCTCCACCCGGACTGGCAACTGATCCGCGAGTATCCGCTCACACGCGAGTTGTTGTCGATGTCCAGGGTCTGGCTACATGGTGCTGACGCGGAGTCGATCGTTGCGGTCAAGGGAGCGCCTGAAGCGATCTCGCGATTATGCCGCCTCAACCAGGCCGACCGCGCGGCTCTCGTGGAACAGGTTCGCAAAATGGCAGACGAAGGGCTGAGAGTGCTCGGCGTGGCCGCTGGGCGCCATGCGCCAGGCGAACTTCCTGCAAGCCAGGATGGATTCAATTTCGAGTTTGTGGGGCTTGTGGCCCTTGCCGATCCGATACGACCGTCCGTACCGGAGGCCATTCGCGAGTGCTACAACGCCGGAATCAGGGTGGTTATGATTACGGGCGACTACCCGGCAACCGCGCAAAGCATTGCCAGACAGATTGGGCTCGATCCTCGTGGTGCGACGATTACGGGCGCTGAACTGGCCAAAATGGGAGACGAGGAACTGCAGAGAAGGATCGCAACGGCCAATGTATTCGCACGCGTTGTGCCGGAACAAAAGTTGAGGTTGGTAAACGCTCTCAAGGCCAACGGGGAAGTCGTCGCCATGACCGGCGACGGTGTTAACGATGCGCCGGCACTCAAGGCCGCACACATCGGTATCGCCATGGGCGGACGAGGTACCGATGTCGCAAGAGAATCCGCGTCGCTGGTCCTACTGGACGACGATTTTTCCTCCATCGTGCAGGCAGTGCGGATCGGCCGCCGGATCTTCGACAACTTGAAAAAGGCGATGGCCTACATCCTTGCCATCCACGTGCCAATCGCTGGCATGTCCCTGATTCCCGTTCTCTTCAATTGGCCTCTTGTACTGCTTCCAGTACACATTGTATTTCTCGAACTCATCATTGACCCCGCGTGCTCGATTGCCTTTGAAGCCGAAAAGGAAGAACCCAATGTGATGCGCCGTCCACCGCGCAATCCAAAGGAACCCATATTCGGATTGCGCACTACCGTGGTCGCACTCATCCAGGGCTTCAGCGCGCTCGCAGTAGTTGCCGGCATGTTCGTGTGGGCATTGCACGGCGGCAAGTCGGAATGGCACGCGCGCGGACTGGCATTCACCACGTTGATCGTCGCCAACCTTGCATTGATCTGGACCAACCGCTCTTGGACGGGAACGATCATTCAGACATTTCGAACGCGAAATGTTGCCCTGTGGTCCGTTACGGCCGGTGCGTTGACACTGCTTGGGCTGGTCCTGAACGTTCCTTTTCTCAATGGCCTGTTTAGAATCTCGAGCCTGGGTTTCCGAGATCTAGCCCTGTGCGTTCTGGCCGGTTGCGCCAGCGTCGTCTGGTTTGAAGGATTGAAGCTGTTCGTGCGACTATCCAGTGGCCCTGTTGGGAAACCTGCCTAGGAGTACACGGAATAGAGCTAGTGTCCTGAGTCAACGACTCAGGACACTGGCCTAGCTCTTGATTCCAGTCTCGCAATAACAATGAGAGGAGCGCCTGCATGCAAACTGAACTACGGCTACACCGACTCGTAGTCGGCATCCTCGTCGTCCTGTTGGTATTGTTCATCTGCATCGTTCTGTCGCTGTACCCCAGTCTTGCACATCAACGTTTTGAAGTCATCGTATCGCTTGCCCTTGTTATCGCAGCGGCAACAGTATTCGTCATGATTGGAATAATTGAAGGGGTAGTCGCGTTTCAATTTGGACCGAGGCACAGGCGAGAACTGCTGGGCTACCTGCTGCTCGGCCTGGTTTCGCTTGCCTCAGGTCTATTCCTGGCCATCTCTGACAAGGCTGGAATACAGACAATAGCGCTCGTTGAGGCTCCCCACGCTCTTCTCTTCGGGATTGGAGAATTACGCCTTGCCGCTCATGTGCGGCGCCATCCCGGGAAAAGGAGGGGATTTCTCATTGGTGGACTTTGTGATGTCGCGCTGGGAGTTGCATTCGCAGGTGCACATTACTTGTCGAGTCAACATGCGGCTATGCTCTTGGGCTGCGCTGCGATTCTCTCGACTGTCCAACTCGTCCCTCTTCTTTTCTTCAAACGCCAGAGTTCTCTCTATAGCGAAATCGAAATGGCTTAGTGCGGAGCGCACGTGGTAAGGACGGGGAGAGGTGAAGAGGTTACTGAGTCGCACGATGGAGCATTTGAACACATCATGGTGGCCGTGACTCGCAAGACTCGCCTGATTTGGTGCCCGATAGTTCCACTGGCGGAACGGCAGCAAGAGCGGCGCAACGTCTTCGATCCATTTTGGGGATCTACCTTGCAAAGGTGCGCCCCGTCCCATGCGTGGGACGGAGCGCACGATTTTCTACCTTTCACAGCTATTCGCGTGTCTGGCTTTCGCCTTCCACCTGAAGTTCGTTGGTAACTTTGAATACCCCCGGGACGCCGCTCGCATGCATGAAAGCGATGTCTCTGTCAGCCTTGCTGTTTACAACGCCGTACAGAGTGACGTTGCCATGCTGTACCGAGATTCGAATAGGCTTGCCGGGATCGATCGCGTATCTGCTCAGCGAAGAGGAACCGTACACAGCACGTGCGGTTGCAATCCGAATGCGATCGTCCGTAGAGGAAATGGGATCAACCTCGATCTCGTCGACTACGTCCCGAACGCCGGGAGAGTAACTTATCACTGACACTGCAGACGCCTTATCGGTCGGACCATATGCATGACCGCCTAAAGTAACCGCTCCATCACTCACGCCTACGCTGATTGCGTTGAACGCGGTGGTGCCGTAGCCCACTCGGTCATACTCGAGCTTCCTAACGAGCTTCTCCTGCAGGTCGTTGTCGGGTACCGGGGCGCCGCCTGCCTCGATCTGGTTGCGAACGGCGATCACGTTCTTTACGCGACGTGCCTTCCTGTCTGCCTCTTCTTTGTCGGCGAACAAGGCCACCTTCCCATTCAAATTGACGATTCCGCCATTGACGGTCGCTTGTATCTGTTTGAATCGATCCTTGCCAAAGACTTTAGCGATATCGGTTTGTATCTGGCTATCACTCTGCACAGAAACACTCCGATCCATCGATTCCATGCTGGGTTGTGCATTCATAAAAGCAGGCGCTACCAAAATCAGAGCTAATAGTAACGCGCATCCGTGGGAGTGTCTCATAGCGGTTCTCCTTCTTACAACTTTGTTCAAGTTGAGGTTGCCATTCCCGGGCTAATCGGATCTGCCCATGGGCGCACGCTCAGCATGACTGCATTTCGAGAGCCATTTCGACATATGTTGATTCTCAAAGGGGCGCAGGAACCGCATCGGCAGTTGACTCAACGCATTGCTGAATTGAACAGAATTATGGATGCCCACCCCGTCCGAACGCCTTATTGTCGCTCGATCAGGATGCGTGGCAGATTAAGCTAACGCTCGTCTGAAGTTTTTGACAGTTGGTCAAAGAACATGGACAAGACGCCTGGACGTGGTCTGGTTGCCGCACAACAGGCACAAATGCTGGGCAATCTCTCCCGACTGGATTGGTGCAAGAAATGCATACCTTCAGTACATGAATGACTCGGACTGAAAGAAGGATGATTCTATGACCACACACGTAGATCCATTTGCGCTCGTTCCACCGGCAGTTATCCAGCACTGGGGACTATTTCTCGTGATGGGGCTCGGCCTTGCCTGCCTGGCGATACTTGCCTGGCTTCGTTCTGCTCGAGCCTCGCTAAACTCCGTCTATTTTTTGGCTGGCTGTTCGTAGTCGCATCTGCAATTGAGACTGTCAATTCATATCTCGCCGGAGGTTGGAGTGGATTCTACATTCACTTGTTTGGTGCGATTCTCTTCGGTGTGACGGGCTACATGCTACTCACGTACGGACATCCGCACATATTACCTCTCTGATCGTGGCGATGTACTTTATCGTTGCGGGAATCTTCAACATAATCGCGCCTTTAATCGCCAATATTCCTGATCATGGGTGGCATACCTGGGCGGGCTTCATCACTCTTGTTCTTGGTCCCGCCCTTCTTGGCAACTGGACGGGCAAGATTATCCACATGCCTGAATTCCGGTTGATTGGCATATTTATCGGAATCGACCTCTTCTTTCGAGGAGTCGCATTTGCGGTCTTTGGGTTAACTCTTCGAGCCAACTAAGTTAACCATCAGAAAGACGCAGGTGCAGGTGAATCATGACGCGTGATGACGCAGGGCGAGAAATCGACGGCTTTCCCCTGCCCTGTTCCGTCAGGCGCGCTTCCGCCATTAGTTAAACTGCAGGGAACAAGTCGAAAACCTGCGAGTACGACTCTCGATCTCGTCGAAGAGAATCAGCCAGCGAGGATTGGACATGACCGGCCGCGTCAGTCCGCTCATTCCGGAAACTACGTAACCGGGCTGGCGATCAACCGCGCCTTGGGTTCGGGTCCGCTGAACTCGGAACAGTCAAACCGAAGTATGGCCTTTTCATCGCTGAACGCTAGCTTGATCATTTTCATTGGTGGATTGGTGTTTTGGCACCTGGGTAACAACTCCTACTTTACCTTTCTTCGCATCGTTGCGAGGGCGGAACGGTACACAACGCGTTATGACGCCTCAAAGCATGACATCCCTCGCGTGTAGGTGATCCGCATCCGTCCGGCCAAGTACAAGGTTGGCGGGGTCTGGGGTGGGAGGCCAGGTTAATTTGCCTTCTGGTAGCGTAAGCTGCCGGAGGGAGTTGGTCGAGGCTTTGGATGGGGCGGTTGGCAAGTTCGGACAGGACCGCGACCAAGTATGGGCGGATAGGAAGACCGAGTTCGCGACAGCTTTCGACGATGGAGAAGATCGCCGGTACTATGGGCCCGGCTTCCTTGCTTCCAAGGGGTACCCAGTTCTTCCGAGCCAGGTTGTTCGATAGCTCCAGCACTGGATACTCGAGGAAGATGGTGAGTTTGTCCCACAGCGCCAGAGTGTAACTGGCGGCCTTGCCCGCCGGGCTCTTGCGAAGTATCTTCTGCTGCGCGGCCAGGATCTGCGTACGCAGGTCGGTCAGTAGCGGAGGCGCCTTTTCTTGGTGCAAGAGTCCATCTTCTCGGCGCGAGCCTTGGCATCGATGGCGAATAACTCATCCGTCAGCTTGACGACATGCGCCAATTCCTGGTCCTTGAGGTCGACCTTGACCACGCCGATAACGGCGCACCACGTCAACCAAGGAATCGGAAGGCGTATGCTGTTTTTGACTCTGGTGCCCAACAATTTGGACAATTGCTCTGCCTGACGAAACAATATGCTGCATCTAATTTAAAACAAATGCTTTATGGTCCAGGTGTTTGGGTGCTGACGTGCTGTGTCATTCGTGAACGAGATCGCGAGGGCGAGACACTGAATATTGCCGCCTACTTCAATTTGGCCGGGATACATGGGCGGCAGGTAGGCTCAATGTTTCCTGGGGAAACGTGAAAGACGAAAGGAATGAGACCATGGCAACGAGCGGTTGCTGCGCCGGAACACTTCTCTATGTTACGGATTTTGCCGGCGATAGCCAGAAAGTCCTTGAATTTGCCGGGGAGTTGGCAGATAGGTACGATGCCCGTCTTGAGTTGCTATACATTACCGATCCGGAACATACTCCGTCTAGACCAGATGCACAGATGGGTGTTCAATACACCCTCGAAGCCCTTGCCCGGAGCTTGAAACACCTCAAGAACAATGCTCGGGCTCTCCTCTTGTTTGGAAACCCGGAGCATGTGATATCGAAGAGAGCCGCGGACACTAATGCGACGCTCATCACATTTCCCTTGAGCGGCTCAGAATCTGATCGCGTCCTAAAACGACTTGCAAGGCGCCTAACTAAAAAATGCGCCTGCCCTGTATTGATCTTCCCTCCGAATGTCCGCAAGGAGGATACGAACTTGCTCTCATTAAAAAGATGTATCTCATTCACCCGGAGAGCGTGTGAAGGAAGACTCTATTGAATTTGCTTTTACAGGATAAGCCATTTGCCGACCAATGGTCTCCGAAGGAGCGCCGGCCTTGAGTCGGCGCACCTCCAGAAAATTGCCAGAAAGCAGCAGCCTGCTCAAGCACAGCGACAGGGTCGGCTTCTGGAGCGGTATGTGGATCAAGGCATGCGAGGCTCTGGCGAAACGACTGTCGGCGGGATAACTGGACAAAGCGAATCAGATCGCCGCCCTGGCCGCAACCGTGGCAGTAGAAAACATCTTTGCGTGTGTTGACATAGAACGAGGGCCGGGTCTCCTCGTGCAACCGACAGAGTCCGACCAACTCGGATCGACTCGCAGGATGACCGGTCCAGTTGTGCTGCCGCAGATAGTCCAGCAGCGGCAGCCGCCGCTTGAGTGTCTCGACGTCTTCGCCCACAACGCTTTTTTCGCCTCCGGAGCCCAGCGTAGGAGCAGGACGCTGGAAACCCAAGGCAAGGATGGTGGGGAAATGGCCTTTTTTCAAAGACGCAGCGGCCAGAGGTTCTGCAAGACCGGAGTTATCCAGGACAATGGTCCAACTTCGTCAAGAGCCTGACGACCGCGATCCAGCCAATGAGCTACCCGGGTGACGGTCCGGCTGAGGAAGGAAAGCGCCAACTGTGAACAGTCCAGGCCGCTGGCCCAGCGTTGGACTGTGGTCGGATCGGGCAGACGATCAGGATCCTTGAGCTTCGGCAGCGCTTTTTCCCACGGACACTGCTCCGCAAATCGCCGCCACAATGCCTGGTAGCGCGCTACAAGGCTGTAATGCGT
>PLZC01000064.1:0-16508 GCA_003151985.1 Acidobacteriaceae bacterium
CTATTTACGGATAAGCTCTTAATAAGCTCGTCCGGCAAACTCCCCAGTTTCTGTATACACCCTTACTTTTACCCCTTCCTGAATGAAGAGGGGAACCTTGACTTCAAGGCCAGTCTCAAGCCGGGCAAGCTTGGTCACGTTGCCCGAAGTGTCCCCGCGCGCGCCCGGTTCCGTATAAGTAACTTCCAACTCGACCTGGTCTGGCAGCTTCAAGCCGATAGGGTTCCCATTGAACTTGTGTAACTGGATCAGAGCGCCCTCGACCAGAAAGTCCAGGGCATTGCCGATCATTTCGCCGGTGAGGGTAAGGGTGTCGAAGGTTTCCTGGTCAAGAAAATAGGAGCCTTCTCCGTCGCTGTAAAGATAGGATGCCTCGACCATCTCAAGGTCCGGCTCCTTGAACCTGTCGCCGGCCTTGAAGGTCTTGTCAAACACCGCGCGGGTAAGCAGGTTGCGCATCTTCAGGCGGACAAGGGTCTGGCCGCCACGCGCTGTGGGGGTGGAGACCTCCGCTTCCAGACAATAGTAAGGGGTGTTTTCAAACTCAAAACACATTTTGCGCTTGACGGTAATGGCTTCGATCAGTGCGGCCATGGATTCCTCTTGAGATAACTTTGGAATCCGAAATTGCCACGCGGGGTTCCGGCTCCCCGTCAATTATAAGTTGAGCAGCCACCGGGAAGGGCCATGTCTAGTTTGTGTCGGCCGCAGGCTTCCCATTTGCGTAATCGGGGACCTTGGACGTGAGTCCCTTCAAGAAGAATTCACGCAGGATGTTGTTTCCGGCGTGGCCCGCCAACGAAACCAATCCATTGACAATAGTCAGCTTGGCGCCGCGACTATCGGAGGGATAGTAGAGATTCGAGAGCGCTCCCGCTGCGAAGCAGCCCAGGATGTGGGAGTAGTTCGGCTGCCAGCGGCCATTGTCGCCCCTGGAAATAACGGTGGCGCCCAACGCATACAGCCCTCTGGAGGAGATGCTGCCCGACCCCTTGTAGAAGTAGCGGGGGTCTTGATGGAACAGCGCCGGGAAGACTGCACTGCTCAGAAGCCTTCCGGATGCGTCGTTGGCGTAGGTGGCGCCATATCGCTTTGCGTAGCCCTGAAAACCGCCTCCGTACCCGGGAAAGATTTTGCGACTTTGCTCGAGGCCTGCCAGTACGCCGGCACCGAGGAAAGCAACCGGGTCAGTCACGGATCGGAACGCCAGGTGATACTTCTGCTTCGCGCCCATGGGTGGCGCATCCCAGTTGTAGGAGCTATAGAAGTTTGGGAAGACGCCGAGAACCCGCTGCTCCACGGCGATTTGGACCTGCTCCTGGGCCAATTCTTCCCGGTTTCCGCTGACCCTTATATCGGTGGTGGTTGCGGAAACCGGCAGCACGACGCCGGCAACGAAGCGCATCTCGCTGGCGTGGACAAGGATCTCGGGCGATACATATTTACCCATCCCCTGCCCTGTCACCGTCAATTTGTATGTGCCCGCGGGTAACTCTGGGAATGTGAACTCTCCGTTGCTTCCCGACGGCTGCACACCCAATTCGCGTCCACTCCGATTGGTAAGCACCACTCGTGCGTCTTCGACGACCGATCCATTTGGGTCCAGAACCGTGCCTGCGATCGTCCCTGGGGCCGGCGCAAGGTTTATTTCGACCGCGCTCCCATCCGCAGGCGTTCCAAGCCCTGGAGCGTCAGGCAACTCATGATCTGTCGCCGGTGTCGTGGATGTCAGTGTGACAAGCTCTTGTTGTGCGAATAAGTTCAACGGCGCGCAACCGGCAAGAGCTATCATGGCCATACAACATCGGGCGGTTAGAGTGAGTCCTCTTTTCCGCCGTGCCATTCTGCGCAACGCCTTAAATGCGGGTGAAGAAACGCATAATTTATTGTCCGGGATCCCGTCGCACATAATACGAAACTGCTCCAAACTTGCTAGGGCATAAATATGGAATAACAAGCAATCTCCTCGATTATTTATCCCGCAAGGCAATATGGAGGCAAGCATTCGATCTCGATCCCCGGACCTTGGCATCAGTATCCGGTATTTCATGGACGCTGCCGCTTACCCAGCGTAATCGGTAATTTGCGTGACGTTTTCGTCATTTATCAATGGCCCCAGCGACTTGTCCCAGGAACCAGTCCGCCCGCGCCGATCTAACTTGTGTGATGCAAGGTGCGCAGGGCCTAATTGTCCATTTTGGAGTTAGTCGCAAGAACCATCTGAAGCAGAGCGATATTGCTCATGCATGAGCCGCCGCTCCAGCAAATCTTGACTAATTTTCATCGCCGCACTTGCCACTTTGGCCTTCCTGTGGCGATACTCCCTATAGCCCCTCACCGGGCTCAACTTTTCCCCAGCGAGAACTGCCTTGGCACGTGAAATCTACACCGCCCGTCTTGATAAGAAAGATTGCATCTCCGAACCAGCCCAGTGTTATCACTTCGAGTTTGTCCTCGACCAGCTTGAGTCCTTCCCATTCACCGCCGGCCAATTTGTCTCTGCCGTGGCCGAGGACGCGAAGGGCAAGATGCAGACCCGGGCCTATTCGATCGCTTCGGCGTCGAGAGGCAACCGCATCGATTTCTGCGTCAACCGCGTGGAGGAGGGCTTCTTCTCCAACCACTTGGCCGATTTGCCCGACCTGCCTATCGGATCTACGATTCAGGTGCACGGTCCTCACGGCCACTTCATCCTTCAACAGCCAATCACCGATTCGATCCTGGTGGCCACCGGCACGGGCGTCGCGCCCATGCGCGGCTTTACGCAATGGCTGTTTCCGGCCGACGGTCCCGACCGTAGCGACGGGAAGGATATCTGGCTGGTTTACGGCACTCGTCACGAAAGCGACCTTTACTACCACGAGGAGTTCGAGGCGCTAGCCGCGCGCCACTCGAACTTCCACTACCTGCCCACCCTGAGCCGGGCTCTGGAGAACTGGACCGGGTTGCGCGGCTATGTGCAGGACCACGTGGCCCGCATAATCGAGAAGCGCGCCGCACGGCTGGGCCTACAGATTCCGCAGCCGGCAATCGATCCATCCATCCCGGCGGCCGACCTGCGATTCGACATTTACGCGTATATTTGCGGCCTGAACGACATGGTCTCAGGGGTTCGCGAGCGGCTGGCAGGATTTGGGTGGCATCGCAAGCAGATTATCTTCGAGCGCTACGATTAAACCACGAGGGACTCTGACTACAGATTAAACAACTCCCGCAGCCGCTTGGTCTGCGCGCGGCTCACCGGGATCTCGGTTTGCCGCTTGTCGTTCATGCGCAACTGGTAGCTGGACTTGAACCACGGCACCACTTCGCGGATGTGGTTGATGTTGACCACAAAACCGCGATGGGCGCGCCAAAACACCGCCGGATCCAACAGGTCGAGCAGTTCTTCGAGTGTCCGGCACTTGGAATGGCCTTCAAAATTCTGCGTGGCCACGCGAATCACGCCTTCTTCAATGGCCGCGTAACAGATGTCGGCCTGGTCAACAAGGAGCAGCCGGCTCTGTGCCTGGACGATTAGTTTATTTGTCTGAGCCGCCCGCGAGACGCCGTTGGGGCGATTGAGCAGCCGCAGCAGTGCGTCGATTTGCGACTCGGGCAGTACACTCGCCGGCCCGTCGCCCCCATTTCCGGCCATGCGGCCTTTCACCCGCTCCACGGCCTGCTGCACACGCGTGCGGTCAAAGGGCTTCAACAGGTAGTCGACAGCGTTCACGTCAAAGGCGCGCACAGCATACTGGTCATACGCGGTGGCAAAAACAATCTGCGGCATCGGCTCGGGCTCTTTACCCGCAGACATGCCGGCTTTCGGCTTGTTTCGGTCCAGCAGCCGTTGGATTACCGCAAAGCCATCCAGTCCCGGCATCTGCACATCCAGAAAGACCACGTCAGGATGATGTTCCTCGATCAAACCCACGGCTTCGATGCCGTTGGTGCCTTGCGCCACTACATCCACATCGCCCAACGAATCCAGCAGATACTTCAGTTCCTCGCGGGCCAGTTGTTCGTCGTCGATAATGAGGGCTGAGATGGTCATTCGAACCGAAGCTTGATTGTATGAAGCGAGGCCCGCGGGGTCAATGCGGATAGGAAGTTTGATGACACATTCCTTGCAGCGTCCTTGTCTGGATAACAAAGCCAGCGGTAAGGTCGCTCCAACGGCGCCCTACTCACTCAGGACCCGCAGCCGCGCGGGCATTTGATCGCCGGAAAGTTCATGACCACAGCGGGTACAGAACTGGTCTGAAGCGCGCACCGTGCGGAAGCAGTTTCCGCAACTGGCCGCGAGTTGGTAATTGCACTGCGGGCAGAAATGGAAGTCGCCTTGTATGTGTGTGGCGCATGCCGGGCACCGCGAAACCTCAGGCTGACGCAGAAGGAAGTAAAGCACCGCGCCAATGCCCCCCGGCATGACAAAGCAAATCAGCATCCAGAATCGCGAGCTCATGCCCCGTCGCGGCGCGTCCTTGCTCACGTAGCCAACCATGAGGAAGTAGAGCGCGGCCACCACTCCCCAGGAGAGATTGAGGTAGATGCGCAGGCCGAGCGGCGGCACATGGTGTTGCTGCTCGGGGAAAATAATCCAGAAATAGTATTCGATCAATACGAAAACGATGGCTGCAGCAATGATCGACCAAAGCGGGACCAGCCGGGTGTCTTCATTGGCGGAAATAGATTGTGGAGTACGCATTTGCTTTCCCTTGCTTCTGGGGCCCTTTTGCCGGATAAGTCACAACGGTTCTCGAATTCGAGAATCAGCTTAACTTATCCCTACAAGATGGACGGCGGAGAGAATGGGGAAGTTGCGCGATTGACGCTTCAGTTGCGATTCTGAATGGGGATTCGGGGGCGGTAGTTAGAATCTGTTTCGCGCCCAGCCGGCAACCAGCGCCGCCCCAACCAGTGCCGGGCAAAGAATGCACACCCACAGAACCAGTTGACTGGTTACGTCGCCCGGGTGTTCCTGGGCAATCAGGTTGTCGATTGCCCATCCAACCAGGGGGCCCACGGCCAGGACCACGAGCAGCAGGGAAGCCAGCGCCACGGATCGGACCCGCCTTCGTCCGGCCTTCTGCTCCCGCATTACTCCCAGCGAGGCCATCACCACGCGGCGCGTGCGATGGGCCACGGCGCATTCACGGTTGGCCTGGTGCCCCGCAAGAGCCGAGACCAGATCGTCTCTGTTGGGTTGGACTCTCTCGTCGCCAGCCCTGCCGCTGGTGGTCACACCGACTCCTGCCACCGCACACGGTTGCGCTCGAGCTTTGGCTTCAGAGCGGCCATGCCCCGGTAGAGTCTCGATTTCACCGTTGATAGGGGTGCCCGTGTCACCTTGGCGATCTCGTCCAATGACAACTCCTCGTGAAAACGAAGCACCAGCACTTCGCGGTAGAGGGTGTCCAACTCCATCAAAGCGCCGGCAATCCGCTCCCGATCCTCGAGATTTGAAAAGCGGTCGAAAGGAGTCGGATCGTTGTCGGCAACCTCGAAGCTCATGGGACGGTCATCGTCGTTGCCACCGTCAAAGAGCTCATCCAGGCTGGACATCGTCCTTTTGCGCCGCTGGTCGATCACCAGGTTGCGGGCGATGGTAAACAGCCAAGTATCGAACCGCGACGCGCCGTTGAACTGGGCGCCGCGCACCAGAACCCGCATCCAGACCTCTTGGAAGAGGTCCTCGGCCATCTCGCGGTTGCTGGTCAAATAAAGCAGATAGCGCAACAACCGGTGCTGATAGCGAACGATCAGCTCGTCCAGCAGGCCGGCATCCTGGCGCTTGAGCCCTGCGGATACGGCGAGGTTCTCCTCCCGCACTTGTTCATCAACTGCTGTGACGGAACCTCGGACGAAAAGGGGGCGAATGGACGCAGCTACACTCATCTCATTCAATTAGACGCCACAATTGCCCGCCAAGCCTCTGAAAAATGGATTTAGCTTGAAAAACCCTGCCTATCGTATCTAAAAGAGGGAGTTGCATTATGCGCCGGTCCCTCTCGTTGCCACCCTCACGGCCTCTTCCACCGCTTTGGCGGGGCGGCGTTCCCTGGCCTCGACGCTTTGATAATAAAAAATCCCCAGCAGGTGATTCCGCCTTTGCACGGGCGTCATGGCTTCCCACCTTTTCGCGCCAACGGCTGGCGAACAAATGCTGCCTTGCAGAATCGGCGGCAACTCCTTCTCGCCCTCGAGCGCCAGCAGCAGGCGTTCCGCCATTCGCTCTCCGCGCCCCCGTCGAGCCTCAGCGCTCTTGGCCTGGTTCACCCAGTCGCCAAACGCCTTGCGCATGGAGTGGCTTAGCCCGTCGAACATCTTGGGCAGCCGCCGGTCTTCCTTCAGCGCCAGGGCCAACTCCGGCGGCACCTTGGCCGCGCGCTCTTCCATGTCCGGTTCGAGGCCGATCCGCACTTTCGAGCCGACCTTGGCTTTTGCCGCCGCCTGCCGCCGCTTGTTTACCAGCAGAGTGTGCCCTTCGCCCCGCGGATCGGGAAACAGGGAAGTTCGAAAGCTGAATCCCTCAATCTCGCCGCGCCCCCGCAAACCCCGCCGCACAGGCCATGCTTTTGCCACATCGAATGGAACCCGTGCGATCGTCCAGCGCAGCCGCGTCAAGTCCGGCTCAAGCACAGCGGTGAAGGACTTCCGCACGGGACGAGTCATAGGATATTCAGCCCCTCATCTTGCTCTTCAGCAGATTGAGCAAATTGATATCGAGTTTGTGCCCGTGCCAGTCAGTGTATTTTGTGGCTGCCCGTCCCGAATCAAGAATCCCGAAGCTTCCCCTGAAATTCCAAAGCGCCCACCCAGAGCGCAATTCGTTCACCACATCCAGCGTGTCGTTGAACCATGCATACACCACCTCCGGAGGAGTGTGGTTGTAGCATCCCATCTCTCCAAAATGGATGGGAACGCCGTGCTTGGCCGGTTCTGCCCAGGGGCTCGCTGCCGCTCGCTTGGTCTGCTTGTCCGCAATCACTTGCCCCTTGCTGTCTTTCAGCGGCCACGTGGGCGGAATAGGGAAATTGTCGCTCAAAGGCCGAACCCAGGGAGCATGCGGGTGCGTAACTTCCATTGGATTGTAGTCATGACAGCTCTGCACGACTTTGGTGTCGTATAACTCGGCAACCGGCTCCCTTCCAACCTGGTAGCCATCCGAAACGATGAGCCGCTGCGCATCCTTGCCCCTGATCGCCTCGATGGAAGTCCTTGCAATCCGCGCGTAATTCTTCAGCCCGGTATCGTGATCCACGTTTCTTTCCAGCGGCTCGTTCACCAGGTTGAAACTGAGGCTCTTGCTCGGGATGCCTTTGTAGCGTTCGGCGAAGTAGGCCCATTGATGAACAAATGCATCCAGCGTGTGCGCATCGGTGTAGACACTGGTCTTCTCCGGCTCCTGGCGAATTCCGGTAACGCTCGCGACCGCGTCGTCCTGAATCCATTCCCCGGGCGCGCGGCACAGGCAGATGTTGATATGCACGCCATATTTCTCGCCCAGTTTGATGACGCGATCGATGGGCTCAACATCTTTCTCTCGAATCTTCAGCAGGTCAGCGGCGTCCGTCCATAGGCGGTAATCCATCGGCAGGCGGGCCCAATTGAAGCCCCAATCCCGCATCCAGCGGAAGTCGTCCTCCCTGAACTGGCCGTCCCCGTTATATGGGAAGTGCTGCATCCAGTCTTTGTCCGACGAGAAGTACTCCAGCAGATTGAAGCCATACCATTTAGGGTTAATCGATTTGACCCCAGGCTGGGGCTGTGCGAGCCCCGTGAGTGACGGGTTCAAGGCGCTTGCCGCGGCGAATCCGGCGATGGATTTCAGAACGCTGCGACGATGAATCGCCGCCTGTGCCTTATGCTGGTTACTGTCTTCCACTTCATACTGTCCTTTTTTCCCCGACTAATGCCTGGATGTTATACCACGCTATAACTCGAAACAACGCTACGCAACCCGATGACTTAGGGGACTGACTTTCAGGGCTAACTCGCTGTGGATTTCCGGCAACGAAATCTCAAGCACCGTCCCCTTGGCCGCGAGTTCCTCACTTCGCAGCAGTTTCCCTTCCTCCGGGCTCCAATACTCCACTCGATACGATCCCGGCTCCAATCCGGTCAAGGTCAAGCTCGACGGCCCTACAGGCTGCAGCACCTTCTTTTCCACAGCCAATCCGTACCAGCTCAAGTCGCGATGGCGAAGCCAAATCAAGTGCGTTTGCTTGCCTGTCAACTCCAGGATGCGCAATTCATCAGTCGATACAGCGACCGTTTCGCCACGGATAAAACTCTCATGGTTGAACTTGATATCCGCTACGAAGTTGGCTATCGCCCGGAAACGAAAATAAGCATCGTGCAGGTCAGTATGTTCGTCCCAATACCACAACATGCCGGTGCCTACAGCGCCACTGAACAGACCGCCCCACAAGACCTCGTGCAAATGGAAGCAGGCAACATCCTTGTCGGCTAACTCGCTCCCCGATCCATACCTGGTGCTCACCGCGCGAGCAATCCCGGCTTCGCCTACCAGGAAGGGCCGGCCCGTGGCATAAACACCGGATGCGAATTCAGGAATAAATGCGCCGAGGTTCTTCGGCCCCTCCTCGCCCGACCAGCCAAAGTAAGGATGAACGTCGTTAAGATCGCCATTGTCCTTGCCCCAGTACTCTGGCGACCATGGCTTATGAGCGCTGGACTTTATCATGTGGTTCCAAGGATCGACGGATCGCAGATAAGTCGTCATATCGCGGAACCATTGCCCCACGCCCTCCTGGCTCGAAATGGTCTCACGCTCGTTCCATAACTCCCAGGAGAAGATATTGGAGGAGTAACCCCATCGACCCACCGTATACCGTATTTTGTCCCGGTACATTTCCTGGCACAAAGCATTCGTGAAGAACTGTTCGAAGCCAAGCTCCTGTGAACTCAACAGCCTCCCCCACGCGGTGTTTGAATTGCGCATCAGATCCATGGAACCTTTGTAACATGTGCCTTCGTCGCTTCTCTCGGCATTGAAGCAGAGACAAATATGTATGCCGTTCTGTCTGGCTAACTCCAGAACCTTGTCCAATCGTGCGGCATTCTCAAGTTCCCACGCCCAAGGCTCTCCGGATTCCATATAGAAATTAGGCTTGGTGAAGACTCGCGCCCAGTTAGCGCCGTTTTCGCCCATGCGGCCGAACCACCGCAGGAATGCCTTGTCCCACGGAAGCATCGGAGCGGAGATAGTAACTCCCGGCTCGGTTGCAGTTACATCGGTTGTCCAACTCACGTCCTGTCCAATGGGGAAATAGCCTGCGCCATCGTCAAATTCCAAATAACGAGGCGAACTCCGGCTAATGCGAATCATGCCGTGGTTATGAGACTCCGCCAGCGTGAATGGCGGCAGTTCACGCGAAGCGGCTAACTTCCCTTTGACTCGAAGCTCCACTTTGCCTTTGTAAGCACCAGCCTCACGTCCGGAGAATCGAACCCGCCAACCTTTTGTGCCTTCCGTGGGTATGCCGCGGGAATCGCGCACAACATAATCCTGGGTAAAGAAACCCGGCACGCGCATTTTCTTGCCCGAGGGGAGAGCAATCTCTGCGTCCAACGCCATCTCCGTCGCACGATACGGATTCAGTTTCTCTAATCCTTCCGGTTGTAACGGGATCTTGAATTCACAAAGCTCGTAAGTGGCCAACCCGGAAGGTGCGCGGCTTATTTCGCCTATCGAGTTAGCTAACTCGCTCGCGGGTTGTGTTTCCGCCTTCAACAATGGTTCGCCTTTTAGTGGCGAGCGCAGCGCGCCTGTGGCTGCAATGCCGACGATGGATTTAAGGATGCTTCGACGAGGAATGGATGAAGGGATATTTAGGAGTTCATTATCTTGCATGAATAAACGACCCTCTCTCTCGCACGAAAGTATAGTTGTCGCGTCACGCGCTGTCGAACCGGCGTTTTACCCCACGGAGCAAGGTCTAAACTAGCCAATATGGAAGTTCTCTACGGGTTGCATCCGGTTGAGGAGGCGCTCAAGGCCGGCCGGAGGCGCTTTGACCACGTTCTGGTGGCTCGCGAACGGCACAATGAACGTCTGGAGCGGCTCGTAGCCGTATGCCGCCAGGCTGGTGTCCGTGTTCGCCAGGAAGCGCGTGACCAGTTGACGATCCTCGCGCAAACCGCAGGTCACCAAGGCGTGGTCGCCATGGTTCGCCCCCAGGAGTCTCTTTCCATCGAGGACTTGTTCGAGCCAGCCCCCGCATTCCCTGGGGCGGCCCGGCTGCTGCTGGCCTTGGATGGTGTTGAGGACCCGCAAAACCTGGGCGCATTGTTGCGCGTGGCCGATGGCGCTGGCGTGGACGGCATCGTGCTCACCGAGCGGCGTTCCGCGCCCCTGAGTCCGGTGGCCGTAAAAGCCAGCGCCGGCGCGGCAGAGCACCTGCGCATTGCCCGCGTGGTCAACCTGGTGCGGGCGCTTGAAGAGCTTAAAGAGCACAATCTGTGGATCATCGGGCTGGACGAGCGAGGAACCTCCGATTACGATCAGTTCGACCTTACCGGCGATTGCGTGCTCGTGATGGGTCGCGAGGGGGCAGGTTTGCACGATCTGGTCCGGCGCACCTGCGACCACTTGCTGCGAATTCCCATGGCCGGTGGCGTCAGTTCGCTCAACGTCTCCGCGGCTGGCGCTGTCGTCCTCTATGAAGCCTTCCGCCAACGCCGCCGTGCTGCCGGCAAAGCCACCGCCGATATCCCCAGGGCGCAGGCTGCGTCTAAACCTAAAAAACAGAAAGGCCTGGGCTCATGAAGTTCTTCATTATGCGGATCGTGGCAACCACCGCATCTTTAATCTCCATCGCGGCGTTCCCTGGCTCGGCGCAAAAACTGACGTTTCAACCGCCCGCCCAGAATGAAACAGCGCCGGCAACCCCGCAGAGTCCGCAATCGAACGGCCAGGTCATCTTTTCGCGCTCGACAGATGAGCCGGGCCAGTCGGCGCCCACGCCGCAGATCCCGATAGCCGCTCAGCCCTCCGCCGTTGACGCCGATCGCCAAGCGGTCACTTTTACAGATTTTGACATGGACGTCCGGCTGCGTTCCGCCGCACAGCAAATCGCCGTCCGCGCCCTCGTCACGGTGCGCAATGATGGCAAAACCCCACTCAGCCGCGTCCCGCTACAAATTTCTTCTTCACTCAACTGGGAGCGAATTCGCCAGAACGGAAAAGACGTCACCTTCCCCGTCGCCACCCTCAACTCCGACGCCGACCACACCGGCCAGTTGCACGAAGCCGCCGTCCCGCTCGTTCAACCGCTCGCACCTGGTCAGATCATCCAGTTCGACGTAGCCTACTCCGGCGCAATCGCTCCCTCGGCCCAGCGGCTTATCGCAATTGGAACGCCCCAGGATGCAGCGCTGCATTCGGATTGGGACGGGATCGGCGTGCCCTTTACCGGCCTGCGCGGGTTTGGCAACGTAGTCTGGTATCCGGCCTCGGCTGTCCCCGTCATCCTTGGCGACGGCGCGCGGCTTTTCGATGAAATTGGTGAGCACAAACTGCGCATCGCCGGAGCGCGCTTCCGGTTGCGGCTCACCGTCGAGTTCCCGCAGGGCAACACACCTACCGTTGCCCTCATCAACGGCCACCCCGCGCCCCTCACAGTCACGGACGCTGCTGGTTCCGGTCTTGAAGTGTCGGGCGTGGCCACCGCCGATTCGGGCGGCGCGACGCTTGGGTTTGAATCACCCAGCCTGTTCGTGGCCGTCCGCATGCCGCATACCGCCCCCAACGCTACCGTTTGGGCCCTCCCGGAAGACGAACCTGCCGTCGCCTCATGGGCAACTGCCGCTTCCGATGTGACGCCCTTCCTGCAGGGCTGGTTGGGACAGCGGCCCCGCTCCCAACTCACGCTACTGGACCTGCCTGATCCGCAGGATGCGCCCTTTGAAACCGGCGCCCTCCTCGCCACCACCATTCGCATGGCCAGTCCCGAGCAGTTGGACGGCATTCTGGCCCACGCGCTGACGCACGCATGGATGCAGTCTCCCCGCGCATGGCTCAGCGAGGGCGTGGCCCACTTTATGGGTACCCTTTGGGTCGAAAAGCACAGCGGCCGCAGCCAGGCCCTGAGCGCGCTGGAGTCCGGACGCGCTGCTTTGGCGCTGGCCGAGCCGGAAACCCCCGCTCAAAGCCCGGGCCAGCCTCTGGCCGCGGCTATTTCGCCCGTCTATTTTCGTACGAAGGCCACCTATGTTCTGTGGATGCTGCGGGATGTAGCCGGCGATCCTACTCTTTCCGCGGCCCTCCGCGCCTACGATCCCAGCCAGGATTTTGGCAAAGATGCGGGTCGCAGCTCGTTTGAAACGCTGCTCGAACAGGCTGGGACCCGCCGCGATCTCTCCCGTTTCTTCGCCGACTGGGTGGAAGGTGACAAGGGCCTGCCGGACATCAGCATTGAAAGCGCCTTTTCCAGTGCAGCGTCGGCAGGAAACTGGCTCGTTGCCGTGAACGTTGCCAATGGCGGATATGTCTCTGTGGAAGTTCCGGTTACCGTGCGGTCCGAATCCAATTCCGCCACCCAGAGGGTTCTGGTTCCGGCGCGCGGCAAGGTCGTCCAGCGGATTCTCATTCAGGGCAAGCCTACCGAGGTGCAGGTGAATGACGGCACAATTCCCGAGACTACCGCCAGCGTCCACGTAACCCGGCTGGGCGACTCGGCTTCAAACCCGCCTTCAGGAAGCCAATCCACGCAGTAAGTCGCGCCAAAACTATCGCGAGCTTAACCGCCGAAGGGATGCAAACTGGTTTGAAATGCATCCTGTCGGTGGTTAAGCCCGCGAAACTCTATGCCATCGGACCCCCACATGCCACGCAAAACCGCGCGCCCGGCTGGTTTGTCTGGCGGCAGCGCCCGCAGGCCACGAGCCCGTTATACTGCGGCGCCGGCGGCATATTGACCTGCACATTCACCGGTGGCCAGCCCCATCCCGGCATCGAGATGCCCAGCGCAGCCGCAATTCCCGCCGCCTGGATCGCATTGAACTCCCGCACACGTCCCGGCATGAAAAAGCACTCAATGAAGCCGAGGAATGCCGTGATTCCGGTCCAGAAGAAGCAACAGTAGAGAATTCCCAGCCCAGTCCGGCGCAGATAAAAATGGTGAATGCCGAAGGTGCCCAAAAACAGAGCCAGCAGGATGCCCACAACCTCGTCGCGGCGCACCGATTCATAGTGCTGATAAAAGATAGCTTGCGGGTTGGGATACGGGACGGTGCTCATGGCTCGCTCTCCTTGCTCTGCCAACAATATACGCATTTCCGATATCTGCGGTTCCACATCGCTCACGGGTGCCGCTCGTGCGCTAGCATCAATCCAGCATGAACGAACCCACACTTCCCGCGGCCGCCAGCGGCACTTTTCTCATCGACGGCGACCTGCCTGTCAACCGCCTCGGGTACGGAACCATGCGCCTGGTGGGCGAAGGCGCCTGGGGCGAGCCCCCCGACCCCGCCGAAGCCCGACGGGTCCTCTGTCGCGCCGTGGAACTCGGCGTCACTCTCATCGACACCGCCGACGCCTACGGCCCGGAGATCGCCGAGCGCCTGATTGCAGAGGCACTTCACCCCTATCCGCCCGGCCTGGTCATTGCCACCAAGGGCGGCATCACCCGACAGGGCCCCGCGAAAACCGAATACGTAGGCCGCGTCGGCTACTTAATTCAATGTGTGGAGATGAGCCTGCGCCGCCTCAAACTGGAGCGCATCGAACTTTACCAGCTTCATCGGATCGACCCCCGCACCCCGCTGGAAGAGTCGCTCGGCGCACTTCGCCAAATGCAGATCCAGGGCAAGATCCGTCACATTGGCCTCAGCGAAGTTACTCCCGCTGAAATCCAGGAAGCGCAGAGGATTGTCCCGGTTGTCACTGTCCAGAATCGATACAGTTTGGCCGACCGCCGCCATGAGGAAACACTCACCTGGTGCGAACAGCAGGGCATCGGTTTCCTGCCCTGGTATCCCAATGCCGGCGGAAAGCTGCTCAAGCCCGACCATCCCTCGGCGCAGGCGCTGGCCCGGTTTGCCGCCCGTCATTCGGCAACCGTGGCTCAGCTCTCGCTGGCCTGGCTGCTGCATCGCTCGCCGGTGATGCTGCCCATACCGGGCACGTCGAAGGTGGCGCATCTTGAGGAAAATATCGCGGCTGCCGGTCTGAAACTCAGCGACGACGATTGGGCCGAGGTGGAGAAATCGGCGTCTTTAGTCGCTTAAGGTTTCGGCGTGGCAAAGAACTCGCGGAGCAGAGCAATCGTATGAGATTGGCTCGAAAGTGCGCCAAATCGAAGGTTTGGTGTTACCAGTTGATTAACAGGTTAGAATTGTAAATCATTCATCCTAAGCGGTTTACTAGAGATGCCGGGATGAAAAAGCGAGCAAAAAAAGGGGGGGGTGGGGGTACAGTTTTTTCACTCGTTTTCTTGCCCCTGAAACACACTCCATGCCTCCCCAGTATGCATCAACGGCAGATAATTTTCTGCAAATGATATCAGGAGGGGCGAAGCGAGTCAGCCCCAAAAGGCCGCTCATCGGCGACAGGCCGTTAATGCGACTGCCCTGACTCGCGGTGCGCCTGCTCAATGGCGCCGAGCAAGCCCTCGTCGAATCCAAGCGCGCGTGCCTGCGCCATCGATAACGGAATCTCGATTGCGCACGCCGCGACGACGTGCGGCAAATCGAAGGCCTGCGCCACCAATGCGCCGTTCTTTGCGTCCGGCCACAGTTGAAACGGCTGCGGGTCCTGGAACGCATCTCTGCAATCCTCATTGGCTGCGGCGAGGTTGATCTTGGCCAGCGCAGGCAGCACCAGCGCTCCCACTTTGCTGCCGTCGGAAACCGCACCCAATATTGCGGCGGCCCCTGCGGATTTTGTCACCATTGCGGGCCAACTCACAGGCGTCCCAGTGGTCATGTCGAAGACCATTGCCATTGTGTCGCTGTCCGGATGCGCTCCTCCGCAGTTGACATACTCGTCGGTCGCCACCAGGCTCAGGAAGCGCGGTCCCTGCATGGTTACAACAACCTTGCGTGACCAATCTTCCGAGACTTTGTCACGAGGCCCGGCAGCGTCGCCCGTTTGCTTTATGGATTCAAGGGCGCCAGCATCGCAATTATGCAAGGCTTGCGTCAGCCGCAGGTTCAGCCGCGTCAAAGTTGCATTCACACGTTGCTTTGCCGCGTTACCCGGATTCACAATCAGCGGCCAGGCATCCACGCCTTTGCGCAGTTGCTTCACGGGCTCAACCTTCAACCCCCCGTCAAGCGCCGCGTTCGATGGCATGAGAAAAGCAAGCAGGCACAGAGACACTGCGATAAATCGTCTCATCGAACCCTCGGAAGTCTGATCCAATCGCCGTAATCGGCGAGAGAGTGTCTTTTCCAATTCACGCTGGTCACAGCCTCGGCGATGCCCCTGGCAACCCAAGGCTGACCAGAAGGGCCGAATCCACACTGGCCATGGTTTCAGCCGAGAGAGTTCCGTAGACACTGCGAAACCTCCGCTGATCGACGGTGCGGATCTGATCGCAAAGAATATAGCTATCCTTGGTCGTTCCGCCGTCGCCCTGCTTGACCGGAACATAGATCGGAGACGAAGTTCTGACGTGGGCTGCGTCGGTAAGCGGCACAATGATTGTTGTCGAGGAAAAGCGGTTGCCAATATCGTTCTGCACCACCACGCATGGCCGCGATTTGCCCTGTTCGTGGCCCACAACGGGGTCAAGCGAGACCTCGACCACCATTCCGCGAAAGGGCTTGCCCGCCATCAGAATCCCTCTCGGTCAACGTGGGCGAACTCTTCGGCAATCTCCAGGTTCATCTGGGCATTTGCCGAGTAGGCCGCAGCCAGTTCCCGCTCAAAGCGCTTCGTTTCCATCTCATTCAGAAGCTGCTCGACGGCGGTTCGGATCAGTTCGCTCCGGTTCTTGTCCAATTTACGGGCTGCTTCATCGGCGCGCTTGAGCAAATCTCCCGGAAACTCAATCAGCACACGTTCCTTTCGAGCGCGGAGTGTTCCGCTCATCTGGGCGCTCTTGGCAAGGGAACCGGCATTTCTATCCATGTGCGTGGCCGTCGCGCGATTCGATTTTGCAGATGCTTTCAAGACCGACCTCCGAATTGCAAATTCCGGAATGTAAATTGTGCCCTGCCAGGAAAATACTCAAGGATAGTATACTCGTCTTTCTATGCAGTTCGATATGTAGTTGTATATATTTTAATATATACAGCCATGAGCGGCCTTATTCCATCTCTGATAAGAAACAAGAAATGCAAGTTCAACAAAACAAAGACAAAGCGCGGGGTACCCGTTTCATCCCCCTTGGGTCGGCAACCTCGGTGGGAGACTAAACACAAAAGAGCCGCAGCTCCTTCCAAAGCTGCGGCTCTTGTCGGCTGCTTGCTGCCGGACTACATCTCTTTCGCGCCTTCCACAAACGCCTTCAATTTCCTCGACCGTGATGGATGCCGAAGCTTGCGCAGCGCCT
>PLZC01000064.1:16557-16822 GCA_003151985.1 Acidobacteriaceae bacterium
ATCGGCGTCTCCAGCGAGATAGGCTCCTGTGCAATCTTGAGCACTTTGCGCACCTTGGCCACGGGAATATCCATGCGGCGCGCAATTTCCTCGCTCGAGGGCTCGCGGCCCAGTTCCTGTACCAACTGCCTGCTGGTGCGGATTAGCTTGTTGATCGTTTCGATCATGTGGACCGGGATGCGAATCGTCCGCGCCTGGTCCGCGATAGCCCGTGTGATGGCCTGGCGTATCCACCAGGTTGCATACGTGGAAAACTTGTAGCCGC
>PLZC01000440.1 GCA_003151985.1 Acidobacteriaceae bacterium
CCGCATTCACCGTCTGCGGCGTCATGACCCATTCTTTGCGGTCAACCGGCCCACCCAGGCGTGCGACCTCACGTCGATAATCGGACAGTCCGCTCCGCCAAAAATTCCCAAAAATATCGTCTCCCTTTATCTCGAAGGAGGAGTAATCGCGCCAGGTCTCCGGGTAGCCGACGCCGACATACAGGGTAGAGAGCTTGGCCAGAGCTTCGGCCTTGGTGGTTGAATCCATCCATTGGAGAGATCCAATGCGCTTGCGGTAAGCAGCGATAAGGTTCGCAACCATTTCCTGCACCTGTGCTTTGGCCTGCGGCGAAAAATAGCGCTGCGCGTAGATTTGGCCGATGGCATCGCCGAGCAATCCGTCCACAACAAGCACTCCGCGCTGCCAGCGAGGGCTCTGTTGCGGCGTTCCGGAAAGTATTTTTCCGAAAAATGCAAAGTGCTCATCCACGATGGCCTTAGGGAGCACCCCGGCATAAGCCTCGATCAGGTGATAAGCCAGCCAGTCCTTCCAGGTATCGAGAGGAGTTGAGGCCACCAAAGCAGACTCGCCGGTAAATGCCTCGGGCTGCCAGACAATGAAACTGGCTTGCTGGCTGATCCCCGCCCCGTCAAAGTACCCGGTCCAGTCCAGTCCTGGCGCTTTGGAGGCAAAGTCAGCCTGGATCCAGGTGTTATTGGCCTTCTGAATGTTGTCGTTGTCCGCCAGAGCGCGATGGGCTTGCGCAATGGCGTTTTCCAGTTCAACAATGCGGGTGGCGCGGGTGTCCGTGTCGGAGAATCCAGCGAGTTTCAGGATGGCGGAGATATGCGCCTGGTACTGGGTGCGGATCGTGCGCATGTGCTCGTCGCCGGCCACGTAGTATTCGCGATCCGGCAGTTGCAGTCCGCCTTNNGGAGCGACCCACAGTCCAAAAAGATTCGCGGTATGGAAATTGGTTTTATTCAGGGCGTCAACGTCCGTGCGAAGGGTCTCACCCAGTGCGCGGGCCAACTCGCGCTTATCGCGAATCGCGGCGATCGCATCGAGGTGCGGGCGGAGGGGCGCAAGACCTTTTGCTTGGATGACGGCCTCGTCCATGTAGGAGTTGTAGAGGTCGGCAACTTTACGCCCACCCGAGCCTGCGGGCGGGTTGGATTTGGCAATCTCTTTAATCAGCGCGGCTGTGTTCTTGTTGCTCTGGTCGGCCAGCTTGCTGAATACGCCCACTCCGGCGCGATCTGACGGTATTTCGGTGCGTTTGATCCACTCACCGTTGGCATATCCATAGAAATCCTCGCCTGGATTCACCGAGCGATCCATGTTGGCGACGGCGACTCCGTGCGCCTCTTGCGCGGGCGCATCCAGTGCGCAGGTGGTCATCGAGGCCGCGAGAACACAAGATCCAATGCATGCGACAGCGGACTTTGAAATTCCTGGGTTGAGCTTCATTTGCAACTCCGGAGGGCCGCTTGGCGGAAATTTACGTTTCAAGCAGATCGGAATCATGCCATTCAGCTTCGCATCTTGCGCGTACCCCGACAACGGGGTGCGAATTCAGCGAGGACCTGCTTCTTTGCCTATGAAAACGACGCGAACTCATAATATCCCAAGTCCGCGGCCCGAGCAGTCCGTTTCTGGCAAACCACTCCGGATGAAAGATCGCAGGATTGAACGAGCCGACGAGTACAACCAAAGAACCGCTGATCTCAAGCGTGTGTTCAGGCATTCGTCAATATCCTATCGCACTGATAGGCAGATGTGGTTGATAACTACGCCTTGGAGCAACGGCCCAATCGAGGGACAAATCAACCGCCTCAAGACAATCAAACGTCAGATGTACGGACGAGCTGGCTTCGAACTTCTAAAGGCGCGGGTGTTACCTTGGGACATCCAAAAGCGCAGCGTGAACCTACACCGAAAGTGCGGAAGATCCGGTTTAGGTGGAAGTTCTTTTCGCCCGCGACCTAAGATGGCTGGGGAGAGGAGAGCAGATGAGCAGAGGTCCGCGTCGAAACCACACAGCGACCTTCAAGGCGAAGATGGCTTTGGCGGCGGTCCGGAAGCAGCGGCTCATAATTGCGAGGCGATCGAGTTTGGCTTTGTCGGACGCTTGCGCCCACAGTCTCCCCGCACCCCCGAAGATCGCAGAGGAACCCAGCGCTGCGGCCGAACTGACAATGAATTCTCTTCGTTTCATCATGATTGGCCGACATGCTAACATGATCGACTTACGAGAGTGAGATGCTTAAGACCCCTCGCGCTATGAATTTCAGCCGTCGTAGCTTTGTCCGACTTGGAGTAGGGGCGGCACTCTCCCTTCCCGCGAATCGGTTTCTCGCGCAGCAGGGCATGGGAGGTCACACCACCAAGCCCATGCCTAGAGGTGCGCCCTCCGGGCGTCCCTTCAACGCCCATTTCGTCGACGTCGCCACAGGCGCGGGCCTGCGCGCGCCTGTGATTTATGGCGACGAAGAGACGAAAAAGTACATCGTCGAGTCCACGGGATGTGGCTGCGCCTTCATTGATTACGACAACGATGGGTGGATGGATTTGTTTGTGCTTTCCGGCACGCGTCTCCAGGGAGCTCCCCAAGGCACCACGAATCGACTGTACAAAAATAACCGGGACGGCACATTTACAGACGTCACAGAGAAAGCTGGTTTGCATTCGCTCGGGTGGGCTTGCGGCGTCTGCATCGGAGACTACAACAACGACGGTTTTGACGATATGTTCTGCACTACATACGGGCAAAACATCCTTTACCGCAACAACGGCAACGGAACGTTCACCGATGTAACCAAAGAGGCGGGGCTCTGGAACGATCAACTGAGGTTTGGTGCAGGCTGTACCTTCGTGGACTACAACCGTGACGGGCACCTCGACCTCTTCGTTTCAAACTATGTACTCTTCAGCTTTGAAACTGCGGGCGTTCCCGGCGAGAACCCCTATTGCCGATGGAAAGGAATCCCGGTAGAGTGCGGACCTCGCGGGTTGGGGACGGGCAAGCATTCCCTGTATCGAAATAACGGCAACGGAACATTCACCGATGTAACTCAGCAAGCCGGCATTCATCGGGCTCCGGCCACGTATGGCCTGACTGTCGTCGCGGCTGATTTCGATGAAGATGGTTGGCAGGACATCTACGTCGCTTCCGATTCCACTCCCAGTCTCCTGTTCATGAATAATCGCGATGGGACCTTTCGTGAAGAAGGAGTGCTGCGCGGTGTAGGGCTTAGCGAAGATGGCATGGAGCAGGCAGGCATGGGAGTCGGGGTCGGCGATTACGGTCTGGACGGACATCTCGACCTTTTCAAAACGCATTTCCTGGATGACACCAACATTCTTTACCACAACGATGGCAAGGGTGATTTCGATGACGCCACGCGAGCCTCTCGCATCGGGGTCGAAACCCGATACGTCTGTTGGGGAGCAGGCATCGTCGATCTGGACAACGACGGTCTTCCAGACCTCTTCGTGGTTACCGGCCATGTTTACCCGGAAGTGGAACGAACCCTGCCGCAATATCCCAACAAAACACCGCGCGCCGTCTTTCGGAATTTGGGAAAAGGCGTCTTTGAAGAACTCATTGAGGAGGCCGGCCCGGGCGTAGCCGCATCCCACTGTAGCCGGGGATGCGCTTTTGGAGACTTCGACAACGACGGGGATGTCGACATCCTGATCGTTAATCTGAACGAGCCTCCTTCGCTGCTGCGCAATGACCTAAGCGGAAAGACGAATTGGATCAAGGTGAAATTGGAGGGCGTAAAGTCCAACCGCGGCGCCATTGGAGCAAGAGTTCTCGTACATTACGGGGGCCAGACCCAGGCTCAAGCCGTTTTGAGCCAATCCAGCTTCTTTTCCTGCAATGACCCCCGTTTGCATTTTGGCTTGGGGACCTCCACTATCGTTGACATCGACGTCTATTGGCCAAGCGGACTACACGAAACCTTCAAGCAATTCACTGCGAATAAGCTCGTGACGCTCAAAGAAGGGGTCGGCCCAATTGCCAACCGCGGCTGGTCCAAAGCCTGAAGATTGACTTGTTCCGAGTGCGCCCGGTAAACAGGCCGCCTTTGCTGGCGTATGCCATTGGCAAAGGTCAGACTCGCCGACCGTCTACTTGACATTGCTCTCCCTGAAAGCAAACATTCGCTCTGAATCTTGCAATCATTTACATAGGTTCCAACCCTGCAGTTTTCGTGTTCAATACGAAAAAACGCCGGTAAACCGTTTTTGCTAACGTTTTCATCTCGACAGGGTGGCCGGCACGGAAGGCGGCGATGACCACAAACCTCTGTACGGATATTCTCTTTTTGTCGATTCTTTCCTTGACAACGGTTATTGGTACCACATATAAAATTTTTGTCGAAAGTTTGATAATGATACCAAATCCCCGTTTTTGCTAATACCCATTCCATCCTTTTACTTTGGTGATACCAAATCCGCCCTTTTTTCTAAAAAAGGGAAAGAGGAGGGAAAGTGATCAATTTCCGGAGGCCTGGATTTTTTCAAGTGTTCCAAGTGGCTGTGCTCATGTTGGCGGTCACTCCTGTAGCCGTGTGGGGTCAGAATGTGTACGGAAAGATTTCTGGAACCATTTCGGACAGTACCGGCGCGTCATTAGGTAAAGCCGCCGTTACTTTGACCAACCTGGACAAAAACGATAAGAACGTGATCACAACCGACGATTCCGGCAACTATTCGTTCGTGAATATTTCGCCGGGCCGCTACAAGATTGAGGCGGAGAGAAGCGGCTTCAAGAAGGTCGTGCGTCAACCCATCGAAGTGCAAATCGAAAGCGGGCTGAAGATCGACATCGTCTTGCCAGTTGGGGCAGCCTCGGAGACCGTTGCGGTAACCGGTGAAACGGCTTTACTCCAGCCGGAGACGAACTCCCTGGGGCAAGTCATCGAACAACGAACCGTCACCGACCTGCCGCTCAACGGCCGCAACCCGATCGCCTTGGCGGAACTTGTGCCCGGCGTTGTCCCGCAGGGGCAGCCTTCGGCCGGCAACTCCTCGACGGGCAGCCCCGTCGGCGCCAATCCGTTCGCACTTGGAGACTTTCAGATGGGCGGAGGGATGGCCGGTCAAAGCCAGATTCTGATTGACGGTGTGCCGACGAATGGAGCCTACCTGAATGTTGTCACGGTGATCCCCACCCAGGACGCCGTCGAGGAATTCAAGGTCCAGACGAACAATCTGGGCCCGGAATACGGCCGGTTTGCCGGTGGGGTGATCAACCTTTCGACCAAATCGGGCACCAACAAATTTCATGGGTCGATGTACGAATTTATTCGCAACAAGGTGCTGAACGCGAACGACTTCTTTGACAATCGCAATGCCGTCAAGCGCCCTCCGTTTACCCAAAACCAATATGGAGGCAACGCGGGAGGGCCGATTGTCCGGAGCAAGGCGTTCTTCTTCGGCAGTTACGAGGGCTTCCGATTGCGTCAGGGGCACCCCTTCCAGACGTTTGTTCCCACCGACGCAGAGCGCACCGGGGACTTTTCGGCAGTTGGATCAAGCCGCACCGGGTCGGTGTTCACCATTTACGATCCAACCACAAGCGCCAATTGCACCGGATCGAATGCCGTTTGCCGAACGGCCTTCACCGGCAACGTCATTCCCGCGGGCCGTATCGATCCAACAGCGCAGGCACTTTTGAGCTTTTTCCCCAAGCCCACTCCTGGCCTGGAGAACAGCTCCACCGGAAACTTCGCCGACAGCTATAGCAGCGGCGGCGATGTGAATCAGTACAACGGACGCATTGACTATAACCTGGGCCAGAAGCAGAGAATTTTCGGACGTTACACGTATTCCCACATCCTCTCGCTTCCCGATGCACCTTTCTTCCAGATCTGCACCGATCGTTGCACGGAAACCACCACGGCTCACCAGGTTTCCCTGGCTGACACCGTGCAGCTTTCACCGCGGTCGGTCCTGGACTTGCATGTTGGCTACACGCGTTACGTTTATCTGCGCGTCCCTCTCAGCCAAGGCATCGACATGGCACAGTTTGGCCCCAACTGGAAGGCACTTGCCCCCCAGATGACTTACACTCACATCCCCCAGGTGTGCGTCTCGCAGGTCGCGTCGGATAACCACTGGGGCGGCGGATGGTGTGCACAAGGCACCGGCAGCGGCATCGGTGCATATGACGACACCTACAGCTTCGACCCGACGTTCTCCGAGATTCTCGGTAAGCACACTCTGAAGATCGGATTCGAAGACCGCATCCTTCGCAACAACTATTACCAGAGCAACAATCCTGCGGGCCTGCTTCAATTTGACGCCGGGATGACGGCCGCAAACCCGCTCAACCCGAACAATGGCACGGTGGGCAAGGACGCGCCGGCGGGGGGCAATGGATACGCGTCCTTCCTGCTCGGATTTGGGAATAACGGCAGCGCCGTTGAGCCGGCGAGAACCGCCGATCAAAACCTTTACATGGCGGTTTATGCCGGCGACACCTGGAACCTGACCAGGAAGATCACGCTCAATCTTGGTGCTCGCCTCGACCTGCAAGGAGATTGGACGGAGCGCACTGATCGCCAAGTCGTTGTGAATCCCACGGAAACCAGCCCATTGATTGCATTGAGCCCTGCTGTGGCCGGCGCCTTTCCAAGCTTGAAAGGTGCCTTTGACCTGGTGTACTCAAGCCGTCATAAGAGCCGCACAGCGTTTTCTTCCTGGAACCACGTGAGTCCGCGTCTTGGCATTTCGTACCAGTTGGACCCGAATACAGTAATCCGGACTGGATACGGAATGTTCTACCTGCCTGTGGACGCGCGCTGGGATGATGCGCCTCACAATCTATTCATCAACTCCTTCGGCACCCCTTGGCTAGCCGTCCAGTCCGACGGAGTTACCCCGAAGGCCACTCTGGCCAATCCGTTCCCCTCCGGAATCACCCCGCCCTTCGGCAGAAATCAAGCGTTGATCGATGTTCAAGGGACTGGGAATGGAGCGGCTGCCGACAACTTCGTTGCTCCCTACGTTCAGCAGTGGAATCTGGATGTTCAGCGTCAATTCCACGGAGATATTCTCTTGGATGTCGCTTATGCCGGGTCCAAGGGTACGCATTTGCCCATGCACAGCCAGGACCTCGATCAGTTGCAGCCAGAAAACCTGCCGAAATCAGCTGCGGACGTATCGGCATTGACCGCACAGGTCCCCAACCCGTTTGCCGGCAATTGCACGGGGTGCACGGGCCCGGTGGTGTCTGGCGGGATGGGAACGAACCCGCACGTAAAGGCGGACCAGTTGATGGTGCCCTTCCCGCAGCTCGATGGCTTTTCCCTTCAGGAGCCGGATAACCGGAGTTCGAGTTACCACTCTATGCAACTGAAGGCTCAGAAGCGGTTTGCAGCGGGAGCCCAGTTGCTTGTCACCTACACAGTCGCCAAACTCATCGACAACACCAACTCGGAAATCAACTGGCTTGAGGCCGCCGCCCCCGGTTGGGGCGACGCCAATGCCTATAACCTGCGTGGTGAGCGCAGCCTGGATGGATTCGACGTCCCGCAGCGGCTGGTCATTGGCAGCGTTTTGGATTTGCCCGTTGGCAAGGGCAAAGCGCTTGCCGGTAATTCAAGTCCGATTGCCGATAAGGTGATCGGCGGGTGGGGGGTCAATACAATCATCACGTTCCAGCGCGGCTTCCCGATTATCGTTGGCGGCTGCCCGGGCGCGCTCAGCAACTCCGGCCTTCAGGACCCAGGATGTGCCCGGCCGACAAGAGCAGGCGTTTCGCACCTCACATCCGGTTCCAAAGCCCAGAAGTTGGGTCAATGGTACGACACTTCCGTATTCACCGCCGGCGATCCCACGAACTTTGGTTATGGGACCGATTCGCGTACCGAGCCCAACGTTCGTGACGACGGTATCAAGAACTTTGACTTCGCCGCCTTCAAGAACACGAAGTTTGGGCCGGATGGTCGATTTGGCTTCGAGTTCCGGGGTGAGTTCTTCAACCTGTTCAACCGTACGCAGTTCAATCCGCCGAACGGCTGGGGTTCCCAATTTGGCCAGGTGACGGGCCAATACAATCTGCCGCGCGTGGTTCAATTTGCTGGGCGAATAACCTTCTGATCCTTCTCACTTCGTGTCCGGACGGGCCTCGGCCGGTCCGGACACGGCGTTTCTTTCGTCATTCTTGTGCCCATTGGGTGCAGTCTTCGGTTGCTCGTCTGACAATCATCTTCAAACCGCTCAATGATAACTACGAAGGACCCTCGACTGTCTCCCTCTCCTCTTCGATTCGTTCCCAGTCTTGCTACCATTTGGCTCGGCAAGCGGGGATATTCTCACTTCACGTCCCTCGCTCTCGCTCTGCTCACTCTTTCGCTGTTGATCCCCAAATGGGCGAACGGCCAATCGTCAGGGCAGGATATCGAAACATTGTTTCGCGCCGGCCAGGCGGCTCTCAAACACGGTGATTTTCTTCGTGCGACCGAAGAATTCAAAAAAGTTCTCGCCCTGGATCCAGGCCTGGTGGAGGCGGAGGTCAACCTGGGCCTCGCTTACCAAAGCCTACTCGACTATGGCGCAGCGGTCCGCCACTTGGCCGATGCGCTCCGCGTACGACCAAATCTTGCCGGCCTCAACATCATCTTGGGGATGGACTACCTGAAACTTGGCTCACCGGAAAAAGCGATTCCCTACCTTCGGCATGCATCGGAACTCGATCCTTCGAGCCCGGATGCGCACGAGGCCATGGCTCTGTATGACTTGACTCAGGAGAACTTTGAAGGCGCGGCTCAGCAGTACCGTAAGGTCGCCGACCTCAATTCCGACAAACCCGAGGCCTCGTTCAAGATTGGACACCAATATCTGGATCTGGCCGTGCGCCTGGCCTATCGGGGCGCTCGTCTGTACCCGGAGTCTCCGTGGGGGCATCGATTCCTTGGCGATATGCTGTTCCAGCGCGCCCGCTGGGAGGATGCTGGAAGGGAATACGAGAAGGCTCTCGCCATCGAACCTCGGCAATCCGGATTGCATACAATGCTCGGCGAAGCCTATCTGCATACCGGAAAGTTGGAGGAAGCAGAAACAGAATTTCGCCGCGAGTTCCAGCTTGATTCGCGATATGAGCTGGCCTGGCTAGGTTTGGCAAACCTTCAACTGGCCAAAGGTCAAGCGCTCGAGGCGCTTGCTTCGGTAACCGCGGTCTGGCAAAGCTCTCCCGAATCCTTGAAGGTGCACCCGGAATTCCCCGCGATCGAACTCCGCAGCGAGACTGCACAGGCTTGCATTTCGCGCTTGCTGGATCAGCCTGAAGGGCCGGCGAAGCATTTTCTGTTGTCTGCTCTTTACCCCTTTACCAATGAAAACGCTCTTTCAGAGCGCGAATCGCAGTCCTTCCAAAGCGACATATCGAAATGGCAACAAACATCTCGCGCGGCTTCGCAAGCACATCCCGATGCTGATTCCTGCAAGCTCCATCTCTATTCCCGCTGCATAGCCTCACTGCAAAAGACAAAGCCTCTGAATTCCCCCACCTACCTCCTTCTCGGGAAGACCTACTTTACATTGCAGCAATATGACCGCGCGGCTGACGCGTTATCGAAAGTGCAGGGCGACAAAGGTGCACTTTCCGAGGCCAGCTATTGGTTGGAGCGGACATACCAGGCTTTGGGGGCGGAGTCCTTTTCGCAACTCGAAGCCTCTTTTCCCGACTCCTGGCGAACTCACCAACTGCGGGCCGAAGGTTTAGCCCTTCGCCAGGATCGTGACAACGCCATCAAGGAGTATGAGGCGGCCCTTCATCTGCGCCCCAATGAGGCAGAACTTCACGAAGCACTTGGAGAATTCTACCTTGATAGTCGCTCGGAGGGAGACGCGAAGGGTGAGTTGGAGAAAGCCGAGGCGCTCGATCCCTCGCGCACCAAGACGCTCTATTTGCTCGGACGCCTGTGTGTCCTTGATAACGAGAACGAAAAGGCAGTGCCCTTTCTCGAGCGTGCACTGCAACTTCAACCCAATTTGAATGAAGCCGGCGAATTGTTAGGGACGGCATTAATACGCATGGGAAAGTTTGCCGATGCCGTTCCGAGACTTGAGAAGGCGGCGCCGTTGGATCATATGGGTAACATCCATTATCAGTTGTACCAGGCGTATCGAAAGCTCGGCGAATCCGAACTCGCGCAGAAGGCTCTGGCGCGCTCTCAAGATATCCGTCGAGGCTCTCTTGAGCGCGACCAGGCTCTGATCATAGGATCTCCGCGACCCGAACCTGATCCGCAGTGATCGTCGTCGTAAACCGGGCATCAGGCGAGACAGCGTCAAACAGCCCGAGGGTAAACTTCAGTAGCCGGCGTTGCCTAATATAGAAGTGGGGATACGTGTTCCTTCATCCGTGATGACTTTGCCACCTCGTGTCATATCGAGACTCCTGCTGCTGTTTGTCGCTCCCGCGTTCGTCTGGGCGCAAGCCGGCCAGGAGAGCTCTACGGCTTGCGCCAAATGTCATGCAGAGGGGCGTACGCAGCCCGCCACTCATATGGCGCACGCGGCCGAAACCGTCGAGCAAGCCCGCATTCTCACCGACCACCCGCTCCTCACAGCGACCTACGGCAAATACTCGTATCGCATCGAACGCAAGGACGGCCAAAGCCTCTACTCTGTATCCGACGGCACGGCCACGATCACGATGCCCATCCGCTGGGCCATGGGCGCCAGTTCCGCCCTGGGTCAGACCTACGTCCTCGAGAAAGAAGGCAAGTTTTTCGAGAGCAGCATGAGTTGGTTTCGGGAACTCAACGGTCTTGGACCAACGATCGGCGGGCATACCACTCACCCGGCCGACCTCAATGAAGCCGCCGGCCGACTGTTAAGCCAGGGCGAGACGCTGCGCTGTTTCGGATGTCACGCAACCGATGCGGTCTCGGGGAAACAGCTTACGTTGGACAAGATGACCCCGGGAGTCCAGTGCGGTCATTGTCACGAAGTCAAGCATGCAGCCATGGCCCAGGGCAGCGGCAAGCCCGCCGCACCCGCCGGATTAGCCGATCTGCGCCATCTCAGCGCTGAACAGGCGTCCAACTTCTGCGGCCGCTGCCACCGCACCTGGGTAGAAATCCTGATGCAGGAAGACCACAGTATCAACAACATTCGCTTCCAGCCGTACCGGCTTTGGGGCAGCCAATGTTATGACCCCGACGACCCGCGCATCAGTTGCCTGGCCTGCCACGACCCGCATACAGAAGCCAGCGCACAGCCGGCTGCCTATGACGCAAAGTGCCAGGCCTGCCATGGCGGCGGAAAGGTCGAAGCCAAAGCCTGTCCGGTGTCGAAAAACAACTGCGTCTCATGCCACATGCCCAAGATCGAATTGCCGGGCGCCCACTTCAAGTTCTCCGATCATCGCATCCGCATTGTGAAGCCTAATGAGCCCTATCCGGGGTAACGAGTGAGTGCGTCGCTCACGTTCGCGCAGTCGCGCGCAGTTCAGGCGTGACGGCCTCGATTTGAAGGCTTGAATGGCGCCACTTCCACGGGGCGCCGCGAGGGTAACAGGGCCTTTCCAGGAGCGGGCAAGCATGTGGCGAACGGTCGGCGGTTTACGGTGCGTGCGCGCGTGGGTTTTGGGTTCGGCAGGACGGAGCGGCCGCAAGGGCCGCGGTGAACCCGCGCGGCGTCAGAGAGGACCATTTTCCGAACCCGCGGCGCGAGAGGGAGAACGAATCAGACTCCTTAGAGTCAGAGCCAACACCATCCAGGTTCACCTCTCAGGCATAAACAAGAAGAGAGATCACGGCCCGATTATGGTCCAGGGATGACGGCCGATGGAACCCAGATGCCGGTCAGGTAATCGAGACGGGCTTCTACAGGACAGATCCGGTGACAGGAAGGCGGTAATTACTACATAGTTATTAGCGAGAGCAT
>PLZC01000398.1:0-731 GCA_003151985.1 Acidobacteriaceae bacterium
ATCAAGATTTACTTCAAGCCCGGAACCGATGCGAACGCGGCCTTAAGCAACATCGCCAATCTGGCAATGGCGGACTTGCGGCGACTACCCCCAGGTACCCTGCCTCCCGTAGTTCTCGGCATGGATGCTTCGAGCCAGCCGGTTTGCCTGGTTACGTTGAAGGGTGAGGGCCTGAACGAGACCAACCTCAAGGACCTGGCGCAGTTCCAGGTACGTAACCAGATTGCGAGCGTGCCTGGGGCATCGGTGCCACAGCCGTTTGGCGGACGATATCGACAGATTATGGTTTACGTCGATCCGCTGAAACTGGAAGCGCATAACCTTAGTCTGATGGACGTTGTTCGGTCCGTGAATGACTCGAACCTGATTCTGCCTGCGGGCGATGTGCGTATCGGACCCAAAGACTACAACATCTACGCCAATAGCCAGGTTCCAACGCCTGAACAGATCAACGATCTTCCCTTGAAGTCAGTCGGGAATGCTTCAGTGCTCGTGGGGGACGTTGGGAAAGCGCAAGACTCCGGGACCATACAGACGAACATTGTTCGCATTGACGGTCAGCGGTCGGTGTATGTCCCGGTACTGAAGCAGGGCGGAGACAGCAACACCATCACGATCGTCAATGGCATGAAGGCCGCGATCAAGGACCTCGTCGACATTCCGTCTTCACTCAAGACCGCAGTCGTTTTCGATCAATCGGTCTTCGTCAAAACCGCACTGAAGAATCTTGG
>PLZC01000398.1:747-8077 GCA_003151985.1 Acidobacteriaceae bacterium
GGCGGATCGATCAACACGATGGTTCTCGCGGGCCTTGCCCTTGCATTCTCCCGGCTCATCGATAACTCGGTCGTTGTGCTCGAAAACATTTTCCGGCATCTCGAAATGGGAGAATCGCCGGAAGTGGCGGCGGCGGCAGGCGGCAAAGAGGTGCAACTGGCAGTTTTGGCAGCGACATTCACCACGGCCATCGTGTTTTTCCCCGTGGCGCTTCTTTACGGGGTGAGCCGCTACTTATTCACGGCGCTTGCTTTCTCGGTCGTATTTTCACTCTTTGCTTCCTATGTCGTGGCGATGACTGTGGTTCCGCTGTATTGCGCGCGGTTCATCAAGCCATTCGCAGCGGATGCCTCGGAAGAACAAGAGATCGACGAGGAAAAGCACGTCGGGTATCACATTCCGAAGGGCCTTTCCATCTTCCAGCGCATCGTTCGCGGCTTCAATAGTCGGTTTCAAGGAATGCTGGAGCAGTATGTCTTCGTTGTGAATCGTTCGATACTGCGCCCGGTCGCGACGACCCTCAGCATTCTGGGGATAGTCTTGTTGAGCTTTGCGCTGTTTCCGCTCCTGGGGCGGTCATATTTTCCGCGCACAGACCCGGGGCAGTTTGTCATCAACATCAAGTGCCCTAGCGGAACACGTATCGAGTTGAGCGACCAATATATTGCAAGAGTGGAGAACGAAATCCGCCAGGTGATCCCAGAGCGGGATCTCGACATGATCGTTTCGAACATTGGCATTACGCCCGATTTGTCCGCCATCTACACGAGCAACTCATCCATGGACACGGCCTTTGTCCAGGTGAGCTTGAAAGAGGGCCACAAAGTGGGCAGCTATGAGTACATGCAGCAGGTTCGACGAAGACTGTCGAACGATATGCCCGAGCTGGGCACCTACTTTCAAGCAGGTGGTCTTGTCGATTCGGTAATCAATCAGGGCCTGCCGGCGCCGATCGACATACAGGTGAGCGGCAATGACTTGGACCAGTCGTTTGCAATTGCAAGCCAGATTGCTGGAAAGGTAAAGGGGCTCAAAAACGTCAGCGATGTTCTTATTCCACAGAATCTCCGATACCCAGGACTTCAGTTGAATATCGATCGCGAACGGGCCAGCCTGATCGGCTTATCGCCCAAGGAGGTGGTGGACAACGTGATTACAGCACTCACCTCGAACGGCATGATCGCACCGAGCTACTGGATTGACCCCAACACAGGCAACAACTACATGCTCACTGTCCAGTACTTTGACAACAAGATCGGCCACATGAGCATGGACGATTTCAAACAAATTCCATTGCGGTCCGCGAATCAAGGCGACTACACCCCATTGCGGTCCGTAGCTGACATCAAGGAAATCAACACGCCAACTGAGGTGGATCACTTCAAGCTTCGTCGAGTTATCGACGTCTACGTCATGCCGTCCACTGAGGCGCTGCAAGCAGTCAACCGCGAAGTCAATAACGTTGTCGCGGGAATCAAGACGCCTGGAAATGTCCGTGTAACGGTGCGCGGCAGTGTCGTGAGCATGAACGAGTCATTCAAGAGATTTGCCATCGGCCTGGTGCTATCGATCCTGCTGGTTTACCTCATTCTGATGGCGCAATTCGCGTCATTCGTCGATCCATTCATCATTCTCATGGCCATCCCGCCGGGGTTGTCTGGAGTCCTGCTCATTCTGCTCTTCACGCACAGCACGATAAACATCATGTCACTCATGGGCTTGATCATGATGACGGGCATCGTCGTGTCCAACAGCATTCTGATCGTGGAGTTTGCCGGGCATCTTCATGAGGGTGGCCTGTCGGTGGCAGAGGCCGTCGTTCAATCGTGCAAGATACGATTGCGGCCGATTCTGATGACATCGCTTGCAACTTTGCTGGGCATGATTCCGATGGCGCTGGGGCTTGAGGCGGGAAGCGAACAATATGCCCCACTCGCGCGGGCCATCATTGGCGGCCTAGGCGTTTCGGTCTTAGCCACAGTCTTCCTGGTACCCGCCGTATACCTGATTGTTCACGGCAGGAAGAAGACAGAGATCGTTGCCGAGAGAGAGGTTTAGAGAATGATGAATCATGCACAATCGCGCCAACGGTGCACCACCTTGATCACGGTTCTGGCGCTGGCGGTTCCTTGCGCTCTCCTGGCGCAAACCGGGGTCGCCAAGGAACTTCTGCCAGATGCCCCCCGAGCGAACGCGTCTTCTCTTGTTCTTGTAGCGCAGATCGCTCAGACTTCGACCGGTGCAACAAGCCAAGCCCCGGCGGCTCCCGCGGACGCTCGGACGTCAGGGCATGGCCCGCGATTATCGTTGACCGAGGCCGAACAGATGGCCATCAAGAACAACCCACGGATAAGCGTTAGCCGATTGTTCGTTCTGGCTCAGCACCAAGTTGTTAGGGAAACGAGAGCGGCGAGACTTCCCACTGCAACCGCCGCCATAACTGCAGAGGAGGCGGAAGATGCCTCTCGGGTCTCTGCGGGATCGCTCACGGCTTCGCGCCTCTTTGAGCACGCAGGAGCCGGAGGAGGATTCACTCAACTAATCACGGACTTTGGCAGAACAGGGAACCTGTTGGCATCCTCAAGGTTGCAGGAGAAGGCCCAGAACGCGAGCGCTCTCGCCACGACTGAAGATATTGTCATCGCAACCGACCAGGCTTTCTTCAACGCACTCCAGGCCCAGGCGCTGCTGAAAGTTGCGGAACAAAACGTCAGCACCCGACAGACAACGGAAACGCAGGTGAGCGAGTTGACTAAGAACAAGCTCAAATCCACACTCGACTTGAGCTTCGCTGACGTCAACCTATCGCAGGCAAAGCTATTGCTCCTGGATGCAAAGAATAACGTCGACTCGACGATGGCGTCTTTGGACGCGGTTTTAGGCCTGGATAGGCAGATAGCATACGACCTGGTCGAAGAGAATGCGCTTTTGCAAGAACCACCACAAGATGCCGAGCAGCTCACGCAACTCGCACTCCGACAAAGGCCGGACTTGCAGGCCCTGAATTACAGCCAACAAGCAGCTGTCAAGTTCAGCCATGCACAGCGCGACCAGATGCTGCCGAGCATAAGTGCCGCGGGAACTGTCGGAAGCGTACCCATTCGACCCGCAGAGTATTACACCACGAATTGGTGGGGCGGTATTGGCGTCAACATGAATATTCCGATCTTCAACGGCTTCCTCTACTCGGCGCAGACGAAGGAAGCTGCCATCCGTGCTCAAGCATTCTCGGAACAGAGCCGGGATCTGCGCGATCGGATTGTCCGGGATGTGCGTACAGCGTGGCTAGCAGCTAATACCGCCTTTCAACGGGTAGCTGTCACAGACGAACTCTTGAGCCAGGCAAACCTGGCGTTAACGTTGGCACAGACGCGCTATCAATTGGGGTTGAGTTCGATCGTCGAGCTCAGTCAGGCCCAGTTTCAGCAGACCGACGCAGCTATCGGAAATGCGGATGCTCAGTATCAGTACCGGCTGTCTCTCGCAACGCTCAATTACCAGATCGGAGCAAATCCGTGATTGCTACTTCATCCAGAGCTGCCGCGGACTCTGTTCGGGAAGGATGCCCGCACATTCGCATTGCAATGTTCTTTGAATTGAGTACCAAGCAGCAACCAGCGCGATAGTGTTGATTGTTTTGTTGTAAAGCTCTTCTAAGGAGAGGCAGCCACGATGCCGGCAATGGGTGACAGGCCAGATTTGGACCTGAAGACGGTTGTTTACGCAACCGATTTTTTCTTTTGTTCTCAGAACGCGGGATTCTACGCTGCGCGCATAGCGGCTCATTGTTCAGCGAAGTTGCTAGTGACTCATGCATTCACTCTTTCACAAGCCGCTATGGAAGCTGAGATTGGCGATCAACGAGTGAGCCAGCAGAGGAAAGACTTAGAGCGGCTGCTCTCAAAAGAGGCTGCTCAGTTGGGAGTGGATTCTGTCGAAGCCATTCCAACTCTTCTCGAAGGCGATCCGAAAGAAGTCATTTCAGATCTGGCTGACAGGCAGGAACCGTCCTTGATCGTCTTGGGGACGCATGGTGGAGGCAGGTTCGAACGGGCCGTCATTGGGTCAATCGCGGAGAAAATCTTACGGTCTACGCGCTGGCCATCCCTTACTGTTGGCCCCCACGTTCAGTCCGTATCTTCGAAGACTCTTCGGATCGAGAGGCTTCTCTTTGCCACGGACTTTACGTCTGCGGCGGCCAACGCGGCAAACTATGCCGTGACCTTTGCGGAGATGTTCGGAGCAAAGCTTGATGTGCTTAACGTGATCCAGGAAGATGCTATCGAGCATCCAGATCGGTTATCCGACCTCGAGAGCCGTTTTTATGGTGCTCTCGATGGCGTTGTACCGCAACAGGCCAGAGAGTTCTGTGATCCGAGAACCTATGTGGCAGTGGGTCGCGCACATGATCGAATCCTTGAACACATCAGTGAGTGTTCTATTGACCTTTTGGTGCTCGGCATTCGAAAGACATCCCATCTAAGCATGGAAATGAGAACATCGGGGGCCTTCGGGATCATCGTCGATGCCGCATGTCCAGTCCTAACGATTAGAACCTGAGAAATGGATCGCTTCGCTGGAGACTTGGATGGGAAAACGCAAGAGGCAATCGCGCTACGAGCATAATCACACCCTGACAACACTGCTTATGGCGTCGTTTGGCGGCGCCTGCGCATTCATCACAATAGAGACCATACTCCCGGACCTTGTCGAGTTGTGGGGGCAAAATATGAATAAACTCCCAGGATGGCAAGTTCATATGGGTTCGGTCTGCGTGGGAATCTTAACATTCTTCTTATTCTTGCTGCTTCTGGAGGTCTTCGAGACAGGGTCAAAGATAACAGCATGGCGATCAAGTGCGCCGTGGCTGCCTCTCATTCTGCTCACGGCATTGGCTACGGTAATTCACATCCCGCTTTACGTTGTAATTCCGATCGGTGCCATCTATGGTGTATGGGCCTATCGCCGAACGTGCAGCGCGCGGCAGTTGCCCCGCTCACCATAATGTTGCGCTACAGTAACAATCTCATTGGTGCGAAAGATCGGGTAGGCCAGCAGGATGGGCTTTGTAGGCAGTGCGCTCCGTGACGCCGGTGGAGGAGGATCCCGCGGCGGCGGTGGGCATCGCTATCGTTTCTCTTGGCGCTGATTGGTTGTGATAGAGAAAACAGTGATATAGGTGACCAACTATGAGTGCAAATAGCGTTGTGGTCGCTGCGTCATCCAGGCAGCGGGCAAAACCGGTTCAGGAAGTCGCATCGAAAGGGTTGACGAGCGATGAGGCGCATGCCCGACTTGAAAAGGACGGACCGAACGTAACGCCGGACACGTCTGCTCATCCGCTTCGTAATGCATTGGCTAAGTTCTGGGCGCCTGTTCCATGGTTGCTCGAAGCCTCCATTGTGCTTGAGCTTGTGCTGCATAAATACTACGAGGCTGCGGTCATCGCGGCCTTGCTGGTGTTCAATGCAGCGCTTGCCTACTTCCAGGAGGGCAAGGCTCAAGCTACCTTGGCAGCTCTGAAGTCACGCCTCGCCCTCAATGCCTCTGTCAAGCGCGATGGCGCATGGAAGATTGTTCCGGCTGCGGAATTGGTATGTGGCGACCTGGTGAAGCTGTCGCTCGGCAGTGTGGTCGCTGCTGATGTGCATCTCACCGGTGGATCGGTACAGCTCGATCAGTCGATGCTCACAGGCGAATCGTTACCGATTGAAGCCGGTCCAGGTGTAGACACTTTTGCAGGGGCTCTGGTGCAGCGTGGTGAAGCAACTGCCGAGGTCACGGATACTGGCGCTCGCACTAAATTCGGTCGCACGGCGGAACTTGTTCGCACCGCACAGGTCGTGAGCACACAGCAGAAGGCTGTCCTCAAGATTGTGCGCAACCTGGCTATCTTCAACGGCGTCGTAATTCTGGCAATGGGGATCTATGCCTACGCCCATGCGATGCCGTGGAGTGAGATCATTCCTCTATTGCTCACGTCGGTTCTTGCAGCCATTCCGGTTGCGTTGCCTGCAACATTCACCCTCGCCGCCGCGATCGGAGCTCGTTCTCTGGCCAAGCTGGGTGTGCTGTCGACGCGACTGTGTGCTGTGGACGAAGCTGCGTCGATCGATATCTTGTGCTCAGACAAAACCGGAACTTTGACCCGCAACGAGCTTTCAGTAACCAGCGTTCGCCCTTTGCCAGGGTTCGACGAAGCCCACGTCCTTGGGTTGGCAGCTCTGGCCAGTTCTGAGGGCGGTAAGGACTCTGTCGATCAGGCGATTCGATCTGCCGCCTCTCACAAGCCGGCATCTGACTTGCCAAAGCTTGCGACCTTTGTGCCGTTCGACCCTGGGAAGAAAACATCGGAAGCAACCGCGACAGATGCAAAGGGGGAATCCAAGCGCATCGTAAAGGGAGCTTTTACTGCGGTGGTAGCCCTTACAGGTCCGTCGCCCGCCGCCGCCGCGATAACCGACGAACTCGAGAAAAATGGTTTCAGGGTCTTGGCAGTAGCTGCTGGCCCCCCTGCTTCGATGCGGGTTATAGGCATGATCGCGCTCAGTGATCCGCCGCGGACTGACTCAATTTCTCTCATATCGGAATTGCATACCCTCGGCGTGCGCACGGATATGGTGACGGGAGACGCTCCGGCTACAGCGGCAATCGTCGCTCATGCCGTGGGGTTGGCCGGCCCCATTTGCCCGCCCGGAATGCTTCCCGAGGACATCAAGCCAGAGGATTTTGCAGTGTTCGCTGGCATTCTTCCGGAAGGCAAGTACGACCTCGTCAAGGCCTTCCAGAAAGGCGGGCATACGGTTGGTATGTGCGGCGATGGCGCCAATGACGCACCGGCGCTCCGTCAGGCACAGATCGGCATTGCCGTCTCGACCGCTACCGACGTGGCCAAATCGGCGGCAGGTGTTGTACTCACCGAACCTGGTTTGGCCGGCATTGTGGCCGCCGTGAAAGAGGGAAGAATCACCTTTCAGCGCATTCTCACCTACACGCTGAACTCTGTGATGAAAAAGATTGTGCAGGTGCTGCTGCTCGCGGTCGGCCTGATCATGACTGGGCATGCTGTCCTAACTCCCATGCTGATGGTTATTGTGATGATCACCGGCGACTTCCTCGCCATGTCGCTAACCACGGACAGAGTGCGGCCATCGAAGATGCCTAACTCGTGGCAAATTGGAAGGATTACGGGCGCGGGCGTCATCCTGGGTGTCTATTTCCTTGCGTTCTCAACCGCAATACTGGCCTTTGGAAAATTCGAAATGCATTTGGGAATTGAGGCACTCAGAACCCTTACCGTCGTCGGTATTGTGTTTGGAAGCCAGGCCAC
>PLZC01000405.1 GCA_003151985.1 Acidobacteriaceae bacterium
GTGGGCGATCGGCCGGAACTCCATCAGAAACACTTATGCACATGTGTTCCGGAAACCGCTGGATCTGTAGCTGAGGCAACGGAAAGATGGTTTTGACTTCTGCAATGCGCAAGATTGGCCGTCGCAACTTTTTAAAGGCGGCCGGCGGAGTGTCTGCGCTCGCTGCGCTTGGCACTACCGCAATTGTGCGAGGACCGGCCCGCGGTGGGCCGATTCGCGCCGCATTGATTGGCTATGGGAAACAAGGCCGGATCCTTTGCAGCAGCGTGGATCCCGACCTGATGAACATCGTCGCCATTTGCGATATCAAGCCTCCAACCAAGGCCGAAACAACGCAACTTGAAGATGTGAAGTGGCATCGAGAATGGCGTCATTTGATTCACGACGAGCGCATTGAAGCAATACTGATTGCAACACCGCTCGGCACTCATGCGGAAATTGCAATCGGCTGTCTGGAAGCAGGCAAGCACGTGTTTTGCGAGACCGCGATGGCATTGGACCTGGACGGCTGCACCAGGATGATCCAGGCATCGAAAAGGGGCAGGCGCCTTCTTCATATCGGTTATCAGAACTACTACGAGCCGCTCTACTGGGCGGCCTATCGCAATATCGTGAAGCAGGGCGTTCTGGGAGATATTTACTCAGTTGAAGCGGCTTGCCACAGTTCTGATTCTGGATATGTTTCAAAGGAACTGGATGCAGTAAGCTTCGACCCGCAACCGTGGGGATATTCATCACTGGAGCAACTTGCAAACTGGCGCCTCTACAGGCGTTACTCAAATGGTCTGACGAGTGAATTCGGCGGAGCTTTGATTTCGCTGATGAATTGGTATCTTGACTCTGTGCCTGTCGCGGTGCAGGCCACGGGTGGGACTTACTCCTATAAGGATGGCCGCGACGTTGACGATCACGTTTATGCCACCCTTGAATACCCCAACGGAAGGACCGCGACGCTCTCCCTGATTCAGTCCAATGGATTTGAACAGAGTTATACCCAGTTCATGGGCAAGAACGGCACGCTGATCATTGGAAATGACGAAGCCCTGCTATTCACCGAGGAGGGAAGCGTGCGTGCCACGATCAAATCGGCGAAAGTGAATGCCTCGCATCCTGTGATCGATACTTCGGCCAGCCGCAGCGAGGAAGCATCAAGCCATTCGGCTCTTGCGCAAGGAACAAACACTGCACCGGCAGATAGTACTGAAACCTTTCGGCGAGAGATCGCTGGTTTTTGTGGCGGTATCCGATCGGGTGCTTCCCCGCGTTGCTCGCCAGAGCATGCCCGTGATGTAACTAAAACATGCTTGGCAATAAATGAAGCCATCGGTGTGGCAACCAATCGGACCCCACATGCCTGATATGCAAAGTTCGCCGATGACGAACCAAGCGGCCATGAAAGTCTTTAACCGGCGGCAATTCTTGTCGCTCAATGGCAGTTTGCGTTCCGAAGCAAGGCAAGAAGTCCACCCCGATGAATGGATACGTGTTTCGCGCTCTGCAATGGCGTGTAGCTTCGAAGCGATAATTCCGGCCGGGGACCGCGGACTTCTCGCCTCGCAAGCTTGTTTCGACGAAGTCGATCGGCTGGAATCGATTCTCTCTGTATTTCGACCGGCAAGCGAACTAAATCGTCTCAACCGATGTGCGGCGGCAGATCCAGTTTCGGTTGGACCCGAGCTCTTTGAGCTACTACAGGCTTGTCAAAGCATTCATGAGGAAACCGAAGGCTCATTCAACGTAGCCACTGGAGCCCTGAGTGAGTGCTGGGGGTTCCAACACGGCAAGCCTCATATTCCGACGGCGGAGTCTCTCGCGGCAGCACTGAAGTGTGTAGACTTTCGCCGCGTTTCGCTTGGACAAGATCAAACCGTTTCCTTTTGCTCCCCCGGCCTTCGCATTAACTTCGGAGCAGTGGGGAAAGGGTACGCGCTCGATCGGGGTGCGGCAAAAATGCGCGCGTGCGGCACAAGGACCGCGTTACTCACCGCCGGCTATAGCAGCATCCTGGCCGCAGGCGAAGGGCCGGACGGCGCGGGCTGGCTTGTCGGCCTTCGTCACCCGGTTTTCAAAGACCAAAGGATGGGAACCCTGCGCTTGCACTCTTGCGCGATAGGAACCAGCGGTCAGGAAGAACAATGGTTCGAAATCGATGGGAAACGCTACGGTCACATCCTCGACCCACGAACGGGTTTCCCGCCAAATGGGACCCTGAGTGTAACTGTCATTGCTGACTCGGCAACCCTGGCTGATGCTTTGGCCACGGCTTTCTTCGTCGGTGGTCCGGAACTCGCTAAGCGATATTGTGATGTGCGCGAAGGTGTGGTCGCCGTGATGCTACTGGAAAATGACTTATCTCAACCGATCGTGATCGGGTCCAGCGATCGAGCAGTGTTGGAGTTTATGCATGGGTAATTCAGCATCGGATTCGCTTTCCGCTTTTCAGAAGTTGACGCTGGTCGTTCTGCGCACGTTCATTGGCTGGCATTTTCTTTATGAGGGCTACTTCAAACTCCTGCTGCCTGCATGGGCAAAGGATGGAACGTATCTCGGCACGTGGAGTTCCGCAAGTTATTTGAATGGAGCCACTGGATTTGTGGGGCACACACTCCAATCGATGTTCAACGCGGGCTGGGGTCACGCGATCGACGTGGCTGTGATCACCGCTCTTTGTGCCATCGGTTTCTCTCTCATGCTGGGCATCTTCACTCAACTGGGATGTTATGGTGCGATGGCCATGCTTGCGTTGTTCTACCTCACAGCCATGCCGCTTGACGGCGTTCCACACCCCGGCATGGAAGGGAATTACATGATCGTCAACAAGAACTTGATCGAATGGGTAGCCGTCGCCGTAGTGTGGTCCTTTCAAACCGGAAGGATTGCCGGGCTCGATCTTCTGTATTCCGCTTGGCGAAAGAAAGGCGCTGTTCCGGTCCCGCAGTTATAAGAAGTCATTCGAAACATTTCAATTTGTTCTTGCCGACAAGAATGGAGATGGTCGCACATGTATTTGACACCCGAACAGAAACTCGTCGGGCGCCGGAACTTCTGGCGAATGGCCGTTCGAGGAAGTAATCCCGACCGGTTCAAAATCGAAACTTGCGTGCCTCGCCATCTAACTGGAGGGCCCGTTAAGGGTGCCATAGTTGGTGTTGGGCGTCAGGGCGCCGGCGCCTTGCTCGAAGCCTGTCATAAAGATTTTATCGACATTCAAGCTATCTGCGATATCAACCCTGTTCATCGTACCTTGGCCAGTCAGCAGCTTGTGGCCGCCGGATGGAAGCAGCCTCGGGAATACGAGGACTGGCAGGAGATGGCGCAGAAGGAGAAACTCGAAGTTGTGATTGTCGCCACGCCACTTTGGACCCATGCCGAAATAGCGATCGGGTTCTTGCAGGCGGGCGTCAATGTGCTCTGCGAAAAAATGATGGCCTATGACGTCGTAAGTTGCCATAGGATGCTCGATGCTTCGCGAAGTTATCATCGATTATTGGAAATCGGCTACCCTCGCTTCTACGAACCGCTCTATCAGGCCGTTTATGAAAACTTCATTCGCCCGAAAGTACTTGGCGACATTCATTACGTGCGCCTCCACACGCACAGGAATCAGTCCTGGCGCTGGGATGAGAAGGCTCCTTCCAGCAGCTATAACCCGAGCCGATGGGGCTACCCTGACTGGGAAACGCTTGCCAATTGGCGCATGTACAATCGTTATTCGCATGGCCTCGTTTCCGAGTTGGGGAGCCATCAAATCTCGCTCGTCGAGTGGTTCCTCGGATCGACAGGTCAGTCAGTCTATGGATCCGGCGGAATCAACTGCTATAAGGACGGGCGCGAAGTCGACGACCACATCTTCATGACGTTCAACCATCCCCAGGCTTGCACTGTGGAGTTGTCAGTTATCTTGAGCAACAGTTTCGGCGGACTCTACGAAGAGTTCCTGGGATCGAACGGGACTCTGATCATGTCCGACCTCGAGGGTGGAATGTTCTTTCCCAAAGAGGCCGGATGCGTGATGGGAGAGCCGGTTGCAGGCAAAGACGAAACCACTCCGTGTAAGTCGAATTGGGACGTTGCCTTCCGCACCGAGGTGTGGAGCTTTTGCTCTGCTGTCCGACAGGGCACGCCTCTACTGTGCGGACCCGAACGAGCCCTGAAGTCAGCTACTGCTGCGCTCGCAGGAAAAAAGGCAATTGCCACGCGATCACGCGTTGAGATATCGACTTTGTAACCGGCCCACTGACAGTCTTGATGCTTGGCCCCGAATGGATGGGCAGGCCGCCGATACTATATGCGGCGGCCTCGCCGCGTTGTTACTCGCCGTTTTGATTGCCTTGATTCCGGGCTAGCGCATTCCTCATGTTGGCGTAGAGCGGCTTTGAAAGGGCACGGCTTCAGCCGTGCCGCAAGGTCCGGAAAATAAGCTTAGGGCTTTAGCCCCGGAGGGAATATTGCACTCTACACCGTCAAGAGGGATGCTCTAAAGCTCTCGTTTCGTCTGCTGTATCTATGTCATTGAATCTAAAAATAATACGATCTGCCCTTCTACCATTTGCATTTAATTAAGACCATATGGCGCACACTTTGAATTGGAGAGTCCACAATGACCAAAAACATACCGCGGACGCAACTCGGCCGGATCCTCAATTGAGGCGAAGATCCGTCGAAAAAACCGGGTACCCCCCACCCCTCCCCCCCAAGGCCCTGTTTTCCAACTGGTTAGCGTTCGTAAGTGCCACAGAATGAATTGATTGTAAATTCTACATGTGGGGTAGCNNTGTACTTAGGCAGCTACCCCACTTCTACATATTAACTAATCGGTAATCATGACCGGCAGTTTTGAGCCACTTTTGAGCCGCTTTTTAGCCGGAAATGACGCCTTTTCCTTTTGTCCGACTCCACCGGGTTCTCCGTCACCGTTCACTTCAGAACTCCAGCGAACGTCGCATGTGCTTTTACGGTCAGGCAACTCTGCAGCTTTTCCAAGGGTGAAGAAGGACAAAATTCTCCTCGCATTTTTTCATGCCGACCGGGTTTGCCAAGGAATTCCTGAAAGCAGCTATTGGACCCTGCGAAAGTTGATCGTTTCGCCGTCCAATCGGTATTCGGCTGAGCACAGATCGCCTCCGCAGATCATCGTCTCGCCCCCGCAAAGTTGGCGGCTGGTAATTAGCCCGAGCGTGCCGCACCGCGGGCACGACATCACCGCGACAAACGGATTCTGTGCATGGCCCAGCTTGGGTTGCTTTTCCAGCACGAAGACCGTTCCGGGATCCATTCTTTCCGGGATCCATTCTTCAAGAAACTGCAAGTCGTCTGACATTCTGCCCTCCGGTTGATTGAGGTAACAGAACCGCATCCGTTCATCCCGGCCGGCCCCGTTTGTGCAACAACAGCAGGCTGCGAATGGCATTTCAAAGAATTGGATTCGTACGATTGAACACAGTGTTGCTTAGACAGGCGGGCATGTCAATCGTAATCGAGCGCAGAACCGGCCAAACCGACTCCGCCTCCGGGGAAGGACAGGATCTGCCTACCGCGGCGCTCCCAGTCTGGCCATGGTCCTCGGGCCGGCAATCTCGTCGATCGACTTGTACATTTCTTCGTTGCGCAAAATCGCCTCGACGTACTCGCGGGTCTCTGTGAATGGAATCGATTCGACAAACTCGTCGATGCCTTGATAAGGCCCGGCGGCCTGCCAATCCACCACGCGTTCGTCGCCGGCGTTGTAGGCTGCCAAACCGTATTCCGGCACCCCGCCAAACCGATCGAGAGTCTTCCGCAAATAGCGGGTTCCCAAGCGGATATTGGTTGCCGGATCGAGTAGTTGAAAGGTCTCAAAGTGGCTCAGCTTTTCTTCGCGAGCCATCGCTTTGCCCACAGAGGGCAGTAGTTGCATAAGCCCATAGGCATTGGCGCGGGAAATGGCTGTGGGGTTGAACTCCGACTCTTGCCGAATCAGCGAGGCCACCAGGTATGGGTCCAGGTTGTTCTTCGCCGATTCCGACTTGATCGTTTCCCACCACGCTTCAGGAAAGAGAATGCGCCAGTAGCTGAGCGGGATGGATTTGATGGGGGCCGTGGCGGCATAGGGCAAAGCCCTCTTGAGAGCGCGCATGGCGCGGAAGGTCTCGCCGTAGGAGGCGTAAATTTGCGCCTCGGCCAGTGCGCTCCATGTTGTCGAGTCGGGATCAGCGGCAATCTCCTGCGCAATGTAATCGTTCAGTCCGGCGTTAGCCAGCAGGCGTGCCTTGGCTAGGTGCGGACTATCCGCGGGGAAGCTATCCTCGAGCACCGGCACGGGAGGCGCCTGAATGCGGTCAAGTTGCGGCTCCGCGACCATTTGCGCATTGCCCAGCGAAGCCAGTCGCTGCCGCGACAACTTGCCGTAGAAGAAATGCTGATAGACCCGGGCCACGGTGCGGTATTGAGCCGCGGCCATTGCTGGTTTGCGATCTTGTGTCTCGTAAAGGCGCCCTCGCCAATAAAGCGCGGAAACCGTCTCCTTCGCCCCTGGATAGAGCCGGATTTGTTCATCGAAGAGGCGTGCGGCGTCCAAGTAGAGTCCTTGCCGGTAACTAAGCCAACCTGCGCGCCAGTGCGCTGACGCGGCATTCGCGTTCGCCGGAAAGTGCGTCGCCAGGTAGCTGTAGTAGCCCACAGCCGTCGCGTACTCGCGGCGCAACAGATACATGTTGCCGCTGGAATAGAGCGCCTCGGCCAGCCACTGACTCTGTGGAAAGCGTTCTTCCATCAGCGAGACGATGCGTTGCTGATCCGGCAGGTCGTTGCGGTTCCGGGCCAGCTCCATGAGCAGGTAGAGCCTGCGCGCACCGTTATCGTCGTCGGTATAGGCCAGCCCTTGCACCTGGGCAGGCGTCAACACTTTCAGCTTCAAGTCGCAGGCTGCGGCAGCCACCGCGAACCCGTTGCGGCTCTGTGTGTCCAGACCGGATTGCCGGGCTAGCGCATGATACTGCTCGCCGGCTTCGGAATAGCGTCCGGCCTTGTAGTAGGCATCGCCCAGGCTGCGCAGCTCGGCAGCAGTCAGACTTGTCTCCGCGCCCAGCGAAGTGAGCTTGGCGCGCGCTATTTGCGCTTCGGGAGCGAGCGGATGGCCCAGCAGGAGCCGCTTGAAGTCTTGTTCTGCTGCCTGAGTCTGCCCCATGGTCAGCGCTATCTGCCCTTGCGCAAGCTGGTAACCGGGATGGTCAGCGGCGTCGGTTCCAGCCGCAGCGGCTAGTACTCTCTGCGCGCCTGATGCGTTTCCCAGGGCGAGCAGCGTGTTGGCCTCCCATTCCGGAGCCTGCGCGGTGAAGATGCTGTCGGGGTAGCGGGCCGTGAAGCCGTGAAATAGTGCCTCGGCTGCAGATTCGTTGCCCGCCTCGTGGTTGGCCCGCGCGGCCAGAAAGTCAGCGTAATCCGCAAGTTGCTCACCGGCCTGGCGCGCCTGGCGCAAGCTGGCAATTGCCTCCGGGTAGCGCTTGTCCATGAGATAGGCGTGGCCCAGCGCAAGATAGGCTGCTGCTGCCGCCTCGCCGTTGTGCTGGTGCGCATAGCTGGTGACGCCCGCATAGGCGGCCGGCATCCGCAGACTCGCCAGTTGCTGCGCCATGGGGCGCAGCTCGGTTGAGGCCACAAAAGCGCGCTTCAGCAGGGCCGTCCGGGCCGCCGCTGCGGCCCTGGCCGCTCGGCCGGCAGGTTTCTTGTTCTTCCTGGCTGATCTTCCGGTCTTCTTTGTTTTCTGCTTTTTGTGCGAGACTGAGCCCTTCGAACGTGCCGCCGGGTCCCCGGAACCCAGCTTACCCGAATTCCCGCTGTGGGCGGACTGCCCGTACCCAAACGGTACGACCAGCAAAAGGGCAAGTGAACAGGCCAGAAATCGTCTCGGAGCGGAAACCGGAATCGGAAAAATTGCGAACCTCATAACTTAACTTTAAGCTGGATTCGCCAGATTTGTCTTTGACGGCCATCACCGGGAATCTCGGCAGTCATTAAATTCCGCATCACAGCACTCCCGGCGCTTTCCGGTAACGACGCTCCAAATCGATGGAGCGCGATCCGATCTCCCTCTCATGGAAGAAGATCACTGCTTCCAGAAGCTCGTCGAGGTAGGTGAGCGCTGGCGCCGTGCGCTGGCGATAGACCTTGCCCGCGCATTGACGGAACCCATCGCGTGTATTAGCGTCGCTTAACAAGGATCTCTACACATGACATTCTCGCGCCGTAAATTCCTGGGCACCGCTCTGACCGCGGGCGCCTCCGGACTTATCGCCAACATTGCTTTGCCAACCTCGAAAGCGGCCGCTGCCGGCATGCTCGTGCTCGAAAACGATCTTCTTCTTATCGAAATCAGTCGCGAGACCGGCTGCGTGGAGAAGATCGAGTCAAAGGACCACGCCTGGAAGTTGCGCGGCGCCGGCATGCGATTGCACGTACCGGCTCCGGATCATCGCTTTCACTACTTCACCGAACGCAACACAGGCAAGCCGCGTATTGAATCGGAAGGAACCAAGGCCACGATTACCTGGGCCGGCTTTGAGAGCGATCGCATGGGTAAGCTCGACATTGAAGTATCGGAGTCGATTCGGCTTGATGGCGCGGGTGCCCGCTTCAGCTATGAAATACGTAACGGCAGCCACGCGGTGGTCGAGAGCTATACGTATCCGCGCTTGGCTGGTCTTACGCCACCCGCCGAAGACAAGACCATGCGCCAGGCGGCCTGGAGCTACAGCGGGATGGGGTCATCGAGTCTTTGGCCTACGTTTGGAAACCAGGTCGGCTATTTCGGCTACGACACTCCGGCCCAGTTACGCCACCTTGGCACTGACACTCAATTCTGTCTCATTCTCAGCCAATCCCGCGGACTGTATTTGGGCTACCACGACCAAGGTCAAAAGCAGACCGTGCAGTTGTGCTTCTTCCTTTCTCCGGCGTATGTCGATTCTTTCAACTCCAGCGCCACTGGCGCCGCAGGCAAGGCGGAGGACCACGCGGTGGGCATCGATCCGAACCACTTGTGCTTTATCGGGCCCGGCGCCACTCAGCGCTCTGAGGCGCTGGTGCTGGAGCCTTTTGCAGGCGATTGGCATGCGGGCGCGGATTTATACAAGGCATGGCGCGGCACGTGGTTTAGAACTCCAAAAAAGCCGCGGTGGGTCGAGGACGTTCACTCCTGGCAGCAGATCCAGATCAACTCATCGGAAGACAGGTTGTCTTTTCCCTACAAGGATCTGACCAAGGTTGCCGAGGCTTGCGCGCGGTGGGGCGTCAAAGCAATTCAATTGACCGGATGGCAGATTGGCGGACAGGACCGGGACTTCCCCTTGCACGACACCGATCCCCGGCTGGGCACGGCGCAGGAGTTCAAAGACGCTATTGCGGCCAGCAAAAAAATGGGCGTCGAGATCGTCCTGTTTAACAAATACGCTTGGGCCGACGTAACGGCGCCAGGCTACGCCGGTGAATTCCGCAAGTTTGCCATTGAGGACCCGTACGGCGATCCGTACCTGTTCAACGGCTATAACTATGACACGCCGACCCAGATCAGCGGCATCAACGCGAGGCACGGTGCGGGTATGTGTCAGGCAAGTCCGGCGTGGAGAAAGCGCGCGCTCGAAGAGTTCCGCAAGAGCGTCGAGTTAGGCGCAAGCGGCATCCTGTTTGACGAGTGCCAATGGCATATAAGCTCTTACTGCTTCTCGACGAGTCACGGCCACCCGGTTCCAGGAGCCGTGTTTTCAGGAGACGTGCCCCTTATTAAAGGATTTCGCGCTATCGTCGATCCCGAGAGGTTTGTCTTCGCCGGCGAGTCTCCTTACGATCTCGAATTGCAGACTTATGACATGTCTTACTTCCGCATCGAAAGGGGCTTCGTTCCCTTCGCGAGGTATCTCGATCCCTTTGCGCCCATGTCGGTGGCAGTTACGGGCGAGAACGACCGGCAAATGATAAACGCCTGCCTTCTTTACCGGTTCTCAATGAGTTACGAGCCGCGGAACTTTCACGGTGAACTCGGTGAAATACCGCTGACGCTTGCTTATGGCCGCGCCGTGGACGACCTGCGGCGCAAATACCGGGAATGGATCTGGGATGCTGAGTTTTGTGACACCATCGGTGCGCGGGTAACTGCGAATGGCGCGCCGCTTGATACTTACTCGGTATTTCGGCGAAAGAACGGGCTTCGCGCCGTGGCTGTTGCCAATATGAGCGATACGGAACCTATAGTCTGCAGGGTAGAGTTGGACAATCAAAGATCGGCGAGTTTGCATTGGGTTTCTCCAGAGAAGCCCGAACCGAACCCGTGGCTTGGGAAGTTGGAGATGGCTCCGGGATCAGCCGCGGTCATCCTGGAAACTTAACTGGAGCGCTTAGACTGTTAGCCATGGGCATAACTCATGTATCCTCAGCACATGCACGAGGACCCTCCACTTAGCTCCGGCGCTTCAAACCAGCTCGAACACGCAGCATCCTCTTATCTGCGCTCGGCCCGGCATCAGCCCGTCAAGTGGCAGGCCTGGGGCGAAGCGGCCTTTGCCCGCGCCGAAGCAGAAAACAAACCCATTCTCCTCGATATTGGCGCGGTCTGGTGTCATTGGTGCCATGTCATGGATCGCGAGTCCTACGAAAATCCGGAGATGGCCGAACGCATCAACCGCCTCTTTGTGCCCGTCAAGGTTGATCGTGACGAGCGGCCCGACGTGGACGCTCGTTACCAGGCGGCTGTTTCCGCCATCAGCGGCCAGGGTGGCTGGCCGCTCACCGCGTTCCTTACTCCAGATGGCCGCCCCTACTTTGGCGGCACCTATTTCCCGCCCGATGACCGCTTTGGGCGCCCCGGTTTCGGCCGAGTGCTGGAGACCATGGCCCAGGTCTGGCGCGACCGCCGTGAAGAGGCGCTCGAGTCGGCTTCAAGTGTAATGGCCGCCATCGAACACAACGAATCGTTCTCAGCCCGCGGCGCGGAGCTCTCCCTGGCCCTTGTCGACAAGATCGCCGGCTCCATCCTTTCCCAGTTCGATCCCCGCAACGGCGGCTTCGGTTCGCAACCCAAATTTCCCCACCCGGCGGCCCTTGACCTGCTGCTGGAAGTTGCCATGAACCGTGACAACGAGCAGGCTCGCGAGGCCTTCGTCACCACTCTGGAGAAGATGTCCAATGGCGGCGTATACGACCAGTTGGCCGGCGGCTTTCATCGCTACAGCGTGGATGAGCGGTGGGTGGTGCCGCATTTCGAAAAAATGCTCTACGACAACACCGAGCTACTGCGCAATTACGTGCATGGATTCCAGAGCTTTGTCCGCGAGGACTTTCTGCTGACCGCGGTTGAAATCGTGGGCTGGCTCGACGATTGGATGACCGACCGCGAAAATGGCGGCTTCTATGCCTCGCAAGACGCCGACATAAACCTGGACGACGACGGCGACTACTTTACATGGACCCTCGACGAGGCGCGCGAAGTCCTTCAGTCCGCCGACCTTGATCTGGCCCTCCGCTACTGGCACATTGGCGAGTTGGGCGATATGCACCACAATCCTGCCAAAAACGTGCTTCACGTCGATCAGGCCCTGTCCGACCTCGCCGCTGAAACCGGCCGCAAAGTGGAAGTTCTCCATTCCATCATTGACGTGGCCCGGCGAAAACTCCTCAAAGCCCGCGGCGAGCGGCCCACTCCCTTCATTGACCGCACCCTTTACACCGGTTGGAATGCGATGGCAGTTACGGCCTACCTTGAGGCGGCGCGCGTGCTGCGCATGGACGGAGCCCGCGAGTTTGCCCTGCGCACTCTCACGCGTCTGTTGGCCGAGGCCTGGGACGGCGCCGGCGCGATGTCTCATGTCATCGCCTATCCAGACGGCATCGCTCCGGATCAGCCGGTTCCCGGCACGCTGGACGATTACGCCTTCACGGTACATGCCTGCATCGACGGCTGGTTTGCCGGCGGAAACATGAAGTTCTACCAGGCCGCCATCAAACTTGCCGACGCCATGATCGATCGCTTCTACGACCGCACGGCGGGAGCTTTCTACGATTCGGCTACACACCTTGATGGCGTCGTGCCGCTGGGGGCACTGAGTGCGCGGCGCAAGCCCCTGCAAGATACCCCAACCCCGGCCGGCAATCCCACCGCCGCCGCCGCGCTTCTCCGCCTGGAACCGCTCAGCGGTCGTCAGGACTACCGCGAGATCGCTGAAGACACGCTCGCCTCCTTTGCCGGAATTGTCGAACATCTCGGCCTCTACGCCGGCAGCTACGGCTTGGCCGTGGAGCGCCTTCTCCTCGACCCCGTGCAGGTGGCAGTCGTAGGCTCCGGGCCAGAGGCCGGCAGGCTTGAGGCATTGGCAGTTGCCCGTTTCGCGGTTAACAAAACGGTTATGCGCATTGCCCCTCACCGTTTGGTCCCCGGCGGCGTCCCCGAAGGACTGGCCGAAACGCTGCTCCAGGTTCCTGCGCCCCCGGCAGCGGACACGTGGGCAATTGTGTGCCGGGGACGAACCTGCTTGCCGCCCATCGTCAGTTCAGAGATCCTGCTCGATGCGCTGGAGCACGCGGTCTAGCCACCGACACTCCTCTCCTCGGCACCCCCCTCGCGCCTGATATCGTGTTGCGCAGAGGATTCTCGAAGGCCGGTGAAGCTTCAAAAATCGCGCGAGACGAGGCTTTTTTGGCTCAAAACAGGCTGAAATCCTGTGGTGTTGATTACTGATCAGTTAGTATGTAAAATTTACAAACAATTCATTCAATGCGACTTATAAGTGATGACCGGCTGAAAAAGTGGCTAAAAAGGTGGGGGGGGTGGGGTACCCAAGGATTTGCGCCGGTTTGGGCTCGTGGAGGGGGTAATCGGATCGATGATTCTGGACTCTCCCATATGAATAGTGTGCGCCAGGTGGGCCTAATTATATGCAACTGTCGGAGGGGAAAATGCCGGGCGCCCGACTCTTGGCCCAAGGCAGGCTGAGGGGTGCCCAAAGTTGCGGTCCGTAGCCATCCTTGCGCGAGAAAGGCGCAAGGATGCGGCACCCGCAGGTCAGCAGGGGCACCTGGCATTCCGGGTTGAGATTCGCGCTTTCCCAGGTCCCAAAATCGGACCTGGAGCACCCGGCCTTGTCTTCACTGGAGTCATTTTGTAGTATACTTCGTATATACACAGTGCGCTACGAATGGGATGAGCGGAAGAACCGGCAGAACCAGCGCAAGCACGGCGGAATCTCATTCGAACTCGCCGCACTTGTCTTTGAAGATGAGCATTGTTTGATTGGCCCGGACCGGGCGGACGATACCGGAGAACTGCGATGGCACGCGCTCGGCGCAGCTTCCATCCAGCCTGGAATCGCCGCGGTTTTGTTGGTAGTGCATGCCTACAGGGGGGACAGCCATGGTGAAGAAATCATCCGCATCATCTCAGCCCGCCAGGCTGAAAAGAATGAACTCCGGCGATATGAAGAGCAAAGTGTGGACTGAGAAGGAGCGGCAGGCGCTACGCAAAGCGAGCCATACCCAGGCATCGGGCGAAACGTCAGGAATTGACTTTTCGGATATTCCGCGGCTGACCGAAGAGCAGCTCTCGCATCTCGTTCGGTTGCGCGGGGCCAAGCGGAAGGTGGCGGTGAGCGTCCGTCTCGATCCGCGGGTGCTCGATTGGCTGCGCGCCAAAGGCGAAGGCCATCTGACCCGCATCAACGATATCCTCACCAACCTGATGGAGGCCGAGCGCCGGGTACCCCGCCCTTGACCCTGCAAACAGGCTGAGGGGTGCCCAGTTTTCTTTGGCATCATGTTTATCGCTCTCGCCAAGCAAGTCAACAACAGAGTCGCCGATGGGGAGCAGAAATGAAGTATCCGGCGTCGCCGTCCAAGGTCCGTGGCGTCCCTGAAATCCTGCTCCGGCCACCCGCCCCAGTTGGCCCTATCCATAATCGACCAATAACATGGACACGAGCTTGAACGATGGCACCTGAATGCCGATGTATGGCCCGGCGGGCGAGAATGAGATCTCTTTCTGTTCGGGAAGCAGGGATACTTTACGCGCACGATGGCCGGCCGGCACTTGAATGCGAAGGGTCGCCTGGACCGGTATCGTGGGGAACTGAGCTTGCAGGTTGAGCAATCCGATCAGCAATCTGCGGCGGCTTTCCTGGTGGAAGAGCGTGACCTCAACCGCCCGGTCCGTGTCTGCCTCAAACATGTAAGGCGGCTGCAAAACTCGTTTCAACAAAAGCACGAATACTCTGGCGTTCACGTCGTCGCTCCGTGACTCCAGCGGAGCGGCCACCCAGATAGCCTTGCCTTTTCCAAACGCATTGATCACGATCCCGGGATCCTGGCCGGGCTGGGCTGCGGGAGGATTGCTCCAAATCTGGGCAAAGCGAGTGTTGAGTGCGTTGCCGGCATCCGGGTCGACAAACGGCAGCGTCACGGTCGCGATCACCTCGGCGGCAGGATCCGCCTGAACCTTTACCATCGATCCACCAAAGCCCATGTTTTCCTGCGGCCAGATGGCATCGTTGAGCTCCTTGTCCGTGGTGGAGAGATAGGTCGTCCGCCCTCCGATCTTGCCGATATACCGCACGCCGAGAACGTCGCCAAGCAGAAGTCTCTTCTCTTTCTCTTCCGGAGCGCTCATGGAGGACGGACCGCTTGCATAAAGGATGCCGCCATTACGAACGAATTCGCGGAAGATATTCGCCTCATCGGTCTTCATTTCGGCAACGTTTGGCAGGATGACCGCGCGATATCTGCTTATTTGATTGAGGGAAACATTGGTAATTACGCCGAAAGGAATGTGTGCTTCGCGGAGAAAGCGGGCCGCTCCTACGGCCGCGTCCAGATGCGGCGGCTTGCTCCAAACATTCTTCGCCGCCTCGCTCGCCTGCAACCTTTGGGCATCGGGGTCATACATGGAGTTCTTGTCGTAATAGATTGCGACATCGGCCAACATCTCGCCACCGAGAAAAGGTTCGTACGCGTCATGCAGCGAATTGATTTGCGAAAGGTATTCGTAGGCCCGATGGTTCAGCGTGCCCTCCGGCTTGATGGCATCGATCAACAGGCAGGCTGAGGAGTGGATCATGGGGATCATGGACTCAAGCGCGAGTTGCTCGAAGGGTTTGGTCGTCTCAAAATCGTTCAGGTTGAGAGTACGCGAAGTCATGAATTCAAACGGGCGATTGCGCGTCAGGCTCAGATAGGCCTTGCATACGATGGAGAATTGAGCCGCTCCACCATAGAAGTCGCCGGCTGCAAAGTCAGAAGCTTCATTTTGCTCGAGTGAGACCGCGACACCCCACGGTGCAAAGAAGGTGCCGAACTGGTGGTAGACCGAGATTGGGCGGGTCTGCTTGACGGCCCTGGTAACCGATAGGGTGAAGTCGCGCATCCAGCGCTCGCGGCTCTTCTGGAATCTGCGCCATTGCGGATCGTTCCAGTCGACGATGCGCGGCGGTTCTGCGCCCTCTTCCTTCCAATAGCGCGCGATGCAGTGGGCGCAGTAGCAGATGGTGGGCCAGAACGTCATGTCGAAAAAGATACTCTCGAAGTCGTAATTGGCCACTAGCTCCCTGATGCAGGCAAGAGCGTGCTCGGGATACGGCGAGTTGATGCAGACGGCTCCTGCGCGGTCATGATGTTCAGGATCGGAGCTATCGGCGGGCAGAATGCGCCAATCCGGATGTGTCCGGTAGGCCCAGTCGTCGAAGACCAGGCTGTAGTAGGCCACGCGGTGAAGCCCGTGGCGGCGGCATTGCTCCATTACCTCGCCAAAATAGTCGCGCCCCTTCATGTTTCGATGCATTTGCCCAACATCTGTGCGCCAGAGGCAGAGACCGACGTGTGAGTTTGCATATTGCATCAACGATTGAAAGCCGGCATTGGCAATGGTCGAGACGTAGTCGGTTGCATCGAAGCTAGCCAGTAGCCGGTCGTCCCAGTCGGGAACGTGTGTGTCAACCAGGAGCCGCCGATAGGTCTGTGAAGGCCAATCGACTGGCCGCGCAGGTATCGGCGCAGTCCCATGGGTCACGTCAACTGAATTCTGCTTTGGGGCGACGGCGGGCGTGGATTGCTGAGCGTCGACAGCCGCGGGGCTCGACAGGGCATAGACCGCCCCAAGCCCAGCCAATTTGTTGAATGATCTTCGGTCCATGGCCGCTCCAGTGAAGCTTAAGCTAGCTCAACTTCGAGACGATGTACGCCGCTTTGGATCGCGGGCAGTACCAGATAGGACGACTCCTCGACTTTGCGTTGAGTGGTTTCTATTTCTTTTCCATTCAACCTGGCGTTTCGAGCATGGCGATTCGGGGGCAGGAGAACCTGCACATCGAAAGATTCGGCGCTTCCTGTGAACTCGACTTCTACCTTGTGCTCGCCGGCGCGGTACTTATAAGAGCAGTAGCCGGAAGAGGCCGGGTAGCGCACCGTCACTTCAGCCGACGGAACATTTGCGGACTCCCATCGCGGCGTAAGCTCGGTCCGGCTGAAAGCGGCGCCCTGGTCCTTGACGCCGGCTAATCCCTCAAGGAGCGCGTAGATCACGGAACCGGTCCATCCATCGGGGATTCCCGTCGAGAGGTCGTCATAGGGAGCAAAATACACGGGCGCGCTGCTCAAAGTTACGGCCAGAACAAGCCACCGGTCTTTCGCTCCGCCGCAGATCAATTCGAGAGAGGAAATTTCGCGGTCGGGATGGGGATTGTTGATCCCTGTGGCATAGACGCCGGCCTCCTGGCCATCCGGCGTAGTTTTCTTCCAGGCAACGCGATATGTGTCTTCTGTTCGTGGGCCCGCCGTTGCGTATTTTGAATCCGTGGGAAAGGACCATCCGCGGCCTGCGACGTCTTCGGTGTAGCTGGTTCCGTCGGCATAGTGCATGGTGAGAAGCATCCCCGCTCCAGCTCGCCCATCGGCCGCGTTGAGCAGGTAGATTGAGGAGGCTTTGGCCCCGGCCGCGAGCGTAAGGCTCTGCGGGTAAGGAATCTGGCGAGAGAGCACGATCGAAGAGCGGAAAGGGCTCTGCGCCGGATTGAGGACCTCGAAAGGAACTCCCTGAAATTCCTGGGTTCCACTGGGAAGGTCGGCAAGATTCAGTTCCGCATGAGTCCACGAGGGCACGCCAGTTGCACTCTTCCCGTGAGATGCGTTGGCTTGCTCCTTGATACTTAGCTGTTGAAAGGTACGCTGCGGAGTTTCGGCTGCCTTGCCTCGGAGCGTACATGGCAGATAGCCGCGGTACCGGTCTGCAATCGCCTTGACACGGCGCAGAATGTCGGCGCCATAAGCTTCAAAGCCATGCTCGAAGGCTCCGTGCGCCAGTTCTCCGGCAACGACCGTGAGTATACCTCCATTGCAATATTCCCAAACCAGGCCGGGAACGTTGAGAGTGAAATCCCTTTGAAAAGGAGGGTAGATGCCGTAGAACTCCCCCGGTGACGAGGGAGGCATTTCGCGCTTGATCCGTTGATACGTTTTAATGAGGGAAACGCATTTGTCATGCGAAATTCCGCGGTTCAACGCATAGGCGTTGGAGAGCGAAACCTGGCTCGACATATCGACGCCTACGTCGGGCTTGTAATCCGGGTTTTCGGCAATCCAATGGGTGTAGAAGTTCCCATTCCAGGCCAGCGCGCCAAGCCGTTTCTCGACATCGCCGGCGAGTTTTTCGAACTCCGGCGCTTCGTTGCCGCGGCCCGCCACCTTCAGCATCTCGGCGAGGTTCCGGGATTGAAAGACAAGATTGGTGTTGTCTCCGTGAAAGACGCCGAACTCGCTCTTGCCCAGGTAGACCATGAAGACGCTTCCGCCAAAACGCTGCTGATCGTCGGAGACGTAGTCCCAGGTGTCGATGGTGAAACCGCGATGCATGAGTTGATACTTTTCCGACCAGCGATAGGGGCTCTTGGTAACCTGGCGCAGCGCGCGAATGGCGTTATCGAGCTTGCCCTTCATCCATTCGATGTCCCCGGTCGCCTTCCAGGTGGAATAAAGCCCCTCGACGAAATACTGCTCGACGTGACTCTCGACGGGGGCACGGCGCAACTGCCAGAAGCCGTCGCCGATTCTCTTGATGAAGCCGTCGTAGTCGAATTTCCAATCGAAGAAATTGAGGTCTGGAGTGGCGGGATAGCAGTTCTCCCAGATCATTCCATCTTCGCGCTGCGTATCGGCGAAGAAGTCGATGGCATCCTTCACATTCGGCCAGAAGTATTTCATGCCTTTCAGAATGAGGGTGTGGTCGAATATCCAATTGGCGAAGCATTGATAGGCGCGATCTTTGTGGCGTATGGCGAAGACGGGGTTATCCTGGCTCCAACTCATCATCGTCCACAGCACGGCGTTCAGCAATTCCCGGTAGACGCCACCTTCATCGTTCAACTCGGTAGAGCAGTCGACAGGAAAGTTCAGTTCTCCAATGGTCGCGCCACTTTGGTTCAGCACCCGTGCAGTCTGCCGGCCCAGCGCGCCGCCGATCGTGAATTTGAAGGTACTGCTTGCTCTTTCGCGCATATACTCGCGGCCGGCGCCATCGACTACGACAACGGTTGCGTTCTCCCAACCACTCCCGGCGATATGCAGGGTCGCCGCTTGAAGCGGGCGGAAGGACGGACTGCTCAGAGATTCGAGTGTGGGTTCCAGCGTGAGTTTGATTCTGGAGGCCTGGGGAGTTGCAAAAAGAGATGGGCTGGCGAGGGCCGCGGACGCAGCCACAGGCAGGGCCTTCAATATGTTGCGACGATCCACGATCATTGCTATGCCTTTCTTATGAAGCGGTTCTCAATTTGCATTTCGCAGTTGTTCGTGAGAGGCCGCGGCAAGCAGCAGTTCCTGCTCGCCGCCGTGCAAGCGGTACTGTTGTCCACTCCAAGTCAGGATTCCATTCATGCCTTCAGGGAGTTTGAGATTGAATCGAGCCTTGTCGCCGACGTGAAGGTACCGGACCCGAACCTCGCCTTTTCGAACAGGCATCGACGCTTCAAAGTGTTCCAGCGTTCCGGGATGCGGAGCGATGCGCACGGAGCCAAAGCCAGAAGAGCCGGGATGAATGCCGGCAACTATGGTGAGCAGATCGTAGATCGGGTGAGCACTCCAGGCGTGCGTATCCGAGCGCGAGGGATCGGCAAACTCGGGCGTGGTGGTGAGACCCTTCGCGATCATCTGCCGCCACGGTTTTATAGTCTTGAGGTAGTACTCGCCCATACCGGTCTTGTCGATGGCGCGCGATAGATAAAACTGCGAGTGGTAATCGATCGGAGCCATATTCGTTACAGGCTGTTCACCCAGGTAAGGAGCGAGGATCTTTCGCATAACGCCTGGTTGATCCGTCTTTGGAATCGAGTCCGTCAAGATGCCATAGATGTTTGCATACTGGCTGTACGCGCTCTGCTCCGGGCTATCGGCCAGCAGTCCCAGTTTGGCGTTCCAGCATTGGCGATAGGCGGCTTCGCCGGCCTTCAAAGCGATAGCCCGGTATTTGGCCGCAAGAGACTTGTCGCCAAAGCTCTCCTCCAACTCGGCAGCCTGGCGGAGAGTGTCAACGAAAGTAAGCGTAAGCAGTGCCGGCCGGTCTTGGGGGTCGCGGTAGAAAGAACTGTACGGCAGGCTCTTCAAGAATCCATCGTCGTATTGCCTTTCGAAATACCATTCCAGAATCGGCCGAGTGCCTGGAAGAAGCGCTTTAATAGTTTCCGCGTCGTGAACATACATCCAATAATCGTGGAGCATGTCGACATAACTAAGTGAAAAGGTGGGGATGAACTGCTGCAGCGAGCTTGGATAGCGGCTCTGCGTAATGCCGTCCGGTACCCGTGACTGATCGAAGGCGTGCAACGCCTGTAGCGCCAACCGGCTGTCTCCCGGAACGGCGTACGAGATGAGGGCTTGAATGCGCGTATCGTCGACGTATTGCAGTTGCTCCCAGAACGGAGTGTCCATGTAGGTGTCATGCGCGCCCAGGCGTGCGGTGCGCCAGCAGATATCCCAAATCGCCTTGAGCTCGGGATCGCTTGACGTGAAAGTTGCCCTGGGAACGAAGGGAAACGCCGAGAAATTCACGTGCAGATTATCGAGACTTAGTGGCTCTGTTGCAGTTTTTATTTTTAGCTGGAAGTATCGCCAGGTGCGAAACCACAGAGGCGCGAAGGTGCGGCTCGCGCCGCCGTCGGGTAGAAACCTGTCGAACTGCCCAAGCACCTGGCGGTCTTCAACATCATCGCGGTTCGCCCTGTGATGTCGTGCATCATAAAGAGCTTCTGTATACCCAACGGCGATGCTCGATCCGCTTCCTCCACTTACTGTCAACTCAGGAAACCCTGTAACCATTACGCCGCCGTCGAGCAGAATCTCCGCTTCACTATTAGCCGGGATCACAACCGGCTGGGCAGGGAACTGCGATGCGCCAGGCAGATTTACGCGCACAACTTTGCCTGGCGATGTGTCTTTGAATTCCATTTGCGGCAGTGGATCCGGCATCATGACCCACCGATTGTGCGTATCGCGGCCCCACGGGAGCGCCACGTCATCGGCGGGGTAGATCGTCTCCCGCATCACACTGGCTGCGTTGACCCACTGCGAAGAAGGCGACGCGCCGGCGTCTTTCCAATTCCAGTCATAAAGGCGTCCATCCAACTGCTCTCCGGGATCGGCCGCCCAATAAAACATGAATCCGTTGGCGGCTCTGGGGATGAAGGTCTGCCCGCGCTCCTCTTCGACCTCCCAGGTGGCGTTTGTGTTCGCCGCCGACTCCGCCGCGCCGTCACCTTGCAAGAGAAATGCGGTGCGGTCGCTAATGACTGCCAGGGGCGCATAAATCCCGAAGTTCCAAACCGACGCGGCAATGATGTTGTCGCCGGAATGCAATGCGCCGGCCAGATCGAATGTTTCATAGCGCCAATGGGACAGGTCAGACTTTGCTGGCCCCTCCCCGATCCGCACCCCATTCACATAAAGCAGGAAGTGATTGTCGGCGCTGACGTCAACCGGGAAGTGCTCCGGCTTCGCAGGCAAGTGAATAACTTTTCGATAGTGGAAGACGCCGCTTTCGCGCAAAGGTGCGGTTGGATGCGCGATCCATTCCGCGGTCCAATGCTGCCGTCCGGGCCCCTGCGGTGTTGTGGCTGCTACAGCCGGAAAGGAGTTAGCGGCGAGCAGAAGAGCAAGAATCGGAGTAACCACCGAGAATCTCCGGTGCTACGGGGTTTGGATTGAGGATGAAGCTTGTCAATTCAGTGACGGACTTCGAAGCGCCCGTCCCCGGCAAACCGGAGACGGGCGCTTCGTGGGACAAGTTAGAACTGGAACTTACCCACTAGCTGGAAGATGCGGGCTTGATGTGCTGACTGCGCCACGCCAAGGCCGAAGCTGCTGACCGTGTTCAAGTCGCTTGACGCGGGTCCGATAAGGTTTGCGCGGTTGATGATGTTGCTGCCTTCCAGCCCCATCGTCAAAATGCTTTGGCCCTCGCTGCCGAACCATGGCAAGAGCACCTTCTTGTGCAGCGCGCCATCCACTGCCAGGTATCCAGGTCCCTGGAAGGTATTGAGTCCCTGGTTGCTGTAAGCGGGATCTATTCCGTATTTCGTGGGGTTGGTGAATCCCGGCCCGGCAGACGCGACGGAAGGACTTGGATTGCTGTTGTTCGTGTACCCGAGTTTGCTGAACACACCTTTTCTCCACTGGTCGCGGCTGAATCCTTTCCTCTGAAGATTGGCCGGGACATTGACCAGGTTATTGGTGAATCCGTTGGCCAGATACTCACCGGCATTCGTGGGATTGGAAACATCGGTGCCGCAAGTTGTGGCCGGTGCTTTTGGCACGCATGTTCCACCCTGCGAGGGCAGCGCATTGGCGAGGGGCACAAATGCCGCGGTGGTGATCAGCGAGAAAGGCGAACCTGCCTGCGCCGAAACCACGGAACTGAGCGTCCATCCTCCCAGAACCGCGCGTTCTGCGAAGTTGTGCAGATCCCTTCCGGGAAGCTCGTAGGACGCGTATGCGGTCAGGCTGTTGGGAACGGCGCCGGCCTGCGGGCCATAGTAGTGGTGCGGGTCGTAGATGTCTGCGATGGGACTGACCCCGCTGAGAGAACTGCTGGAGCCGCCGTATCCCAGCGTCTGTGACCAGCTGTATGCAGCTTGCCAACTCAAGCGGTGATAATTCTGCCGGATGGTGAGAAGCAGAGCGTTGTAGTTGGAGCTCAGCAGGCCCTTGCTGATGGAGACGCCGGCCCACTCCCCGGATAGGCGCTTGAGGTTGCCATTATTGGCGATCTTGTCGCCCGGGAAGCTGTTGTAGTCTCCGTTCGCGTACTGGTTCCACGAGAACGAGCCGGCGTAGCCTACGCCGAAAATCACGTTGTACGGGAGTTCCGTCTCCATTTGCACGTTGTAGAGGGAGGTCTTTTGAGGCGCCAGGTGAGGATCCACTCCGGAAAGAGAGCTTGTCAATGGGGTGGGCGCGCCGTTCTGGTTGAGCAACACTTCGCCGTGGCTGTCCACGCCGGCAGGAGTGATGGAAGGGAAGGAGTAGGTGTTCCCGAAGGGAGCCGCTGCCGTCCAGTCTGTTCCGTAAAAGTTCCTCGGGTCCACAATGTTCAGCGGCGCGGCGTTGAAATAGCCAAAGCTGAGGTTGAGGTAACTTGGGGAATTGGTGGTCAATCCCGCGATCACTCCGCCGACATTCATGGCGTCTTCATACATTCCAATGCCGCCATGAATCGTGATCTTGCGATCCCGGTAGGGTGTCCAGGCAAAGCTGCCGCGCGGCAGGAAGTTGCTGGCTTCGGCTCCGGCAAAGGCGTTGGAAACCGCGGCTGTGGAGATGTTGTTGCTGACGATGTTCTGGCGCAGGGTGGAGCTGGCCGGCGAAACCATGTTGTAGAACGGCAGTGAGCCCTGCCCATAAGGAGCAGGATTGCCATAGTCGTCCCAGCGGAGCCCAAAGCTGATCAGCAGATTTGGCTTCACCTTCCAGTCATCCTGGGCATAGAGCCCAAATTGCGTTACGCCGGAACCGGAGATGTTCGCCAGGAACTTGCCGGTCTTGCCCGACAGCGTGTTCAGGCTGTACGTCCATGGATGGTCGTCAAGCATGTCGGACCAGCCGAAATAGATGGGAACCTGCGCCTTGGAGGCCCAACCTGCGTTCTGGTTGTATTGCTCCTCTCTTGCCGCCGAGAAGCCTGCTTTGAAGTTGTGCCTGCCGCGAGTCCAGGTCACATCCTCGCGGAATTGATAGTTGTGCGCCTTTTGCCAGGCCGGGTCGGCCGGCGTACCGAAGAAGTCGGTGGCATCGTCGCCGCCACCAAGCATCAGGGAAAGGAAGGGAATGGTGTTGGCCCGGTTGGAAGTGAAGGCGTTGTAGAAACGCACGTAGCTGAACGCCGCCTGGCTGATCAGGTTGGGCGTGAAGGTGTGGCTGTAATTGAAGTTCAGATAACGGGACCCGCCTGGCGTGGTGGAGTTGAATCCCGGCCGCCACCAGATGAAGTCGGATTCCTGAGGTGTGAGCACATAAGCGCCGTAGACGCGATCCTGGCCGCCGCGGAAGTATTGGTCGAGGCGTCCATCGATCTGAAAGCCATTCACTTTGGGAGCCTGGTTCAAGGCGCCGAAGTCCACAACCTCCATGCTGCAATCGATCGGAGTGCTGCCGATCTGCGTGCCCAGGAAGAAGGCCTTATCCTTGATAGGCACCGCGCACACCCCAGGCGTACTGGTCGCAAAGAGATCCTTTGCGTAAGCTGTCACGCCTTGCTTTACCACCGACGCGGATTGCCCGCCTGAGGCGTTGCCCACTGGAAATGCCTGGAGCAGATTCTTCACGTTTACGCTGTTCGGATAATTGGCCGGCGCCCACGTCCCGGTAAAGTCGTTGGTGGCCCAATGCTGCTGGGAGTTTCCATTCGACACCTGTGTTTGGTGGAGATAGGAGAAGAAGAAAAACGTCTTGTCTTTCCAGATCGGACCGCCAACGCTCCCGCTGTACCAGCGGCGGAAGTTGGGCAGCGCGGGAGTCGCAAAATCCGCGGTAGCATTCAAGCCGCGGCCGCTATACCGGTCCCCGAGGGTGCCGTGAAAGTCCTTACTACCGCCCTTGGTGGTGATATTCACCTTCATCGAGGAAGCGGCGCCGAAGTCCACCGAATAGGAGTTCACTTCCAGAGCGACCTCTTGTATCGCGTCTTCGGCGGGCGTAAAGGTGACGTTGCGATTGGTGCCGCCGGCGTAGCCGGTGTTGTCCTGAATGTTAACGCCGTCGAGCTGGTACGTATTTCCGGCGTTTGGCCGCCCATTGGCCTGGGCGTACATGGTGTTGCCGTTGATCGAGACAGGACTGAGAGAACGGTCCTCGTCGACTCCGGTGACGCCGGGAGCGCTTCGAACAGTTTCGAGCACGCTGCCGTTCTGTAGCGGAAGATTCGAAATCTGCTCCGTCTCGAGCGTCGTTTCAACGCGCGTCTCATCCGTATTCAGATTGTCCGCCATGGCGCTGACCGTCATGGTGGTGCTGGCGGCCGTGACGCGAAGGCTTACGTTCACGCTTGCGGCCTGGTCCTGGGTTACGTGCGCCCGGACGGATCTTTTCTCGAAACCCTGGGCCTCCACAGTTACCTGGTAGTCTCCCGGGCCGATTCCATTAAACCGGTAATACCCCGCGGCTTGCGAGGTATCGGAGCGGCTAATGTTGGTTCGCATGTCGAGAAGAGTGACTTTGGCGTTCGGCACAACCGCGCCGGTCTGATCGCTCACGGTCCCCTCGACACTGCTGTTGAATTGGGCGAAGCATGGTTGCCACAGGCAGAGCAAAACCGCGAAAGCGCTCCACCGTGCAAGTGAATTCAGTTTGGCTATCATTTGGTCCTCCATAAGGGGTGTCATTTCGGTGAGGGCTCTAAAGCGGTCCGTAGGTGAAACGATTTCTCACTTGAATTACAATGACGGAACGGTAGTTCGCCTCGGCTTCGCGAGTCAAGTCGGAACCCGTTATGAAACGGTTTCGCATTCCTATGATCTTTGCTTGCAGTGTGTTTCGTGGCAGGTGTAACCGGGATGTAACGGACGTTACTTGTCAGCCCCACTTTGTGGGTTGGTAGTATGATTAGCCGCGAAAGGGGTTAAATCAGATTTCCATTGAATCAGTGCCGTTGAGCGAGGTTGATGAAGTCCAGGCGGTGGTTTCGTCCAAGACTTTTTCTGACGCTCCGAACATGGCCAGGTTGCTTAAGTACTTAAGCAACAACCACTTCAAGGAGAAGAAAGAGAACCTGAACGAGTACAGAATCGGGGTGGATGCGTTGGGGCGTCCCCCGGATTTTGATCCCGCCAAGAACTCCGGTGTGCGCGTGGAGATGCACCGGCTTCGAGGAAAACTGCGGAAATACTATGAAACTGAAGGGGCGGACCATGGGACGATGGTCATGCTTACGGATGGTCACTATGGACTTCAGTTTGTTCGCCGTGAAGGTGGGTCCGCCACGACCAACCGGGCTGAGCCGCTGGAACAAAGCCCCAATCCCTTCTTGTCGGTTAAGAGTGTATTGATCGGCTTATTGGTCGTTGCCGTACTGTCTATTTCCATATGGGCAACAATCGAGGCACGATCGCGTGCAAGGTTTGCCCACCCCGCCCCAGCGCCCCCTCCACTGGCGGTTGCCAACGCAACCCCGGCAGTCGCCGAAAATGGCCCCATACGCATACTGGCCGGCTATCCCAAAGAGAAATATATCGACCGGGAGGGCAGAGTCTGGGGAGGCGATCGCTACTTTTCGGGTGGGGAGGCGGTCGAGCAGAATTTCCCCTTCATTCAAGGAACGGGAGATCCAATCATGTACCACACCGCTCGAGTCGGGGTATTTACCTACGACATTCCTTTGATGCCCGGCAAATATGAGTTGCGGCTGCATTTCGCCGAAACTACTTTCGGCCTGGGCACGGGAGCCAGCGGGGGAGACAGCAGCAGGGTCTTCTCGGTGTTCATCAATGAGCAACCGGTATTGACCGAATTAGACGTTCTGAGCAGCTCGGGAGGGAATTATCGTGCCTACACTCGCGTGTTCAAAGGAATCTCTGCAGGTGGCGATGGGATGGTTCATCTTAGTTTCCGCCGGATAAGGGATCAGCCCTTTGTCAGCGCGATCGAGATGGTCCCCGAAGTCGGCGGCAAAATGAATCCGGTGCGGATTGTGATGCAGGGGAGCTCATTTGTCGATCGGGATGGGAGCCTTTGGGAAGCTGACCGATATGCTTTCGGAGGAATGCTTTTTACGCATCGCGGTCCGGTGTTGAATTCGCTGGACCCACATCTCTTCGATGGGGAACGGTATGGGAACTTCACCTATCAGATACCGGTACCTTCCGGCCGTTATACGGTTACTCTGCGATTCGCAGAAGCCTATTTCGGCACAGAAAATGCATGGCCTGATCCTGCCGGCCGACTCTTCGACGTCTACGCAAACGGCGCAGTATTGTTGCGCAACTTCAACATTTTCGAGAAATCAGGGGGGGCCAACAAGCCGTTGGCGGAGGCATTCCATGGCATCGAGCCAAACGCGGCGGGCCTGATTGTTCTGAGCTTTGTTCCGATCAAGAACTACGCTTGCGTAAATGCCATCGAAGTCACCGACGAATCTCGATGAGCAGACTTCCCGGAAGCTAAACTCTTGCGATAGGCCGAGATGCGGGACACACCTGCCTTCTCCGGGCGCCCAGGCCACACGCCCTCGGTTTTCCAAGTTCCGAGCGATCTAATGCTGAACTGGTTTCAGTCCCTTTCCGTTTGCCAAAGATAGCTGCGGAGAACAGGACAGGTCTATTCTTCAAATGAGCACTTTACGCTCATTCCGGCAGGGGTACCCTATGACCACAACCACAGCACCCACCATTCGCGCGCCGCGCGGCAACCAGTTGCGCTGCAAGGGCTGGCAGCAGGAGGCGGCGCTGCGCTGCCTGATGAACAATCTCGATCCCGAGGTGGCAGAGCGGCCGGCGGACCTGGTGGTTTACGGAGGAATCGGCAAGGCCGCGCGCAACTGGGAGTGCTTCCACGCCATCGTCCGTGAACTCGAACAGCTCGGCAACGAGGAGACGCTGCTGGTGCAGTCCGGCAAGCCGGTAGGCGTGTTTCCCACGCACGACCTGGCGCCGCGCGTCATCATTGCCAACTCGAATCTTGTGGGTAAGTGGGCCAACTGGGAACACTTCAACGAGCTCGACCGCAAGGGCCTGATGATGTATGGCCAGATGACGGCGGGGAGTTGGATCTATATCGGCACGCAGGGCATTTTGCAGGGCACCTATCAGACCTTGGCCGCGCTGGCCGAGCGGCACTTTAATGGATCACTGGCGGGCAAGCTGGTGGTCACGGGCGGCGTGGGCGGCATGGGTGGCGCGCAGCCCTTGTCTGTAACGTTGAACGGCGGCGTGGTGCTGGCTATCGACGTGGACCGCAGCCGCATCGAGCGCCGCGTGAATACGGGCTATTGCGACATGATTACGGAAGACCTGGACGAGGCACTGCGGCTTTGCGAAGCGGCACGGCGCGAGGGGAGGGCGCTGTCGGTTGGATTAGTGGGCAACTGCGCCGATGTGCTGCCGGAGATGGTGCGGCGCGGTGTCCAGGTAGACGTGGTGACGGATCAGACCAGCGCACACGATCCGCTGAATGGATATGTTCCGCAGGGGATGACGCTCGACGAGGCAACCGAGCTTCGCAGGCGCGATCCGGAGGAATATGTTCGCCGCTCGACGGCAACCATGGTGGTTCACGTAAATGCCATGCTGGCCATGCAACGGGCAGGCGCAGTGGCTTTCGATTACGGCAACAACATTCGCCGCTTCGCTTTCGATGCCGGATGCGCCGACGCCTTCCTGATCCCCGGGTTTGTGCCGGAATACATACGGCCGCTTTTTTGCACCGGTGCGGGGCCGTTCCGCTGGGTGGCGCTCTCCGGCGATGAAAAAGACATTGCCCGTACCGATGAGTTGGCGCTGGAGCTGTTTCCGGAGAACGAGATTCTCACCCGTTGGCTCAAGCTGGCGCGGGGACGGTTCGCGTTTCAGGGTCTGCCGGCGCGCATCTGCTGGCTGGGCTACGGCGAGCGCGCCAGGATGGGTCTTGCCATCAACGACCTGGTGCGGAAAGGCGAAATTTCCGCGCCCATCGCTATTGGCCGCGATCACCTGGACACTGGCTCGGTTGCCAGCCCTTATCGCGAGACGGAGAAGATGCTCGACGGGTCGGATGCCGTTGCCGATTGGCCGATTCTGAATGCGCTGCTGAACACGGCCTCCGGCGCAACCTGGGTGAGCTTTCACCACGGCGGCGGCGTGGGCATGGGCTACTCGCTCCACGCAGGGCAGGTCACGGTTGCGGACGGCACAGAGAACGCAGCGAAACGACTTGCGCGGGTCTTGAACAATGATCCGGGGCTGGGCGTGGCGCGCCATGCCGATGCCGGCTATGAGCTTGCGCAAACCACGGCTCGGGAACGCGGCATTCATATCCCAATGGCGGGGAAGTAGCCGTGTCCGAGGTTCTTGCCGTAGTCAACGTCGGGCAACTTGTGACACTGGCCGGGCCGCCGCGCCCGCGCGTAGGTCATCAGCTAAGCGAACTCGCCATTATCCCAGATGCGGCGCTGCTGGTTTGGGAAGGGCGCATCGCGGCAGCCGGTCCTTACGCCGAACTTCGCTCCAGCATTCCGCCTGAGGCCACCATCATCGATGCCGAAGGACATTCAGTCACTCCTGGATTTGTGGATGCGCATACGCACCTGGTATTCGCCGGCAACCGCGCGGCGGAGTTCGAGCAACGCATTGCGGGAGCCACCTACCAGGAAATCGCCGCGGCGGGGGGCGGGATTTTGCGCACCGTGGAATTGACGCGCGCCGCCAGCGAAGAGGAATTGCTGACGGCCGCGCGACGACATCGCGACTGGATGCTGAGGGCGGGCACCACAACCATCGAGGCTAAATCCGGCTACGGACTGGATCGCGCCACGGAACTGCGCATGTTGCGGGTGATTGCCCGGCTCAACGAAGAAGGCCCGGCGACCATAGTCCCTACGTTGCTGGCTGCACACACCGTTCCGTCTGAGTTCGCCTTGCGCCGCGCGCAATACGTTCGCTGGATTGCGGACGAACTGATTCCAGAGGTTGCGGCAGCGGGGCTTGCGCACTACTGCGATGCATTCTGCGATGATCACGCATTCACTTTGGAAGAGACGCGTACCGTTCTTACTTCCGCGCGCAGGAATGGGATCAAGTTGCGGGTTCATGCCGAGCAGTTCCGGACGGGTACCGGTGCAGCTCTGGCTGCGGAACTTGGCGCCGCCACGGCCGATCACCTGGAGACAGTTAACCATGAGACGTTGTGCAGGCTGCGCACGGCCGGCGTGCAACCGGTGCTGCTGCCAGGCTCGGTGTTCGCCCTGGGAAGAACAAATTATCCGCCCGCCCGAGAGATGGTGGAATTGGGACTGGCGATTGTGCTGGCCACGGACTTCAACCCCGGCTCGTCTCCTGTTGCCTCCATCCCGTTCATACTTTCGCTGGCATCTATCGAGATGGGTTTATCGCCCGCCGAGGCGCTTACCGCTGTCACAATCAACGCGGCGTGGAGCCTTGGCCGGGGTAGCCACGCGGGGTCACTCGAGACCGGCAAGCAGGCCGATTTTCTCATTCACGAGTTCACCGATTACCGGGAACTCTCCTACTTCATTGCTGCGCAGGCTAGGCCGCGCGTGTTTATTGCGGGAAGGGAAGTGACGCGGTAAGCGTTCTGCAAGCAGGGAACGAGGGAACAGGGCAGGCGAACGGAGGTTTGTTTGTAGCGGTTCGCCTTTTGTCGCTAGTACTTGGAAATCGTGTCCGGTACAACGAGAGCTAAGGATAGAGGCTCAACTCTCTGCGCTTTTACATGGACTACCCCGTCCTGATTTTGCAGCTTTCCTTCGACCGATAGAAAGCGGCTCCGCGTGACAACCAGGCGATTCTGCTCAAACACATCGGGAGTGAGAATGATGTTGGCGATGCCGGTTTCGTCTTCGAGGGAGAGAAAAACAAAGCCTTTGGCCGTGCCTGGACGCTGGCGGCTAATGACGCACCCAGCCACGCGCACTGGCCGGTTGCTGCCGTGTTGCGCAAACTCATCTGCTGCGAGAAAGCCATCCTGTCGCAGCCTGTCGCGGTGGTAAGTCATGGGATGAGGGCCAGTGGTAATGCCGGTTCCCGCATAGTCGGCGGTGAGACGCTCATCGGCTGTCATCTTCTTCAGCGGCTTGGATGTGGGGCGGTCGTCTTCGGCTCCGCGCAGCAATGGACCAACCGGGCGGCCTGCCTGTTCCACCTGCCACAGCGCATCGCGGCGATGCTCCACTTCGCCCAAAGAGTTGAGCGCGCCCACGCGTGCCAGCGCCACCAGTTCCTTGCGGTTCAGTTCAGGCACGCGTGCGGCGAACTGATCTACCGATACAAAGGGGCCATGTTTACCGCGTGCGGCGAGAAGAGATTCGGCTGAGGATTGGCGCAGGCCTTTGACGTAGAGCAAGCCAACGCGTAGCGAGAGAGTTCCGCCAGCCTCTGCTTCCAGTATGCATAGCCAGTCTGAGCGTTGTATATCAATGGGCCGCACGCGCAGGCCATGACGCTGCGCGTCCTTGATGAGCACGGTCGGCGAGTAGAAGCCCATTGGCTGGTTGTTGAGCAGACCGCATGTGAACGCCGCCAGATAGTGCACTTTCAAATACGCCGAGGCATACGCAATGAGCGCAAAGCTGGCCGCATGCGACTCAGGAAAACCATACATGGCGAATGACGATATACCCTGCACTATGTTGTCCTGGGCCTCGGTGCCGATGCCGTTGCGTGCCATGCCGGCGCGCAGGCGTCCTTCGAGATCCTTCATGCGCTGCATGGAGCGGCGCATGCCTACGGCGCGACGCAATTCTTCCGCTTCAGCGCCGGAGAAGCTGGCCACGACCATCGCCATGCGCAGTAGCTGTTCCTGAAAAAGCGGGACGCCGAGGGTGCGCTTGAGTACTGGCTCCAGCGACGGATGGGCATAGGTGACCTCCTCCTTGCCCTGGCGGCGGCGCATGTAGGGGTGCATCATTTTTCCTACGATGGGGCCGGGGCGGATGATGGCTACCTGCACAACGAGGTCGTAAAAACGCGTCGGTGCGTTGTGCGGAATGGAAGCCATCTGTGCGCGGCTTTCCACCTGGAACATGCC
>PLZC01000275.1 GCA_003151985.1 Acidobacteriaceae bacterium
AGGTCCCCGGCTGGACAACAAAGCCCACCTAATTGAGTTTTCTGCACCCTGTAAAGCCCACCTGCGTAATGAATAGCGGTTGCCGGGGATTGTTCTATGGGTATTGTGCGCCAAGGGGGTGCAATTCTCTACAAATGTTTGAAAGCGTAGCGCACCACCCGTCGGATTTTTGGCAGATAAAATGCGGGTCGAGGTTTGTGGCCACCCACCCTGCGCTAGAAAAAAGCACAGGATGGGGCACCCGGCCCCTTCACTTTTGGTGCTAAACCTGTCGATTTTGAGAAAAAACCCGAAAAAATGGGTCAAACTGATCAGAAAAACGCTGATTTGCAAGTGCCTTAATTATGAGGAGTATACAGCAACGCCGCATTGATTCTATTGGCCTTATGCGGGGGCTTGGCTGAGATTCTCCGGAGCAAATCTAAAAGAGCAACGGCAAGTGCAAAAACAACCGCAGATCCTTCGCTGCGCTCAGGATGACAGTTCTTGCTTCTTTGCTCGGGATGACAGTCATTGCACTGCTCTTAAAAGGCAACAGCCGCCGGCATGAAGAATGCCGGCGGCTGCGGGTTTATGAAACGTGAACGATCCTAGAACTTGATGCGCAGTGCGAACTGCACAAGCCTGGGAAGGTTAGCTGCGGAACTGACCGTAGCGGCTTGGTCGCCTCCGTTGAAGTTGTTGTTCGGAGGAGAGAACTGGACGTGGTTCCAAACGTTGAAGAACTCGGTACGGAACTGGATGGAGGTACGTCCATCCTTGTCGATAGCGAAGTTCTTGAAGATTGAGGTGTCCCAGTTGTCGATGCCGGGAGTTCTGACGATGGAGTCGTTTCTCTGCATGCCGTATTGGAATGCGGGCGTGTCGGTGTAGCAAGAGGTATTCCAGAACTTCTTTTCTCCCTTGCCGTCCGGTGTAATGATTGGGCCGCTCGATTGTTTGGCCCGGTCGCAACCGGCTACGAAGCTAGGCCGCTGGCCCATGCCGGCGAAGTCCTGGTTCTTGTTGACGCTGATTCCGCCGATGGGCAGCGGGAAGCCGGATTGGAAGGTGGTAATACCTTCGAGTCCCCAACCACCGACAACCTCGTCGGCAATCCTGTTGGCGTTAGGCAGAATCGCTTTGCCGCGGCCGACAGGAATGTCGTACACGTAGCTGACTACGAGGCGGTTCTTGACGTCGTTGCTGGAAAGAGCCTTTTCGAGCTCCAGGTGATTGGGATTGAGGACGCCCCAGTTGTCCGCGCTTGTGGATTCAAGCCAGCCGGTAAGGGTGTCGGTCGCGCTGATCAGTTTCGAGTAGGTGTAGCCGAGGCCGATGGATGCGCCGCCGGTAAACCGCTTCTGCATCTTGACCTGCAGGGAGTGGTAGTCGGAGTTGGCATAATCGGCAGATCCGATGCCGACGCCATTGCCATATTGCGCGTAAGGCCGGTATACCAGGTTCTGCTGATCCAGAGTTGCCTGCGTGTTCAAGCCCTGCGTGGGGTTAACGAGTCCCAGGAAGGGGTTGGGCATCTGCTTCTGAACATACTGAGGGGTTCCCTTAATGTCATAGAACGGATTGAAATAGGTATCCGGCAATCCGCTCTTCGACAGGCTGTACCAGGGAAGGTGGGTTCCCTTTGCGCCGGCGTAAGCAGCATCGATGACCATGGAGCTTCCCAGTTGCTTCTGGATGCCGAAGTTCCATTGCTGCGCGTACGGATAGGGGTCATTCGGCCAGTTCAGATTGTTGCCGCCACCCAGCAGGATCTTCTGGAATCCAACTTGCGGGTCCAGGCTGCGCTTTGGAGGCAGAATAATTCCATTGGGCAGCGGATTGGTGAAGTTGTTCCTGGCTTCCGGAGAGGCGCCGTTGTTGACGGAAGTGAAGGTGCCTGTGGAATAGGAGTTGATGGGATCGTTGTTCTGCGAAGTCTGGAAGCTGACGTCGAGCGGGATCCAGAGGATGCCGTAGCCGCCGCTGAGGACCGTGGTCGGCGTGATGGCATAGGTAAGACCGATGCGAGGCGACAATTGCAGGTTGAAGTGGTCCTGAGCCCAGCGCTCGGGACGCGTGGGCGACTTCACAACTTCGGCGGAACCGACGAAGCTGTTGATGCCGGCGGCGGCGAGGATGGGGTTGATTTGCTTGGTATCAAAGTAGCTGATGGTGTTGTGCCGTTCGGTCCAGGGCAGGCCGTTTTCCCAACGCAGGCCGAGGTGCGCGGTCAACTTGGGAGTAACGCGCCAGTCGTCGGTGGCATATACCGCGGGATAGAGCATCTCGGAGGTATTGGGAGCAACCGTAGTGTAGCCGACGGAGTCGGTGTAGCCGAGCAGGAAGGTAGCAAGGCCGTTTCCGGTGTAGCTCTGGGAGCCTGATTTGTTGTTGTTGTTGGTCCAGTCGCCGCCGGTGCCGCCCTGTCCAGCCGAGTTGTTGGTCTGGAAGTAGTTGAAGGTAGCGCGGAGGTACTCGCCACCGAGCTTGAAGGTGTGCTTGCCAATGATCTTGGTAAGGTTGCCGGCGATGCGGTCGTTATCGGAAAAGTTGCCGATGGTGGAGTCTGCGCCGCCGCTGGAGAAGGTGCTGGCGGTGTCAAACCCGCCGATGGAGATGACCAGGGGACCAGGGTACTCGGCGGCGGGGGCGTTCTGCCCGATGTCCGACGGCAAGTAGGAGGTGAGCTTGGCAAAACGGCTATAGACAAAGCGCAAATAGCTGAGGCGCAAGTCAAGGATGGTGGTGGAGTTGAAGGTGTACGTGTCGTCCAGAACCCAGTTGTGGACGAGGAAGGTCTCTTCGCAGCGGTCCTTGCAGATGCCGGTTCCCAACGGGTCTTGCGGCAGGTTGGTGTTGCTCCAATGGGTGTAGCGCGACATGATGTGCTGTTTGTCGGAAGCCTGGTGGTCGATTCTGGTAACGAACTCGAAGTTCTGTCCGCCGATGCTGAAGGAGTTGGCCCAGTTCTGGGCTGCGTTGTTGCTGTCCGCCGCGGGGGCCGGATAGAACTTCTTGATGTAGTTGAGTGCAGTTGGGTTCATGCGGGCGACGGGAATCTGATTGCCCGGGAACTGCAGCCTGTCGCCATAGTTTTTGCCTAGCGTAGGATCGCTGCAACCTGTTTGTACCAAGCAGGTGGTCGCCGGGTCATAAATCGTTGGCGCCTGGGCGCCATTGGGGCCGGTAACCGTGGGCAGGAGATTCATGTTGCCGGCGAGTTCGCCGACCGTGGGAATGGTTTCCTTTACGGCTGCGCCCTGGCGAAGATAGAAGCCTTCCCAGTTAGCGAAGAAGAAGGTCTTGTTGCGGCCATCGTAAAGATGGGGAATGAAGACCGGTCCGCCGAAGTTGGCGCCGAACTGGTTCTGCGAAAAAGCGCCGCGGGGCAATCCTGCGTGGTTCAGGAAGAAATCGTTGGCATCGAACTGTTTGTTGCGGAGGTATTCCCACAAGCCGCCGTGGATGCTGTTAGTGCCTGACTTGGTGCTGAACTGAATGGCGCCGCCGGCGAGGTGGCCGTAATCGGCGGTGAGATCGTTGGTGTCGACCTTGAACTCGCCGAGTGAATCCTGGGTGGGAACGAGCGCGGTCAGGTTGATGTAGGTGGTGTTGACCGGAGAGCCGTCAATGAACGTGGCGCTCTGGTTGGCCATGCCGCCGCCGATTTGATAGTTGCCCCAAGCGAAGGGGTTTGCGCCGTTGGTGTTACCGGTGGATTGTCCCTGAGGAACAACCGAGGGAACCAGGGCTGTCAGGTTCATCGGGTTGCGGCCGTTGAGCGGTAATTCTGTTGTCTGGCGCTCGTCTACCACTGAGCCGATGGAGGTGTTTTCTGCCTGGATGAGGGGCGAAGCCGCTGTAACGGTGACGGTCTGGCTTTCGCTGCCGACTTCGAGGGTAAGGTTGACGCGGGTGGAACCTTCAACTTCCAGCTTGAAGGCTGCGCTGGACAACTGCTTGAAGCCCTGCTTGGTGATCGAGATCTTGTACGATCCGGGCTGAACGTTGACGAACTGATAGTAGCCCGAAGCGTCGGTCACCGACTCGGTCTTGGTGGTTGTGCCCGTATTGATCAAGGTAACCGGCGTTGAAGGGATCACGCCGCCCGATGCGTCTGTGACCGTGCCTACGATGGTTCCCGAGGTGGTTTGAGCAAACCCGGGTTGCACGGTAAGCAGCAGAATTGCGATTGCAAAAGCGGCGCATAGAAAACCTAAGCGCCACTTTCCGTAGGTAGCAGCTTTCATCTTGCCTCCTAAAGGCGGTTCATGTTGCATGGAGTCCTGAGTTTCAGACGCCATTTTCGGCGTTCTTCCCGTCTACCGAAGCTCCATTTTTGACTTTGGGGTTTCGGCCCGCGGGATATCGTGTCGCCAACAGCATTTCTGAACTCCCGGTGTTACTCAATTGCAGGTTCCATTTGGAAGACTCATGCGTTCTTCGTCGCATTAAGCCTGTTCACTTGAACGCAGCAATAGCGGTCAAGCGGAATAGCCCGCGATAGCGTATCAGGCTGCATTCTCAATGGTTTGAGTTTGCCGCCCTTAGGCCGAACGCGTCCATCTTCCTTGTGGTGACGTGCAAAGCCCCCAATAGCGCGGTCGTAACGCAATTTGATAGCGATATCAAGGTACCCAAGCAATATACCCCTGGAATAACGGTTGTCAAGAGGATTTTGGCGTATGGGGAGGCTGTTTCAGATTCCCCAAAAATGTAAATGTTTACCTCAACTAAAACGTTTGATAAAAGTATTCGGCGAGGAGAGTTTTGACGAGATGCAAAGTCACAAGACGGGGTCAATTCTCGTCTCAGGCAAGGCAGGAGCCAGTAAGGGAAAATTGATGGTAACAATCTCATACAAATAGAGATCGTATTCATTTGGGACGAATATAGTCCGAATTACGGAGTGCGTCGTCGTGGCGCATGAGGCGATAAATCGGCGGTCGTTTCCCGATTTGGGAATTTATGCTGTGGTGAGACAGATCGGCGCGCCGAACCGAGAGGATATGGGAGAGATTTCGATGCGATGAGGTTTCCGCAGTCCGAAACTGGCGAGACTCGATGAACTGAAAGGAAGTTCGAATTGGGGGTTGATTGACGTTTTGACAGCCGAGTCCACGCTCTGTAGACTGTTTCACACAGTGAAAACATCGTTAGAAGTGGTTGCAAACGCCGGCGAAAGCCGTCGCTCCTATCGAGTTGAGTCGGTGGCGCGCGCCTGCGATATTCTGGCCACATTCGCATCCGCATCGGAAGTGCTCGACCTGAAGGACGTTACCGCTAGATCGCGGCTTAACAAGGTGACGGTCTTTCGCATTCTCGGCACGCTGGTGGAGAAGAAGCTGGTGGACCGGGTTGGGCCCAGAGGGTATCGCACGCGGCTGCAACCGGTGGTGGAGAAGCGCTATCGCATCGGCTACGCAATGCAGAGCTCGGTGGTGCCGTTTACCTCTGTGGTGACTGACAGCATGGTGGAAGCGGCTTACGCAGCGAATGTGGACCTATTTGTGCTGAATAACAGCTATAGCCCGGCGGCCGCGCTGCGCAATGCGGACAGGTTTGTGGCCGAGGGCGTGAACCTGGTGATTGAATCGCAGATCTCAACCAAGGTGGCGGCGCAGCTCACCAGCAAGTTTTCCGCGGCTGGAGTTCCGCTGATAGCCATCGACGTCCCGCATCCGGGGGCAATCTACTTTGGAGCGGATAACTACAAGGCAGGTAAAATCGGCGGGCAATGCCTGGGACAATGGGTGGCGAAGCATTGGGAAGGAGCGGTGGATCAGATTGTATTTGCCGAGGTCGACGCTTCAGGTCATGTATTGGACGCCAGGCTGACCGGGATGTACGACGGGATTCTCAAGCTGCTGCCGGAGTGCCGGCACGCGCCGGTATTTCACTATGGGACAAAAGGTCACTTTGAAAATGCGCTGGACGTTTTCAGACGGCACATCAGGCTGCATGGCGCGCGCAGAATCGTGGTTGGAGCTGTGAATGACCCCACTGCCTTGGGCGCATTGCAAGCGTTTCGCGAGTTTGGAGGCGAAGAAAATTGCGCGGTGGCGGGGCAAGGCGCGTGCCTGGAAGCACGCGAAGAGATGAGACGCCGCGATACACGGTTCATTTGCTCAGTAGCCTACTTTCCGGAGACCTATGGCAACCGGGTTATCCATCTTGCATTGGACATTTTGAATGGCCGGCGCGTTCCACCGGCTGTATTCACGAATCACGAGCTTGTCACGTCCTTCAACGTGGACAAGATCTACCCGAATGACATGCTATTGAAGACCGGCCTTACGGCCGCCCTGCGTTGTTGAGGCGGCGTTGGGGCCGAGAGTATACTGGCCATCGCGAAGATTGCCGAATAGGCTTGCAGTGAGCCTGGAAGCAAGAACGTAATGCGATTGCCCGCCGCAGATTGGCGTCAAACCTTTAGAGAAAGCCCACAGAAAGCATTGAGGACTAATTCGTTGCAGACACGTTTCGGTCGATCGTTTTTTCCGTTGATAGCATTTGTCCTTGCGGTCGCGGCGGCAGTTTCCGCCGGCGCAAAATCAGGCCCTGCCGGAGATGTGATTCTGGGCTCCGGCTGGCAGTTGCAGGACGTAGCCAAGGTGCCGCAACCTGGCGCGGAGGTTGCTGCGGCGGGCTTCAACACCAAGGGCTGGTACACCGCAACCGTCCCCGGCACAGTGCTCACGACGCTGGTGAACAACCGCGTCTACCCCGAGCCTTTGTACGGAGAGAACAACCGACCCGAGACGATTCCCGAAAGCCTGGCGCGGACATCCTATTGGTACAGGAACCTCATCAGCATTCCCAAGTCTTATGCGGGCGGTCATATCTGGCTCAACTTCGACGGCATCAATTACTCGGCAACAGTATGGGTTAACGGAACACAAGTAGGCACCATGCGCGGAGCCTTCACTCGCGGGATCTTTGACATTACTTCGCAGGTGACGCCGGGTAAGCAAGCTGTGCTCGCCGTACTTATTACGCCGCAGCCGCATCCCGGCGTTTCGCACGAACATACGATTCGCGACGGGCTGGGACAGAACGGCGGCGAGACAGCGATCGATGGACCAACTTTTCTTTCGACAATTGGCTGGGATTGGATTCCAGCGATACGCGATCGCGACGCCGGCATCTGGCAGAAGGTCTTTCTCTCCGCAACTGGACCGGTGCTTGTCAAGGACCCGCTGGTCACGACAGACCTTCCGTTGCCGAGGATTGATTCGACCGACGTTGCCATTGAAGCCACGGTCGAGAACATCAGCGATGCGCCACAGAAGGGCGTGCTTGAGGGCAGCATCGAGAGCATTGCTTTCCAGCAGCCGGTGGAACTGGCACCTCACAGCAAGCAGTTGGTCCGCTTCGATCCCAAATCAACGCCCGCGCTTCACATCGAGCATCCACGGCTCTGGTGGCCCAACGGCTACGGCCCGCAGAATCTTTACAAGCTGCATCTCAGCTTCAAACTTGGGAAGGACGTTTCAGACGATCAGGACGTGAGCTTCGGCGTTCGCAAGATCACTTACTCGGTTCCCGACTCGGAATACCTCACCATCTCAGTGAATGGGGCAAGAGTCTTTATTCGCGGCGGCGACTGGGGCCTGGATGAGGCGATGAAGCGCATTCCGCGCGAGCGGCTGGAAGCGCAGATTCGCATGCACCAGTTGGCCAATATGAACCTGATCCGCAACTGGGTGGGCCAGAGCACGGGCGAAGATTTCTACGAGCTCTGCGACAAGTACGGCATTCTGCTTTGGGATGAGTTCTTCCAGCCCAATCCTGCGGATGGCCCGAACCCCACCGATTTGGAAACATATGTTGCCAACGTCCGCGAAAAGATCCTGCGCTTCCGCAACCATCCTTCCATCGCGGTGTGGTGCGCACGCAACGAGGGTTTCCCGCCGCCGGAGATTGACGCAATTCTCCGCAAGGCAATGGCCGAACTGGAACCAACTCGCCGCTACCAGCCCAGTTCCACTGACGGCGCAGGGGTGCGCTCAGCGGGCCCATATTACTGGCGCGTTCCGCGCGAGTACTACAAAATTACCGACGACTACTTCAAGACGGAAACGGGCAGCATGTCGGTGCCGACACTGGAATCCATTCATGGCATGATGCCCAAGAAGGATTGGGAAACAATCAACGACGACTGGGCCGAGCATGACTTTGCCAAGGGCGCGCAACACGGGGACTTGTATCCCGGCGAACTAGCCGCGCGCTATGGAAAGTTTGCCAACCTTCCCGACTTCGTTCGCAAGGCGCAGTTGGCCAACTACGAAGGCTACCGCGCAATGTATGAGGGGCGCAACGCGCAGCTCTTCCATCCGCTCACCGCAGTGATCACCTGGATGAGCGACCCGGCTCAGCCCAGCTTTGTGTGGCAAATCTACCACTACGATCTGGAGCCCAACTCATCTCTATTTGGCGTCAAGGCCGCAGGCGAGATGGTGCACATACAGTTCAACGAATCGAACGGCGAGTTACAAGTCATCAACAACCTTCCTGAGCCGCTTACGAATGCGGTGGCGAAGGTCTCCGTCTATAACCTCGACGGCTCAATCGCCTATCAGCACGACACGCCGGTCACCGCCCCACCCGCAACCGCCGCAAATCTCGGCGCCGTCCAATTCCCTGCTACCCTTTCTTCGGTCCATTTCCTGAAACTTGAATTGCACGACGCGATAGGAAAACTCATTTCCACAAATTTCTACTGGCGCGCTCTGCCTGAGCATCCTGACGATTTGACGGACATGAACAAGCTGCCAACCGTAACCCTGGAAGCGAAGGCCCAACGCAAGGACGCCGACGGCAAGCGCCTGATCACGGTCACTCTTCACAATCCAACCGCGAACATCGCTGTGATGGCTCATGTTCAACTGCGCCGGAAGAACTCCGGAGAGCGCGTGCTGCCTGTCTATTACAGCGACAACTACATTTCGCTGGTTCCCAATGAAAGCAGGACTCTCACCATTGAGGCGGATTTGAGCGTCTTCAACGGGGAGGATGCCCTGGTGATGCTGGACGGATGGAATGTTACGGTTGCTCCGAGTGCCTCGTCGGGGGTATCGATTGCACCCAATCTCGACGCTCAGCCGGAACGGTCACCAGTTACCGGGTTGCCGTTCCAGACTGTTGGCCTGCGGTAGGAAGTAACTCGATAACTAACTCGTTATGCCGGGGAGGAGACGTCCCGGCAGATTATCTAATCAGGGAGCCTCCGATCAAGTTCGATCGCACTCGGGGACATTCCCTCGGGGGCTAAACAGGCTGCGGAAAAAGGCTTGAATTCAGAGGGATTGGTTCCAAGTGGCATCCCGCAGGGGCTAAAGCC
>PLZC01000137.1 GCA_003151985.1 Acidobacteriaceae bacterium
CGCGCTCCATCGTCACACGCGCCAGATCCGCACGCAGACGGCTGTTCTCCATCTGCTCAGCAGTCACCTGCGGCTTGCTGCCGGCGCCCTTCAAGGTTCCAGCTCGATGCTCCCTGACCCAGTTGCCCAAGGTCTGCTCAACCACGCCCAGACTGCGTGCTGCCGCCGCCTGGCTCTGGCCCGACTCAACAAGCCGCGCCGCCTCTTGCTTGAATTCAAGCGTGTACCTGCCCCGCTTNNCGTTTTGCGGGGGCAAGGTCAATTTCATGTCCTGTTGGGTTGGCGCATTACTAGGTTTGGGCGCTGGAATCGGGCTACTAAATCTCCAGGGTTGGGGTCGAACGATGGCGATAGCTGCATCGATTCTTGCAATTCCGTCAGTAAGCTTCCCGATCGGTGCAGCTATCGGGATTTGGGGTTTAGTCCTGCTTCTTAGAAATGAGAATGCAGATGCGTACAGGGCGCTCAGTGCGTAGGGCCCGGACAAAGGGAGAGTGGGTTTCGCTGGTTGACTCGTATCGGACCCCTGTTCCACCGCCCCAGCCTATAATCACCTGTTGTGCATAACTTTCATTCATCTCGCTTGAACCGGAACTCTGCCCGGGCAATTCTAGGCCTGGCACTCGTCCTCTCGGCGTCAATTTGCGCCTATGGCCAGGCTGAAAAGGGGAGCGGTTCCCCAGCCGGAAGGCCGGAACGAATTCTCCTGGTGCTTCCGTTTGATAACCGCACCGGCCAACCCAGCCTGGAGTGGATTCGTGAAGCAGCGCCGGAGATATTGGGCAGCCGATTGGTCTCCGCGGGCTTCGCGCCCATGAGCCGCGCCGATCGCCAATACGCGCTGGACCACCTTGGTCTCCCGCAGGGCTTTCATCCCTCTCGGGCCAGTTCGCTCAAGCTGGCGGAGACGCTGGACGCCGACTCGATTGTGGTGGGCAGCTATCTGACCGATGGTACAGGCATCGTGGCCGAAGCGCGGCTGGTGGATGTGCCGCGCCTGCGCATGAGCGAGCCCGTGACCGCGCGCGGCGAGATGCGCGACCTGATCGCAGTCTTTGATTCGCTGGCCTGGAAGCTGACGCGGCAACTCGATCCCGGCTTCAACGTGGCCCAGGAGACGTTTGTGGCCGCCGGCGCGGGGCTGCATCTTGACGCCTTCGAGCAGTACATCCGCGGCATCACGGAGCCGGACCAGGCCGAAAGGCTGCGCCACCTTAACCAGGCTGTCACGCTGAGCCCAGGGTTCAGCCAGGCCTGGATGGCTCTTGGCCGCGAGGACTACAACGGCCAGCAGTATGAGCAGGCCGCAGCGGCGTTTGCCAAGGTGGGCCGCAACGATCCTGATGCCCTGCAGGCCGGTTTCTACCGTGGTTTGGCCCTCCTTTTCAGCGGTGGGTACGACCAGGCGGAGGAGGCCTTCGGCGGCGTAGCCCGCATCTTGCCGCTGGCTGAGGTCTTGAACAACCAGGGAGTTGCAGTAAGCCGCCGCGGTAAGGATGGCACCGCCCTTTTTCGCCAGGCCGTGGCCGCCGACCCCAACAAGTCGGACTACCACTTCAATCTGGCGGTCAGCCTGAATCGCCAGGGGAATGGGCCGGAAGCTCTAAAGGTACTGGCCCAGTGCCTACGGCTACGGCCCAACGACACAGAGGCTCAGGGGCTGGATAGGAACTGGACCGCACCAGCCGCAGCGCCGACCGAAGGGACCGATGCAGAAGCCAAGGCCGACCCGTTGGAGCGCATCGTGCGGACTTTTGATGCCCAGGCCTTTCGTCAGGCCGCGCTGATGCTGGACCAGGTGGATGCGGCGGGGCTTGCGGCGCTGCCACCCCTCGATCGGGCGCAAAAGCTGGCCGGCCAGGCGAAGGGCTATCTTGACCGTGGTCTCCTGCTTGAGGCTGAGCGGCTTTATCAGTCCTCCGTTGCCGCCGATGCGAAGATTGCTGAAGCGCATACTGGACTGGCCCAGGTGCGGGAACGCACCGGCGACGCCGAGACCGCGCGCAAAGAAGCCCGTGCGGCACTCGAACTGGGGCCTTCCGCGGATGCGTACCTGGTGCTGGGCCGGTTGGACATTGCCGCGGGCGACACCAGCGACGCCGGCAGGGAAGCCGATGAAGCCTTGAAGCTGGCCCCCGAAAACCGGGCAGCGCAGGAGCTTCGCCGGCAAATCGAAGCCCGGGAAGACCAAAAAAAGTAGGGGCCTGCATTTCAGGTCCTGAAGGAGCAAGCCATGCTTCATTTCGCGCGCAGATTGGCCGTTTTTATTGGTTTGATCGCTACAGCCGGCTTCGCGGTTTACGGATCCGCCACCGATGCCCGCGCTGAAGTCCTGGTCGAGAAACTTGTCCTTTCCGACACCATTCAGCCGGTGACGGAGGGCGAGTTGAGCCGGGCCATCGCGCGCGCCAACAAAGACGGCGCCCAGGCGCTGCTTGTGGAACTCGATACGCCCGGCGGCCTGCTGGACTCGACGCGCACCATGGCCGGCGCCATCCTCAGTTCCCGGGTTCCGGTCATCGTTTATGTCTCCCCTGCCGGAGCGCGAGCAGGTTCGGCGGGATTCTTCCTGCTTGAATCGGCGGACATCGCCGCCATGGCTCCCGGCACCAATGCCGGCGCTGCGCACCCGGTGCTGGAGTTCGGCGGCAAGCCCGACGAAACCATGAGCCAGAAAATCGAAAATGACGCCGAAGCCTTTCTGCGCTCCTACGTGACCAAGCGCAACCGCAACGCCGAGGCAGCCGAAGCCGCTGTGAAATCCTCGCATTCCTATACCGCCGAGGAAGCGCTGACCCAGCACTTGATCGACCTGACCGCGTCCAGCGATTCAGCGCTCTTGGCTGCGCTCGACGGCCGCGAAATCACCCGCATGGACGGCAGCAAGCTGACGCTTCATCTGGCCGGGGCGCGGATTGAGGTGCTGAAACCATCGTTGCGAGACGATCTGCTGGGATGGCTCATCAACCCCAACATTGCCCTCCTGCTGTTAGTCGGCGGGGCGCTGCTTATCTATCTCGAATTCAACACGCCGGGCACCATCGTTCCCGGCGCGCTGGGCACGTTGATGGTGCTGCTGGCTGTCTTTGCGCTCAACTTGCTGCCTATCCGCTATACCGCCGTCCTGCTGCTTGTGGCTGCATTGGTGCTGCTGATGTTGGAGGCCAAGTTCGGCGGTCACGGCGTGCTGGCCATTGCGGGTATTGTCTGCCTCACATTCGGTACACTCACGCTGGTGGCTGCGCCTGTACCGGAAATGGCCATCAATCCGTGGGTTGCCATCGCGCTCAGCGTTGGATTCGGTGCCATTACCGTCTTTCTTGTCCGGCTCGCGGTGCGCGCCCGCTGCATGAAGTCGCGTTTGGGCGCCTCGGCGCTGGTGGGCAGCCGGGCCCAGGCTATGGAGCCATTAACCCCGGAGGGCCATATCCTGGTGGATGGCGAAATCTGGCGTGCGATAACTACGGAACCAGTTGCCGCCGGTGCTCCGCTGCGTGTCGTGGGCGTTGACCAGATGCTGCTCCACGTGGTTCCGGCCGCGCCGCCGCAAGCGCTGCAGACCCGCGAATAGAGCGCCCGCTGGAGTACAATCCGGTCTGAGTGAGGGAAGACCCATGTCCGGTTCCGATCTGCCGATTCCGATTTTGATTCTCATCGCCGTCGTTGTCCTTTACCTGATCAACTCCATCAAAATTCTTCGCGAATATGAGCGCGGAGTCATCTTTCGCCTCGGCCGCGCACTGCCCACGCCCAAGGGCCCCGGCATCATTCTGGTCTTCCGTCCGCTGGACCAGATGGTGCGCATCTCCTTGCGCCAGCAGGTGTTGGAGGTGCCTTCGCAAGACGTGATTACCCGCGACAACGTCACCCTCAAGGTGAACGCCGTGGTCACGCTCTACGTGGTCAACCCCAACGACGCCGCCATCAAGGTGGAAAACTACGTCTACCAGACCTCCCAGTTTGCGCAGACTACGCTGCGCTCCGTGCTGGGCGAGGTGGAACTGGACGAGTTGCTCAGCCATCGCGACAAGCTGAATCTGCGCATCCAGACCATCATCGACCAGCGCACTGAGCCGTTCGGCGTCAAGGTTATTTCGGTCGAAGTGAAGCAGGTGGATCTGCCCGAACAGATGCTGCGCGCCATGGCCAAGCAGGCTGAAGCGGAACGCGAAAAACGTTCCAAGATCATCCATGCAGAGGGCGAATTCAATGCGGCGCAGAAGTTGGTGGATGCTGCTCAACTGATGGCAACACAGCCCATGACGCTGCAGTTGCGCTACCTGCAAACTCTCACCGAAATCGGCGTCGAAAAGAACACCACGATAGTCTTCCCGCTGCCCATGGAGTTGCTCACGCTGCTGAACAAAATTGGAACGCTGGGAAAAGCACCGGAGAAAATCCCGGCTGAAAACGCGGATTGAAGAGGGTCCGGCAACCTGAGGAAGACTCTATTCAGTGAAGGGTACGGGCTTTAGCCCGGACATAAGTGGCATGGAGGCAGGCGGGGCTTTAGCCCCTGAGGGACAGAAAGCCTTCTGTGAGGAGCAGGTCGGACAACTGAGGGCGACGTATGCGCAGTTTTTACGAAGAGGAGGCGGAGCGGGGCGAGCGTCGTGAAAAAGAACTCACGCTGACTTCGTCCACCCTACTGGCCATTTTTTTCGGAATGGTGCTGCTTTGCGGGCTCTTCTTCGCCATTGGATTCGCCGTGGGCCGCTACGGCCCCAACGACTCCCCAACCACAAGCCAGCAAGCCGCTGTTCAACCGGCCGCGACGGCTGCCAACGCGCGGCCCAAGCCCTCGGCATCTGCGCAAAATGCACCCGAGCCGCAGCGGGCAGTGGTCAATCTGCAACCGGCCGCGCCTTCGGCCGCCTCTGCGGCTGCAAATCCACATGACCACGAACCAGTCGCAGCCTCGGGCAACTATCCCAGCCAACCGATGGTGAAGCCTGCCTTCCCCGCGCAGGCATACTCAACCCAACCAGCACCAGGGTTCAGGGTTCAACCTTCAGTGGCCCCGGCGCTTTCGCTCATGGTGCAGGTTGCCGCGGTTTCTCACCAGGAGGACGCCGAGGTCCTGGTGAGCGCCTTGCGCAAACGCGGCTACGCGGTCAGCGTCCGCCGCCAGCCTTCAGACAGTTTGCTTCACGTGCAGATTGGCCCCTTCACCAACCACAACGATGCATACATAATGCGCCAGAAGCTGCTAAGCGACGGCTATAACGCCATCGTGCAACCGTAGCTACCTACCCCTGCATCCACTCCGGCAGCCCTGAAGCAATTGCCGTGCGCACAGCCTGCATCAACTCCTCGCGCGTCGCATAGTCGCTCGGGTTCACTGGCTCGTGAAACACGATGTGCGCGGTCCCGGGCCTGATGCACAAGCTGCCCTTGGCCATCATCGTTTCCGTGCCATGAATCGAGACCGGAATGCATGGCGCCCCGGTTTGCATGGCGAGGTAGAACGGCCCTTTCTTGAAGGGCAGCAGGCGTCCGTCTCTGGACCGCGTGCCCTCGACAAAAGTCGTGATGTGAACCCCCTTATTCAGCAGCCGCTCGGCCTCGGCAATGCTCTGCTCCGCGCTTTCCTTGTTGCCCGTCCGGTCTACAGCAATAAACTCGCCTTGCTTGAATGCGGTGCCCAGAACCGGCAGATTCATCAGCGACCGCTTCATGAATGCCGAGGTGCGGCCGGGAATGCGCGGTATCAGCGCCGGCGGATCGAGGTTCGAAACATGGTTGGCCATGAAGATGCACGCAGTGTTTGCCGGGACGCGTTCCCGGCCGGTGACCTCAACGCGAATCCCCGCCAGACGATAGCCGGTCCGCACCATGAACTGCGTGGCGTTATAAAGCGGCAGCACGTTGCCTGTGATCCACGTCCAGGGAATGAACAATATGGCCGCAGGAATGCCGAGAACAACCATCGTGGCTACAAAAATTAGAGAAGAGAGCATAACTGTCTTTCGTGGTCAGGTTTGTTGCGCCTTGAGCCGCGCCGGAAGTTTTTCATAAATGCCGTCAAAGCCGCCATTGGAGAGGATAGCCACCACGTCGCCCGCCGTCAGCCGCGGCGCGATTCCGTTGACGATCGAGTCCACATCGTGGCAAAGTTCGGCGGGCGTGCCGGCGGCATTCAGAGCCCGCACCACGTCTTCTGGATGCAGCCGTTCAATCTCGGGAATCCGCTGTTGTTGGTAAACGTCGGCCAGCACAACGTGGTCGGCAAGCCGCAAACTCTCCACCAGTTCGGGCTCCAGAACCTTGCGCCGCAGCGTGTTCGACCGCGGCTCCAGCACCGCCCAAAGCCGCGACTTGGGATACACCGAGCGCAGCGCCCGCAGCGTTTCGCGAATGGCAGTGGGATGGTGCGCAAAATCGTCGATGATCGTGATGCCCCCAATCTCCGCGCGCACCTCGAGCCGCCGCTTCACGCTTTTGAACCCCCGCAGCGCAGCCTGAATCGCCGCTTTGCCAATCCCTTGCCCGTCCGCCAGCGCCGCCGCGGCGGTGGCATTCAGCGCGTTATGTTCGCCGCCGAGGCTCATCTCCAACTCGGCCCACAACTCGCCGCCGTGCCACACTTCCCAGCGCGTAACACCGTGCTCATGCCGCAGATTTTGCAAACGCCAGTCAGCCTCCCCGCCAAATCCATAACGTTCCACGCGGCAAAGCGCGGGCTGCAGGCACTCGGTCACGTTGGCATTGCCGTCGTAGGCCACAATCAGGCCGCGGCGTGGCACCAGGTTCACCAGCCGTTTGAAGGCCGTCTTCACAGCGTCAAGGTCCGCATAGATGTCCGCGTGGTCAAACTCGACATGCGTGAGGATTAGCGCGTCAGGAAAGTAATGCAAAAACTTCGGTCCCTTGTCGAAGAAGGCTGTGTCATACTCGTCGCCCTCCACGATGAAGGTGCGCGTGGCCCGCAATTGAAAGCTGGTGCCGAAATTCTCCGCCACGCCGCCGATCAGAAACGATGGCTCCAGCTCTGGCCTTCCGTCAGAGGCGAACTGGTAAATCCACGCCAGCATGCTGGTGGTCGTCGTTTTGCCGTGGGTCCCGGCCACAACCAGGGACTCGCGCCCCTCGAGAAATTCCTCGTGCAGCAGCGCGGCCATGGAAGTGAAGGGAATGCGCTCGTCCAGCACGCGTTCCACCTCCGGGTTGCCTCGCGACAGCGCATTGCCGATGACCACCAGGTCGGGCACAGGATCGAGATTGGCCTCTGCATACGGTTCAAACACCGGAATTCCCAACCCGCGAAGCAGGTCGCTCATCGGCGGATAGGCCGCCTTGTCCGAGCCGGTGATGCGGTGGCCCTGCAACTGCAAGAGACCCGCGAGCGACGCCATCGCTGTTCCGCAGATTCCGCTGAGGTGAATATGTTTAGTCTGTGCAGTCATGGTCTTCCCATTTAATAAATGAACTTGTCATCCTGAGCGGAGTTTGGCGCGATTTTGCGCCAAACGGAGTCGAAAGACCTGCGGTTGGGGGCCTCCGATTTCCGAATGGACTTCAGACTCGCCACTTCTAGTCCCTCGTTCCCTAATCCCTAATCCCTAACCCCTGTTCTTTCACCGCCGCTTCCAGCAGGTGCAGCTTTGCATTTTCGGTGGCGTTCAATTCCGCTTCCACACCCAACGTCAGAGTCACATTGCTGCGGGAAACATGCCCGCTGCGCAAGCCGATCGCAATCGGCCCTTTGAAGTCGTCGAGAACGCGCAGAATCACCTCTTCCAGCAATTCAGGCGGCGCGCCCGGAGAGACGCAGTCGAGCATTTCGCCAAAAATGATTCCCTGCACGCCGTCCAGTTTGCCGGCCTGCGCCAGTTGCCACAGCATGCGATCCATTTGGTAGGGCTTAACGCCCGTGTCCTCGAAGAAGAGCAGCTTGCCTTCTGTTTGCGGCTCATAGGCCGTTCCCAGCAACGCTGTCACAATGCTCAGGCAGCCGCCGTAGAGCGTGCCGCGTGCCCGGCCGGGGTGCAGGGTCCGCAATCCTTCGTCGGCGCCCACTACGTAAGTCCGTCCGCGAAGCGCTGCATCCAGACTGGCCAGATGTACGCCGTCCTCACGCGCAAAATCCGCCGAGAGCATCGGGCCGTGAAAGGCCGGAAGTTGTATATGATCCAGCAGCCACAGTTGCACCGCGGTCAGGTCGCTATAGCCTATGAGCGGCTTCGCGCTCTCCGCAATCAGGTCCAGGTCGAGGCCCTCGAGCAGATAATTTGTGCCGTATCCGCCCCGCGTTGCGAAGATGGCCCGCACCTCATCGTCGGCAAATGCATGATGCAGATCGCTCAGCCGCATCTCGGGCGTTCCGGCAAAGTAAAGCGGGCCGCGAGTGAGAATGTGCTCGGCAGAGATAGGCGTGTAACCGAGGGAACGCAGGGCCTGCAATCCGCGCTCGACCCGCTCAGCCTGGGGTGTGGCAGCGGGAGAGACAACAGCCACTTTGGCATCGGAAGCAACGATGTTTGGCTTGAGCAGTGCGGTCACGAGACCCAAGCCTCGCCACGAGCAATGAGAGCGGCCGGCCCGGTGAGTTCGATCTCCTTGCCCGGTCCGCCCCATGTAACGGTCTGCGCGCCGCCTGGCGCCACCACGGTGAGCGGTGACTTTACCAATCCAAGCGCAATCGCAGCCGTGGCCGCGGCGGTACTGCCCGTGCCCGAAGAAGTTGTCGGACCCACGCCGCGCTCAAAGATGCGAATCTCGATTTCTTGCGCGCTCACAATGCGAACGAATTCAACGTTGCTCTGGCCGGGAAAATCGGAGTGCGTGCAAATTTCTGCGCCGGTTGTTTTCCAGTACCGGCCGGCAACTGTGAACTCGGCGTTATCGACAACAATCACAAAGTGCGGGTTGCCGGTGGAGACCTGTGCGCCGGCAATCACACTTCCATCGGAGAGCGTAACCCTGCGCGGCGCAAAGGAGGGAATGCCCATTCCCGTAGTTATGTCCACCGAAAATCGGCCGGCACTGTTGATCGCATTCACATGGCACACGCGCAAGCCTGCATCGGTATCGATGCGCAACTCGTCGCCCGGCTGCAAGTCGAGTTGACGGGCCATCCACGCCGCCGCGCAGCGCGTGCCATTGCCGCTGATTTCCGCGACCGAGCCGTCGGCATTATGCAGGCGCAACCGGCCTGACTTTGGCCCGGTCCATGCGAAAAACTCAACGCCGTCGGCGCCGATGCCGGTGTTGCGCGCGCACAGTCGACGTGTCAGCTCTGCCCAGTCGTAGCCTGCCGCGGCTTCTTCGGTCACAATCAAAAAATCGTTGCCGCAGGCGTGGGCCTTGGTGAACGGAATCAATCTTCCTCCAGGTCGCGGAATGTTTTCACCATGTCGATTCCAGGTTCGGCTCGTAAGTGGCTGCTCAGTCGGTCATGTTGTTTCTTGGTAGCGATGAGTGGAAAGCTCACCCGTTGCAGTTCGCCGATCGTGTCGCGCTCCACCCCGGTAAGCCGCTCTCCGGCGTGGTCCATGGCGTCCAGAATTGATTCAAGCATCCGGGTTTGGTCGCTTCCGCGCGTCTCGTAAACCATCGGATAAATCTTCAGGTTAGCGCGCCGCTCCAGAAAGCCGACCGCCTCCAGTGCCACAATCACAATCGCCGTCGCCACCGCGGCCGCCGCATACAACCCCGCGCCGCACGCCATCCCAATCGACGCCACCACAAAAACACTGGCCGCGCTGGTCAGTCCGCTCACCCGGCTGCGGTTGTGCAGGATGAGGCCCGCGCCAAGGAATCCGATGCCCTGTACGATGTTCGAGGCCACGCGCCCCTTGTCAGGATTGGCATCGCCGGCAAGCACCGCCGAGAGCAGTGTAAAAAAAGCGGCGCCCATGCAGATAAGCAGGTTGGTGCGCACGCCCGCGGCCTTGCGGTTCACTTCCCGCTCCAGGCCTACGGCCGCGCCCAGCAGGCAGGCCATCAGCAGGCGGCCGATCGCTCCATTCACCACCACCATTTGCTGCAACCGGTCGAAGTCGAATGGGACCGCGAATTGTGCCAGCGCTGTGTTCATCTTTGTCCCTTGCCCGATGCTATCACCGTGCGGGTTCGCTGTTGTTGCCTATCGCGCGGGCGGCGCATCGGAGATGTAAATCGTCCCCGGTGGCAGGCCCGGAGCCACGAAGCGGCGAACCGCCGTCAGTCCTTCAGAATGCGCCCGGACCGCCTCCGCTACCTCGTCGCCATCAAATGCCAGCACCAACGCGGCGTGCGTGGCGGGCGCGGCCAGCGCGGCACGATAGAACTCCTTGTCGCTCTCATTGATCGTCTGTCGCAGCGGGATCCCGGTAAGCGCCACAATCTCCGGATAGACCGAAGTAATCATCAAAATTTCGCCGCCGGGCCGGGTCCTAAAAAGGGCTCGAAGAGCCGGCGGTATCTCGTTCTCGTATTGCCGGCGGGCTTCGATGTTTTTTGTCCCTTCGACATAAACCAGGGGACGCTCCCGCACCATCTTCACCGCATTCATGGCCACTAGCGCAAACAGCAGGCCCAAAGCGTACTTCGTCCAAACCGGTTTGAATTCGCGCACGGCCGCCAGAAAGAACTGCGCCGCAAAACCCAGCCCCAGCGCAAAGGCAGGCAGCATCTCCATCCCATAGCGTGTGTTGTACCAGGAGTGGGGCCACCACACCGGCAGGAAAATCGGCACCGACCCATAAGCCACCGAGTAGGCATAAAAGCCCATCGGAAACCACAGCAGCAATGCCCAACCAAGGGCGCGCCGGCTTGCTGCAACCCAGGCCCATGCTGTTCCCAGCAGGCTCAACACCAACAGCACGTTGCCCCAGGCCTTGGCTGCCGCGTCCAACTCCGCTGCCTTGGCAAAAAAAACCAGTGCCACCCACGGATTGTGCCAGCCTGGATGCGGCGGGAATCCCGGCACAGAGGTACGAATTTCAATCGCCTTGGCGGAGTAAGGCCCGCGCAGGAAAAAGAGCCAATCGCCAAACGCCGCGGCGTTGTAAATCAACCAGGCAATCGGGGCGGCGACAACCAGCACGCTTGCCAACCAGAAGCCGCGCGCACCCAAACTGCCGCGCCGCGCAAGCACAATGCCAATTGCACCCCAGGCCAGCAGTGCCATCACCCAGCCGTCATATCGAGTAAAGACCGCAGCAACCAGCGCCGCGGCAATCCACCAGAGCAGCAGGCGGGCGCGCTGCGGATTCTTTGGCGATTCAAGACTCGTCCGCCACTCCACCAGCCAAACGGCAATCCAGATCATTTCGCAAACAAAAAGCGGCTCGGTCATGGCCGTAGTTTGCAGATAGAGTAAATTCGGATTCGCGGCAAAGAAGGCCGCCGCCAACGAGCCTTCGGCCGGTCCCAGCCAGTGCCGGGCCAAGCGGTAGATTCCGGCGCACCCCGCCATGTAAGCCATCGCCGACGGAATCGTGCCCGCAACCCCGTTGGCCCAGCAGGCGTAGACCTGCACAAAAGGAAGCATCAGCAGATGCGGCAGCGGCAGCCACACCGAGCCCAGTTGCGTCAGCCCCGGCCGATGCGAATCGAAGACTCTCCGCGCAATATGCAAATGGGCTACGGCATCGCCATAGTTGAGCATTGCGCCGTTACGCCAGCTCCACCCCACCGCTGCTATCGATGCCGCCGCACAGCAGGCCAGCACCGCCGGCCATTCCACGCGAGCAACGGGCCTTTCAGTCAAGGTGGGTCAACTCGCGGAACAGGTTGAAGCGATCGTCGATCTCCTTGCGGCTGAGATTTTGCGTCCTCTCGGTCCCAAAGCGCTCCACCGCAAACGAGCCCATCACGCTACCGTAAAACATCGCGTGCCGGAACGAAACCGGTGTGATCTCCTGCTGCGAAGCCAGGTAGCCGAAGAAGCCCCCGGCAAAGCTGTCGCCTGCGCCCGTCGGGTCAACCACCTCTTCCAAAGGCAGCGCCGGAGCCCGGAACAGCTTCACATCGTCGCCCGTCGCCCCGCGCAGAAATGCCGTCGCTCCATACTCGCCATGCTTCACCACCAGGGTGCGCGGCCCCATCGCCAGCACCGCCCGCGCCGCCTGCACCAGGTTGTTATTGCCTGCCAGCATGCGCGTCTCGGTGTCGTTGATCAGCAGGATATCCAGGCCCTTCAACACCTCGAGCAGCGCCGGGCGATGGTCTTTGATCCAGTAATTCATGGTGTCGCCGGCCACCAGGCGCGCTTGCGGCATCGCCTCACGCACGCGCCGCTGCAGCACAGGGTCAATGTTCGCCAGAAACAAAAACTCCGAGTCCCGATACGCCTCGGGAATCTTCGGCGCAAAGGTCGCAAAAACATTCAGGTCCGTGGCGTGAGTCTTGGCCTCGTTGAGATTGTCGAGATAGGAGCCTTCCCAGAAAAAGCTTTTGCCCGTGGCCCGCTCAATGCCCCGCGTGTCGATGTGGCGAGCCTCGAAAACCGCCTCCTGCCTGCGGCCAAAGTCCTCGCCCACAACGGCAATCACGCGCACATCGGTGAAGTAACTCGCGGCCAGTGAGAAATAAGTAGCCGCCCCGCCCAAGCATCGCTCACGCTTGCCCGCCGGCGTCTCAATTGAATCGAAAGCCACGCTGCCCACTACCGTAATTGCCATAGAGCTTCCCTTCTAAATTCAAACCCTTTTGTTTTGGTATGAAACCGCTAATTTGCTCGCCTCGCCACCGGCGAAGCCGCGCTAACTCGCTAAATCATTACCACCCCAGGTACTTCCCAAACAGCAGCCTCAGCTTATCCTTAGCAGCCGCCGGAATCGCATCCGGCTGGGTCAGCACTGCAAAACGCGCCGCCGACACACACGCGCACATCCGCTCCATAGGCATCGCCGCCACCGCCGCCTTCACCACCAGCGCCGCATTCTCAGCGTTCTGGTGCAGCACCGCCACAATCTGTTCAATAGTCACCGAGTCATGTCCTTCGCGCCAGCAATCGTAGTCGGTAACCATCGCAATAGTGGCATAACATATCTCAGCTTCGCGAGCCAGCTTGGCCTCTTGTAGATTAGTCATGCCAATTACATCCGCGCCCCAACTGCGATATAGGTGCGACTCGGCCTTGGTAGAAAATTGCGGACCCTCCATACACACATAGGTCCCGCCCAGTTTGCCCACCACGCCAAGCGTCTTGCAGGCCTCAGCCGCTGCGTTGGCAACCGTCGCGCAAATCGGATCGCCAAAGGCTACGTGCCCCACAATCCCGTCCCCAAAAAAAGTTGAAATGCGATGGAAAGTCCGGTCGATAAACTGGTCCGGCATCACGAAATCGGTCGGCTTGTGCTCTTCCTTCAGCGACCCAACCGCCGAGACCGACACGATGCGCTCAACACCAAGTTTCTTGAAGGCATAAATGTTCGCGCGAAAGTTCAATTCTGAAGGAAGGATGCGGTGTCCGCGTCCATGTCTGGCCAGAAATGCCACCTTTCGCCCTTCCAACTCACCTAAAACAAAGGCCTCCGATGGCTCGCCAAACGGCGTCTCCACCCTCTCCTCGCGCTGGTTGGTAAATCCGGGCATGGAGTAAAGCCCGCTCCCGCCGATAATCCCAATCTCCGCCTGACCCAATGCCCGCTCCCTTTCGACGCACCGTTTCCCGGCCCTGACGTACGCCGGCCGAAATCTCAGTATAAAGGCTGGGATGGCCAAGTAACAGGCACGCCTTGTCGGAAGGCGAGCCCTGAGTTAGCGGCCTTGATCTGTACAGTTGATTTATCGCAGGCCTGGGCTATCCTCCGGCAGTTCTTCGTAACTCACGAACGCAACCTTCTTGCTATCTGGAGACCAGGAAGGAACGTCGATGGTTCCCAGGCCTCCAAAGAGCTTGGCAATCAATCGCACTTTCTTGTCCTTCATCGACATCAGTCTCAGCTCCACATCCTTTCCGGTCGGGTGACCGGTTACGCCCTTTTCATAAGCCAGGAAAACCATCCATTGCCCATCCGGCGAGATATGCGGAAACCAATCGCCGGACTCATCGTCAATGACTTGTTCCTGTTCGCTTCCATTCGCGTGCATCCGCCAGATTTGCATCTGTCCGCTACGATCCGAGGTGAAGTAAATGTAAGCGCCGTCTGGAGAATACTCTGACCCATCATCGAGCCCCGCGGCGGTCGTCAGCCGCGTCTCTTCTCCGCCCGCAGCAGGGATCGTATAAATGTCGTAGTTGTCGCCACGCAGTCCGGTAAAGGCCAGGGTCTTGCCATCCGGCGACCAGCCATGCCAGTACGAGGGCGCGTTTGGAGTGATGAGGCGCGGCGTCCCGCCGGTAATAGGCAGCACGTACACTCGCGATTTCCTGTCATCCGCTGAACAATCGCTCATCGCCAGCATTTGCCCATCCGGCGAAATGCCGTGGTCATCATTGCAATGGATCTGCGCACCGGTTGCAATCGTCTCAGCTTCGCTTCCCCCGAGTGGAAGCCGATGGATGATTCCATTCTGGCTGAAGAGAAAAAATGAGCCGTCGTGCGACCAGTTCGGGGATTCGAAATGCGCGGCTGCAACATACTCCACATGGCGATCCGTAGAAGCCACCGGGATTGTCTCCAACGCGCTGACGAGGACTGTTTTGCCTGCGGGCGGGAGTCGTTCCAAGCTGACGTCAGAAAACACGGCCTTCTCCACCACATCCTTGTTGTGCGCGCAGACGCCAATGCCGGCATAGAATTCTCCATCGAACGGCAGCTTGGTGGCTGCGCCCGAAGGCAGCAGTTTGCCGTCATTCCCCGCAACAAATGCATAGATATAGTCCCCGCGCCTTTCTATTCTCAAGGTTCCCGGAGCCTTCGCGTTTGCCTGCACCTCATGCGTGTCGGCACCGGCAGCATCGCGGAACTGCAGCGAAGTAAGTCCGTCTCCATGAACCGCCAAATCAACAGAAGCGGAGTTTCCATCCAGCGTCTTGCGGAACATCAAGATAGCTTTCCGATGGTTGTCACCGGTTGTGCCGAGAATGGAGATGGTCGCGGTGAGCGCGGTGTCGCCCGTGACTTTCTTCCAGACGAAATGAAAGTCGTCCATGCCAAACCACATATTCTCGCCGCTTCCACTTACTGTGTAAGTGTGCTTGGCGCTGTCGTATTGGATGGAGCCGGGATGAAGTACAGTTCCAACATCCTGCTGCCCCGTAAAGATACCAAGCGACCTATCTTGACCCAAGGCAACATTGGCTGCGGTCAGCAGAATGGCGAAGCCCACGGCACTCAAAATCCCACGATGAAACGATGCGAACATTTCAAATCTCCCAAGAACGGTTATTGTGTTTATGCGCCCGGCCCGTGTTTGAATAGGAGGTAAAGAACCTTCCATAGCTCGATTGACTATCCGGCTAATTATATGTCGCCGGCGGCGTGTTGTTGGTTTGACAATTCAGCGCCCCTACATATACTTGTCTCTCCAATGAAAACCCGGTCTCTTACGTCGCGAGCGATTTCATCCGCTGTGTGCGTAACGGCAGGTATATGAAATGGGGACCAATGACAACTTCAATCGCAACCGTGGGAGCTATTCTCTCTGTAGTCGCTGGAATTATGAATGGCGTTTTCGCGCTGCCGATGCGCTTCCTTGGTCGATGGGAATGGGAGAACGTCTGGCTTCCTTACATCCTTGTGGCCTGCCTGATCATGCCCGCCGCAGTTGTCTACTTTACCGTGTCTGCTCCCATGGCCATTCTCGCGGCATCGCCTTTGAGCGCGGTCATTGGAGCCCTGGTCTGCGGCAGCCTGTGGGGCTTTGGCGCCATCATGTTTGGCCAGGCCGTCAGCGCTGTCGGCATATCCCTTACCAACACCATTGCGTTGGCCATCAGCGCATCTCTGGGCTCGCTGCTCCCCATGCTGATTCTCAATCCAACGAGCCTCACAACCAAGCATGGCGTGTTGTTGCTCGCAGGTACCGCAATTGCAATTGTAGGAATGGTGGTCTCCGGAGTTGCCGGCCGATTGCGAGAGAAGAATCATCTGGCCCTGGACAAAGTGGAAAATGAAGGGGAAGGCACATTGGTTGGCCGCCGCCGCCCAATGCGTGTGGGCATGATGCTTTGCATTGGCGCGGGTATTCTCTCGGCAGTCTTTAACATCGGCTTCAGCCTCGCTCAGCCGATCATTGCGGCCGGACTAAGTGCGGGTCATGCCGCCTCCGACGGAATTAACCTTGTATGGCTCTTGCTGCTGGGTTCCGGCGGAATCGTGAACGTCATTTTTTGCGTTTACCTTCTGATGAACAACCACAGCGGGCAGAAGTTCCTGTTGCCGGGACTAACTCGACTTGTCGTGTCGACCATTCTGATGGGGCTCTTCTGGGGCGGCGCAATCTTTGTCTACGGCGAGGCCTCTACGCGGCTCGGGTCGCTTGGTCCTGCACTTGGCTGGCCGCTGTTTCTTACCACTGGCCTTCTGGTTAGCAATATCTGCGGAATCTTCACCGGAGAGTGGCGCTCCACCGCCGCCAATACGAAGTGGTGGATGGGTTGGGGTCTCGCTGTACTGGCAGTCGCCATCCTGGTCCTTGGCGAAGCCGGCGCCATGTAGCGACAGTCATCAGGGAATCTACGGAATCTGTGAACAAGTCGATGTTTTGAAAGGGCACGGCTTCAGCCGTGCCGCGAGATCCGGAAAATAAGCGTAGGGCTTTAGCCCCGGAGGGAATATTGCACTCTACACCATCAAGAGGGATGCTCTAAATCAAGCCCCAACTCGGCTTGAAAGCTGGGTAAAAACCGGTTCATCCAATCGAGCCAATGTCGGATTTGCCAGCCCCGCAGTCGATCCCGACATGACCTCCTGGAATGCCTTGCGGAACGCCAGCATCTCATCCTTCGCCCCGACAGTGATACGGACTTGAGTCGGCCAAACTGGCCAAATCCGGCCGATATGTACCTCTTTAGCCGCCATGGCCGCGATCACTTCCTTGCCGGGGCGCTTGACGTCGAGCATGAAGCAATTGCTTTCCGAAGGCGTCGTTGCATAGCCCACGCTTGTCAACCAGGCCAATGTCTCATTGCGAATCTCGCCAATGTGTTTTTTGCGGTTTGGAACCAGGTCTTTGTCCAGCAAACTGGCCTTGGCGGCAGCCAAGGCAGTAATCGGCGGTGCGTTGAAGCCGCCGAACGAACCCATCTTCTTCAGCAGGTCCGGCCGGGCAATGGCGAAGCCCATCCGCAGGCCCGCCATCCCATACAACTTCGAAAATGTGCGCAGCACAATCACGTCTTTGCCTTGCTTTACAAAGTCCAGCGAAGGGGTTACGTCGGAGAGGTGGATATACGCCTCGTCGATCAGCAGGATAGTGCCCTTCGGGGCGTTGGCCACCGCAAACTCGATATCGGCGCGGTTGGTAGTTGTGCCCGTTGGATTGTTCGGATTGCAAATGTAGATCACGCCTGGATTGGTCGAAGCGGCAACCATTGCCTTCACGTCGTGCGTTGCCGCGCCCCTCGGATCGGCCAGCGGCACCTTGATCACCGGGGAGCCTGCTGCCTGCGCTGCCCATATTGGCGCTTCGTATCCGGGATCGGCAATCACCAGCGGCCTGTGAGCGTCAGTAAACGCGAAAACCGTAAAATGCAGCGGTGCGCTTGAGCCTGGAAATGCCATCACGAACTCGGGATTGAGCCCCTCGATTCCAGCAAAGGTCGCCGCAACATCCCGGCTCAGGTCGAGCTTATAACGCCCACCCGAAGGAATAATGTCCATAATGGCCTTGCGTGCAGCCTCGGAAGGGCCCAGGGGGTTTTCGTTGGCGTCGATATGTATCCCCTTGTTCGAGTCGGCGAACTCGATTTGTCCGGCCCATGCAAGGTGCGCTTCCGTGAGGATCGGCAAGGTGGCTAACGTGGAGGCGCCGGCGGCGAAGCGAAAGAAGGATCGGCGCGAGATGCCTTTACCGGCTGGGAGATCGAGAGGCGAACGCATGGGCGAGGCTCCTGGTCAAGATGTGAGGCGGACAGTGTTTGGCAGGTACAGAAAACTGCGTGTAGACGCGACTGAGGTGAACGTCGGGAAAGGGGTCCCTTCTCCCAAAGGTATCTCTGAGTTGCCCAGAAAACAAGCAAAAATGCAGGACTGTGGGTTCATATCCGGCCAGTGAAAATGGAGTATTGCGTTCTATGTGCGATGTGTTAGACTTTCGTCCGGTAAACGCTTTCTCGATTTCTTTAACACCGTAATTGGCTCTCCTGCTGTATGGACACCCCGGAGCGCCCTTTGACGCTTTTTCAAGCCTCCGTATTCCGCTTGACAGATCGGACACTAAACCAATTTACTAGGGGCAATCGTCAATAGACTCCAAAGACGAATTCACCCCATTTTCAGGTGACGCAATGTTCGGATTGATCCCAGCCTCACTCGCCGCCGCTTCTCCTCTTCCCGCGCTCCTGGCCTTCAGCGCTGCACCGCTGGCGCATCTCAGGCCCCTCGACATCGCCGTCATCGCCATCTACTTTGGCATGGTCGTCTGGATCGGCTTCTACCTCAAGGGCAAGTCCAACACCAGCGAAGAGTTCTTCATGGCCGGACGCGAAATGACCGCGTGGATCGCCGGTTTGAGCTTCGTGTCGGCCAACATGGGATCGCTCGAACTCATGGGCTGGGCCGGCTCGGCTTATCAATACGGAATCCTGGCAACCCACTGGTATTGGGTGGGCGCCATCCCTGCAATGCTGTTTCTCGGCCTGGTGATGATGCCGTTCTACTACGTCTGCAAGACCCACTCGGTCCCCGGCTACCTGGACCTGCGCTACGGCGGTCACGCACGCAGCGTGGCGGCGTTCTCCTTCGCCATCGAGATGATCCTCATGAGCGGCGTGAACATGTTCGCCATGGCCGTGGTCATGAAGGTCGTTCTCGGCTGGGACATCACATTCAGCATCTTCGTCTCCTCCATTGCCGTGGCCCTCTATGTCGGCCTGGGCGGCCTCCGTTCGGCCATCTTCAATGAGGTTCTCCAGTTCGTCCTCATCTGGGGCGGTGCGCTGCTGGTGCCGATTCTGGGCCTGGCGCAGGCAGGCGGAGTCAGCGGGCTGAAGCGCCAGATCATGACCAACATGCAGTCCATGACCGGCGTCAGCTCGGACAGCTACTTCCACCTCTGGCGCGACACCAGCCACTTCGCCGCCAACCCCATGGGCGTACACTGGACCGGCATTGTCTTCGGCCTCGGCTTCGTCATCAGCTTCGGTTACTGGACCACCGACTTCCTGGTCGTGCAGCGTGTTCTCGCCGCGCACAATCTGCGCGCCGCCCGCATGGCTCCCATCATCGGCTCCTTCTTCAAGATGGCCGTGCCCTTCATCGTAATTCTCCCCGGCCTCCTCGGCCTGGTGCTGTTGCAGAACGCCGACGGCAGCCGCCGGCAACTGGTGGGCGAGGACGTCGTTGCAGCCTGCTCCCTCAATTCCTCGGGCCAGGTTGCCGAACAAGGCGGCTGCACGGCCGCCATGGCCAAGACCAACCTCTCCCCTGCCTCGCAGCAGAAGGTTATGGCCGGCGGCGATGACGCCGAGCTGCACAGCTACAACCAGGCCCTGCCCCTCATGATGGTCCGCTATCTTGGACCCGGCCTCCTCGGCCTGGGCATCACCGCTCTCATTGCCGGCTTCATGAGCGGCATGGCGGGTAACGTCAGCGCCTTTTCCACCGTTTGGACCTACGACATTTACAAGCCGCTCATCAACAAGAACGGGTCGGACAGCCACTACGTCATGGTGGGCCGAATGGCCATTGTCGTCGGTGTAGCCGTCTCTATTGGCGCGGCTTACCTGGTCATGCACGCCCACGGCATCATGGACTACGTGCAGGCGCTCTTCAGCATCTTCATTGCCCCGCTGCTGGCGGTGATTCTCTTCGGTATGTTCTGGAAGCGCGCCACCCGTCTGGCCGGTTTCCTGGGTCTGCTTCTGGGCATCATCTTCTCCGCCGGCCTCTTCATGTGGGTCAAGCTCACGCCCGACGCGCTGGCTACCGTGGCTCTTTCGCCCGATGCCAAGCCGATGGCCGAAAATGTATTCCGTGCGCTGTGGGCCTTCATCTTCGCCTCCGTCCTGGTGGTGGTGATCAGTCTGCTCACCAAGCCCAGGCCGGTCGCCGAGTTGGAAGGCCTGGTGTATGGCGCCACCAAGCTGCCCAAGGAAGATCCCGTGCCTTTCTACAAGAACGAGTACATCTGGGCAGTCCTGGTGGTGATCATCTTTGCCGCCCTCAACATTCTGTTCTGGTAGCCAGTGAGGTTTTCGTCCGGGGCCGGGCGCGTGCCCCGCCCGTAACAAGAGAGGAAAGGTTGAAACGTATGCATGGTTCCGGAATCCCGATCTGGTTTTTCATCGGAGTACTGCTACTCATCTATGGGTTGATGATCTTTGGCTACGGAGTTTTCGAAGCGTTGATTGGCCCTCTGGCCCCCGTTGAGTTGAACTACCTGCATACGCCGATCTGGTGGGGCGCCATTTTGGCAGTTATCGGTCTGCTGTACGTGGTGAAGTTTCGTCCGGGCCGCGCCGGCAAATAGGTGCCGTTGATCGTCGGACCCGAACTGAAGAATGAAACGCCTTACGAGGCGGCAGAAATGAAGGAGAGAGCAAATGGCAGCACAACGAACAATGACTTTCGGCGTAGTGGTAGGCAACCGCGGATTCTTTCCTCACCATTTGGCCAAAACGGGCCGCGAGGAGATCATCTCCGTATTGGAGGCGGCTGGAGCGCGGGTGATCGTGTTGAGCCCGGAAGAATCGCACTATGGCGCGGTGGAGAGTTACGCCGAGTCCAAGGCTTGCGCCGAGCTCTTCAAAAAGCACGCGGAAGAAATCGACGGCATCATCGTCACGCTGCCCAACTTCGGTGAGGAGCGCGGAATCGTCGATGCCATCCGGTTGTCCGGCCTCAAGGTCCCCGTGCTTGTCCAAGCTACGCCCGACCGCACCGACGACATGACCATCGCCATGCGCCGCGACAGCTTCTGCGGCAAAATGAGCTGCTGCAATAACATGATGCAGTACGGCATTCCTTACTCGCTCACCACGCTGCACACCGAGAGCCTCGGCTCGGCCGAGTTCAAGGCCGACCTCGAGTGGTTCTCCGCGGTCTGCCGCATCGTCAAGGGATTGAAGAACCTGCGCATTGGCTCCATCGGCGCGCGCCCCGCAGCCTTCAACACTGTCCGCTATTCCGAGCGCATCTTCGAAACCGCCGGCATCTCGATTGAGCCTATCGACCTGTCGGAAATCTTCGGCCGCATCAACCGCCTCAAGGACACCGACGACGCCGCGCAAGCCAAGCTGGCAGCCATCAAGAGCTACGTCACCACCTCTGGAATTCCTGATACTGCGCTGTTGAAGATGGCCAAGCTGGGTGCGGTCATCGACGGCTGGATGAAGCAGACCAATGTCACCGTCAGTGCAGTCCAATGCTGGACTTCCTTCGAGGAGTATTTCGGCATCGTGCCCTGCACCATCATGAGTATGATGAGCAACGATCTCATACCGTCGGCCTGCGAAGTGGATGTGCCCGGCACACTGAGCATGTACATGCTGGCCCTGGCCAGCCAGTCGCCCTCCGCGCTGCTCGACTGGAATAACAACTACGGCAGCAATCCCGACAAGTGCGTCTGCTTCCACTGCTCCAACCTGCCCAAGCACTTCTTCGCCAAGCCCCCGACCATGGATTACCAGGCGATCATCGCCGGCACGGTCGGCATCGAGAACACCTTCGGCACCTGCGTGGGCCGGGTGAAATCCGGCACGATGAGTTATGCGCGCTACTCCACCGACGATCGGCGCGGCGTAATGCGCGGCTATACCGGCGCGGGAAAATTCACCGACGATCCGCTGGAGACCTTTGGCGGCGCCGGCGTGGCCGAGATTCCCAAATTGCAAAAGCTGTTGAAGTATATCTGCCGCGAAGGCTTCGAGCACCATGTTGCCGCTAACTTCAGCGATGTTTCCAAGGCCGTGCACGAAGCCGCCCGTTACCTCGGCTGGGAGAGCTATCATCATGCCGAGCTTGAAGATTAGGTGGACCGGCACTGAATACTCAACAACTGCTGGGTGCCCCATCCTTGCGCCTTCTTTCTGGCGCAGGGGTGGGAAACCGCGAACCTTGACCAGCGTCCGTTCCTCGGAAGGAAGATCATGAGCAAGCGAATTACCAAGAATCTCGTGGTGAACCGCGTCACGCTGGTGACGGAAGCCGCGTGGAACGCCGAACTCGAAGCCAAGCACGAGCAGTTGCTCGAGTGGCTCCGCCGTGAGAAGCTGGCCGGCGTTCTGCTCCGGCGTCATGAAAATATCGCATGGCTCACCGGCGGCGCGGTGGAGGAGAGCGTATGCAACGCTGTTGAGACAGCCGTGGCCTCGGTGCTCGTTACCGCCGCAGGCAATCGGTACTACCTGACCTCGGAAAATGAGGCGCCGCGGGCTCACGACGAGGAATTCGGCGCGCTGGATTTTGAACCCGTGCTCTTTCCCTGGTACGCTGACGAAACGGTCAGCACCGCGCTACGCCTGTCCGGCGGCTCCGTCGGTTCTGACACTCCAGGCCCAGGACTGACTCCGGTCAATCTCTTTCCCTTGCGCGCAGCATTATGCGAGCCTGAGATCGCGCGTTACCGCTGGCTCGGCGCGGAGGTGGCGGCTGCCACCGTCGAGGCGCTCCACCAGGTCGAGCCAGGCCTGAGCGAGTATGACCTCGAGGCCATCACCGCCGCGGGCCTGTTGCGGCGCGGCATCAGGCCCTCGGTCGCACTCTATGCCGTTGACGACCGCATCTTGAAATACAAACACGCCGTGCCGCGCGGCAATCGCCTCAAGCTCTACGGCATGCTCAACCTTTGCGCGCGCAAATGGGGCCTGGTCGTGTCCATTACGCGTTTCATTCACTTCGGCCCATTGCCGGAGGTCCTCGCAGCGCGCTTCCAGTCCGCGGCACAGGTCAACGCCGCACTGCTTGACGCCTCCCGTGTGGGTGCCACGTCGGCCGGGTTGTTTGCCGTGGCCCAGGCAGCCTATGCGGCCGAAGGATTCCCCGGCGAGGAGCAGTTCCATCATCAGGGTGGCCCCACTGGATACGGTGAACGCGAGTGGGTGGCCACGCCCACAGGCACAGAGACCGTCGTCAACCACCAGGCCTTCGCATGGAACCCCAGCATTCGCGGCGGCAAGGCAGAAGATACCGTGCTCATGCAGGATGGAAAGATTGAGTATCTAACTGTGACCCCGGAGTTGCCAGTGATAGAAGGCACTGCAAGCGGTACGACGTACCCGGCGGCCGGCGTCCTGGTGCGCTAAGATTTAGCAATATTGGTTTTCTTGAGGAGCCCCATGAAAGCTCTCGTCCTGGAAGAGAGACTCCATCTATCTTTGCGCGACATCGACTTGGTCGACAACATGGGTCCGCGCGATGTGCGCATTCGCATTGCGCGGGTCGGCATCTGCGGCAGCGACGTGCATTATTACAAGCACGGAAAAATCGGCCCCTTCATTGTCAACGAGCCAATGGTGTTGGGGCACGAGGCGGCCGGCATCGTGGTTGCAGTTGGCGATCAGGTGCAAAATCTTGCGCCCGGAGACCGCGTCTGCATGGAGCCCGGCATTCCGGATCTCGCCTCGCGCTCAAGCCGCGAGGGCCACTACAACCTCGACCCCTGCGTCCGTTTCTGGGCCACGCCGCCTATTCACGGTTGCCTCACCTCGGTGGTTGTCCACCCCGCCGCCTTCACGTTCAAGCTCCCCGACAATGTCTCCCTCGCCGAGGGCGCAATGGTCGAGCCTTTCGCCGTGGGCCTGCACTCGGCCACCAAGTCCGGAATCAAGCCCGGCGCAACCGCTGTAGTCATCGGCGCCGGACCGATCGGCATCATGGTCGCATTGGCCGCTCTGGCTGCCGGTGCTGGCCAGGTCCTCATCTCCGACTTATCCGCGGAGAAACTCGCTATCGCCGGACAATACGACGGCATTCTTCCGGTAGACATCCGCAGCGAATCGCTGCTGGCCCGAATCAAAAAGGTGACCGGGGGCTGGGGTGCAGACGTGGTCTTCGAGGCCAGCGGCAGCGCGCGCGCCTACGAAAATATCTTCGATCTGTTGGCGCCCGCTGGAACGCTGGTTCTGGTGGGAATGCCAACCGGCCCCGTCCCCATCGACGTGGTTGCCGCGCAGGCCAAGGAAGCGCGCATCGAGACCATCTTCCGCTACGCCAATGTCTATCCGCAGGCCGTCGCATTAATCGCCTCCGGCAAGGTGGACCTGAAGCCGCTGATCTCTGCAAGCTTTCCCTTTGCGCAGAGCATTGCCGCCTTCGAGCGCGCTGCCGAAAGCCGCCCCGCCGACATCAAGCTCCAGATCGCCGTTGAGGAATCCCTATCGTGAGTGTTCCGGGCCTCGGAGTCCCCGCGGGCAAATCTGCGCGGCCAAGACGTCCCAGTGAAGACCGGTTTGTTCTGGGCATGCCTCTCGCCCTGCTTGGCGGCTACATCGCCATCGTCTTCTGCATGACAGGCGACGGCATCGAGCAGGCGTTCCTTTCGAAGTACCTTGTCAACCTCGGCTTCACGGCCGGCGATGCCGCACTGGTTTTCACCGTCTACGGCGCCACCGCCGCCCTCTCCAGTTGGCTCTCCGGAGTGCTGGCCGACGTATTCTCGCCGCGCCGCGTCATGCTGCTGGGCGTTGCCTGGTGGCTTTTGTTCCACGTTCTTTTTCTCTGGCTCGGCCTCACTCATCCCAACCTGCCACTGACGCTTGTCTTCTATGGAATCCGCGGTTTTGCCTACCCCATGTTCTTCTATGGTTTCTTCGTCTGGGTGGTGCAGAAAAGCCGCCCCCACGAGCTAGCCTCCGCCATCGGCTGGACCTGGAGCATGTTCACCATCGGTTACGGCATCGTCGGCTCTTACCTCCCCAGCTTTACCATTCCGTGGATCGGCTACATGGGCACGTTGTGGATGTCCATGGCCTGGGTAGTCGCAGGCGGCCTGCTCATCTACTTCTATACCGGCGGTGTTACAGCCGCTCCCAACGCCGCCATTCTCCGCGGCGAGACCAGTAAATTCGAAGAGATCGGCAAGTGCGTCACGCTCATCTTCCACAACCGCAACATTGCCCTCGCACTCGTCACCCGCATCATCTGCAATCTGTCGCTCTTCGGATTCCCCGTGATCATGCCGCTCTATTACACCTCGGCGCGCATCGGCTTCAGCGTGCCGGAGTGGCTGCGCATCTGGGGAACTTTCTTTCTTGTTCAGCCCGTCACCAACGTTCTCTGGGGACTCATCGGCGACCGCATCGGGTGGATGCGCCAAATGCGCTGGGTCGGCTTTGTGGGCTGCGGCACTGCTTCACTGTTGTTCTATTGGATACCGACCCATTATCCGCACAACACACTGGCTGCAACCGTGGCCGCACTGCTCTTCGCCTTCACCATCACTTCTTTCGTGCCCATGGGCGCTATCTTCCCCATGATGGAACCCGAGCACAAGGGAGCGGCAGTCTCCGTGCAGAACCTTGGCGGCGGCCTTGCCAACCTTGGCGGCCCGCTGCTGGCCGCCCTGATTCTTCCCTTCTGGGGAATCGCCGGGGTGGTAGTGGTTTACGGTGTGCTCTACTATTTCGCTGCTATCCTCACGTTGTTCATTCACGTCGATCAGCCGAAACATATGTCGGCCGCTTCACTGTCGATGCATTGAAAAGGCAGGGAATAGAAGACACTTGGCAACCAGGTTAAATCAGAGCATTTTGGCGGAATGAGCATGATCATGGGTGCCCCAGGTCTCGTTTCTGAGACCTGGGATAACTCGCAGCTCAACAGAAGAGTCTTTCTGATTCCTAACTGGCGTCGCGCGGTTGCAACGTCAGTCTTGCTGTCAACACCACCAGCGCTGCCCACAGCGTATCTGCGCCGAGCAGGTGCGCAACCTGCACCCACAACGGGGCCAGCAGCATAACGTCCAGCAACCCCAGAGCATAGACTCCGGCAAGCAAAAGCAGCACCAGCGCGGACAGCCCGCGATTATCCCAGTGAGTTGTTCTCTGCGCCGCGCGTACCAAAAGCCAAATAAGAAAGATACTGGCCATGAACGCGATGGCGGGGTGCGTCCAGCGCCAGCGCACCAGCCAGCTGCTCGTGGCAGAGAAGTCCTGCGCCAGCGCGGAGCCGAGCGAAGTGGCAGGAAACAGCGTATCGCCCAGCGCCGCCAGCGACCCTGTGACTCCGACAATCAAGACCACAATTACACCCACAACCGCGCCAAAAGGAGCCACCAGGCGGACGCTGCTACGCAAATACCCCTTCTGCCGGCTGAGAAAGTGCGCCGTGAGTGTGAGCGCGGCCAGCAGCAGTAGTGTGTTGGTAAGGTGCAGCGCCAGGAAAGCAGGCCGCATTGGCGACTGACTCTGGGCGGTGTACCCCAATTTGACCAACAGCGCGCCGAGGATTGCCTCAATCAGAGTGAACGCAACGGAGGCCACGACGAAGACGCGCGCTAGGTGGCCGCGAACCGTGCCCGCAAAGGTCCAGGCCAGCAGGCCCACAACAGAGAAGAGCGACAAGCCGCTCGTGATCCGATGCGTGAATTCAATCAGTGTGTTCAGGCTCGCCGCGTGCTGCAGCACGGTCCCGTTGCACAGCGGCCAATGATTGCCGCAGCCGGCTCCGAACCCAGTGGCGCGCACCAGGGTGCCCCACAGAATGACGGCGATGAAATACGCGAGAACACTCCAGGCAAAACGGCGCAAGGCGGGCGAGGGAAGCAGTCGTGCATCCACGGGAAGGGCAGTTGTAGTCATAAAAGAAGCCTCCGTACGGAACAAACCAGTGTAGAACAAGGGGCTGGCTGTTGCTTCAGACTGGTTTGAGCCTCGAACCGTTTCGGGCATATACTATGTCTTACCTGGAGGTAAGACGTTATGGCGCAAATGGCGACGGTCAGCTCGAAGGGGCAAGTAGTAATTCCAGCCGCGCTTCGAAAAAAACTACGGATCACGGGTGGAACCCGGGTTGCAGTGAGTGAAAGGAACGGAGAGATTACACTCACTCCTAACCCATATGACGCAATGCTCTCATTGTGCGGGATTTTGAGCCACGTGGAAGAAGATGTCGAGGCTTGGTGGATGGAGGAAAAGCGCAAAGAACGTGAACGTGAGGACGCCGAGATTGAGGGCTCCCTGTGAAGGAGTATGTGTTTGATGCAAATGCGCTGGTGCGGTACTTTCGACGGACACCTGGATTTGCGACCGTTGAGAATCTGTTCAAACAGGCCAAAGCCGGTCGGGCGCACTTGTCTATCTCCGTGGTGAATTTGGCCGAAGTAATCTGTGTCCTTGCCCGTTATTTTGGCCAGGAACAAACACTTCGGTTCATCGAAATCGCTCGTCGTGCCACTGAGCCAGATGCGGTAACTGAATCAGTGGCGATTGATACATCGATCCTGCGCATTCGTTACAAACTGAGCTTGGCCGATTGCTTCGCAGCGGAATTGGCAATTCGCCTGGGAGCTACACTGGTGACTGCCGACCCTGACTTCGTGAAACTGGGAAAACAACTGAAAGTAATGGCCCTGCCGCGGCACATCGCTTAATGCGCAACAGGACCAGGGTAACTCGAATCGAAGCTAACTCTCTCTTACTACCCCAACAGCCGCACAACGTGATTCACAATAATCAAATCCTCGGCCGGCGGAATCACGCGCACCTTGACGGGTGAGTTATCGGCAGAGATAACTGCTTCGCCGCGAACGTTGTTGCGCGTAGGGTCGACAACGATGCCCAACGCGCCAAGCCCGGCGCAGATTTCGGCGCGCGCGGCAATATCGTTCTCGCCGATGCCGCCGGTGAAAACCAGCATATCCAGGCCGTTCAACTCGGCCACATAACTGCCGATCCATCGCGCGATAGTCCATGTGAACTTGTCCACAGCCAGGCGGGCCTTGGCGTTGCCGGCATTGATGGCATCGCGCAAGTCGCGCATGTCGTTCGACAACTCGCTCACGCCCAACAGCCCCGACTTCTTGCTGACCACCGTCTCCAGCTTGTCCGCGGCTTCCAGGGCATTCGGCGTGGTCTCGGCAATCTTCTTGAGAATGAAAATCACGATTCCCGGATCGATGTCTCCGGTGCGCGAGCCGCTGATAATGCCGCTCGTAGGGGTCAGCGCCATCGATGTGTCAAGGCACTTGCCATTACGGATGGCCGAAATCGACGCGCCGTTGCCAAGGTGAGCGACGATGAGTTTCTCCGGCACATTGGGCTCGAGTTGGTGGATGATCGATTCGTAAGATATCCCGTGATAGCCGTAGCGGCGCACGCCCATGGCCACGTATTCGGCGGGGATCGGCATCTGCTTCGCAACTTCGGGCAGCGTGCGATGGAAGTAAGTATCGAGGACCGCGAAATTTGGCACGCCGGGGAAAAGCTTCAACGCCTCGCGCATGATGAAGACGGCGATGGGAGTGTGCAGCGGCGCCAGTGCGGAATAACTCTCGATCTCGTCAATTAGTTCTGGAGTAATGCGCTGATTTTCCGTGATGGTCGGGCCGCCGCAGACAGTTCTGTGGCCGATGGCAGCAGGGATGGGAAAGTCGCCGGAGTGAAGGGCGTCGGCAACCATCTTGAAAGCCACAGCGCGGGTAGGCACTGCCGGGGTTTCATCAACCAGCTTTTTGCCGGTTGCGTCCTTGATCCAGAGCTTGCCCAGATCGGTGCCGATGCCGTCAACCGCACCTTCAAAGAGCTTGGTGCGCTCACCGTCGCCGGCTTCGTAGACTGAAAATTTGATGGAAGAAGAGCCGCTATTCAAAACCAAAATAGGCAATGACGACATGAAAAATCCCTCGGAGTCATGCTGAACGAATCAGCGGCTTGGCAAACAAACCATGCGATAGGAAGGCTAGTCTGCGAGTTAACGAGTTAGCGAATTTTCATCTACTTGTTTGGCCATCGCCAGTCTTTGATTTCAGGCAAGTCGTCGCCGTTTTCCGCGACATACAAATGGTGGCGCTGGACGGCTTCGGAATACCACTGCTGCGCTGCGTCGGCCTTCGGCGCCAGGCGCGGCACGCGTTTGATTGCATCCAGTGTCAGTTGATAGCGATCGATATTGTTGAGCACGCACATGTCGAAGGGTGTGGTCGTGGTGCCCTCCTCTTTGTAACCGCGCACGTGAATGTTGTCGTGATTGTGACGGCGATAAGTGAGCCGGTGAATCAGCCACGGATAGCCGTGGAACGCAAAGATGACCGGTGTAGCGGGAGGGAACAGTTGGTCGTACTCCTCGTCCGCCAGCCCGTGTGGATGCTCGGAACTGGGCTGCAGGGTCATCAGGTCCACGACGTTCACAACCCGGATGCGCAGGTCAGGCTCCCTGGCCCGCAGCAGGGTTACAGCAGCTAGGACTTCCAATGTCGGCACATCGCCACAGCATGCCATCACCACATCGGGCGCACCCTCATCGTTCGAGGCCCACTTCCATACACCCAGCCCTGTGGTGCAATGAGCCACAGCCTCGTCGATTGTCAGCCACTGCGGGGCCGGCTGCTTGCCGGCAATGATCAAATTGATATAGTGCCTGCTGCGCAGGCAATGGTCGGATACCGATAGCAAAGTGTTGGCGTCGGGCGGCAGGTAAATCCGCACCACGTCGGCCTTCTTGTTCAACAGATGATCGATGAACCCCGGATCCTGGTGAGAGAAGCCGTTGTGATCCTGCCGCCAAACCAGCGAACTCAATAGGTAATTCAAAGACGCAATCGGTTTGCGCCACGGGATCCCCCGCGTAACCTTCAGCCACTTCGCATGCTGGTTCACCATCGAGTCGATGATGTGGATGAACGCCTCNNTCAGCAGATAGCCCTCCAGCCAGCCCTGGCACATATGCTCGCTGAGGATTTCCATCACGCGGCCGGTTTCAGAGAGGTTCTCGTCCACCGGAAGCGTCTCGGCCATCCAGGTCTTGCCCGTTCCGGTAATCACATCGCCGAGGCGGTTTGAGGCCGTTTCATCGGGGCCGAAGACGCGGAAGTTCTTAGTGTCCTTGTTGGCCTGCATCACGGCGTGCAGCAGTTGGCCCAGAACGCGCGTGGATTCGACATCGGCCTGTCCACGGCCTTCGATCTTGACCGCAAAATCGCGGAAGCTCGGCACTTTAAGTGGCTGCCAAAGCAAGCCGCCGTTCGCGTGTGCATTCATCCCCATGCGCCGTCGGCCCTTGGGTGCAATATCGGCCAACTCCGCGCGGAATGCGCCCTTCTCATCGAACAGCTCTTCGGGCTTGTAGCTGCGCATCCACTCATCCAGCAGCCGCAAGTGGTCCGGCTTCTCGCGCAACTCGGCGAACGGAACCTGGTGGGCGCGCCACGTATTCTCCACCGGCTTGCCGTCGACAAACTTCGGTCCTGTCCATCCCTTGGGAGTCCGCATAATGAGCATGGGCCACGCCGGACGCACAGTCTCGCCGCCTTCGCGGGCAGCCTTCTGAATAGCCGCGATGCGGTCAAGCATCGTGTCGAATACCACCGCCGCCTGCTGGTGCATCACGTCCGGATCGTCTCCCTCCAGCGTGAAAGGCTCATAGCCGTAGCCGCGCATTAACTGCTCTAGTTCCGCATGAGGAATGCGCGCCAGCACGGTGGGGTTAGCGATCTTGTATCCGTTCAAATGCAGAATGGGCAGCACCGCGCCGTCGGTCAAAGGATTTAGAAACTTGTTCGAATGCCAGCTTGTCGCCAGGGGGCCAGTCTCGGCCTCGCCATCGCCCACAACACATGCCACGATCAGGTTGGGATTATCGAACGCCGCCCCGTATGCATGCACCAGCGAATAGCCCAGCTCGCCGCCTTCGTGGATGGAGCCCGGCGTCTCAGGCGCCACGTGACTGGGAATCCCGTAAGGCCAACTGAACTGACGGAACAGCCGCTTGATGCCGTCCCCGTTCTGTTCAATATGCGGGTAGATCTCTGTATAGGAACCCTCGAGATATGTATTGGCCACTAGTCCAGGCCCACCGTGGCCCGGCCCGATAACGTACATCATGTTCAGGTCGCGTTCCCGGATCAGCCGATTCCAATGGACGTACAGAAAGTTGAGTCCAGGAGTGGTGCCCCAATGGCCCAAAAGCCGTGGCTTCACGTCGTCCAGGGTAAGTGGCCGCTTCAGCAGCGGATTGTCCTTTAAGTAAATCTGGCCCACGGAAAGGTAGTTGGCGGCGCGCCAGTAGGCGTTCATCTTGTCCAACTGCTCGGGGCTAAGTGGACCTTTTTTCGTTGCTTCAACGCTCATTGTGTACCTCGCGATGGGGAAGTTATGCGACTCAAAAAGCCTAGCAGCCGCAGGTTAAACGTCTGGGTGATTGAAGTCACAGGCAGATGAAACTGCGGTCCACTTTGTGAGACTTGGACCGCTCTGGAGATTGTAGGGCAGTGTACGCGTCCGCCGGTGTTCTCTAACGCTCTCTGCATGCAACCGGAACATGAGGCTCAAGCAGCCGTCACTGTGCAGCGGAGTCTTGTGTTTCTGGCGTCATCTTTGCCGGATCGACTGCGTTCGGCGTGGAAAAATGCCTCTTGAGCTTGAGAATAGGGGATTCGAAGCCGTACCAAAGCGCAGTGGCCAGAACGGTGGTTGCGGCTAGGCGGAAGGCGACCACGGTCAGGTTGCCGGCCATCCCGTAGCGATCCATACGCGCATCGAACCAGCCGAAAAAGACAAACACCATGATGTGTGTCATGTAGACGCCATAGCTGATGCGTCCGTAGAAGGCAAGCGGGCCGCGACTCAGCAGGGCGTTGACTGGGTTTCTAGAGCCAGTGGAAGCGATGAGAGCCAGAATGCCGCCGGCAAAGCCCAAGGCGAGTGCAGAATCGAGATACGCTGTGCCTCCGGCAATGGTAGCCGCGGCGGCGATGCCCAGGACGAAGCCACCCAGGCCCAATGCGAGCCAGGCGCGGCGGCTGAGGCGAATCGTGTGCAGCGCCAGCGCCAGCAGGCTGCCCCACGCGATTCCGTCCAGATGAATGAGGGTATGCGTTGGCGTAAGCCAGGCGAAGTGCGTGTCGCGCATAAGCGGCGATCCAACCAGCGTAGCGGCGAGGACCAGTGCCAGCATCCAGGGGCGGCGAAGGATGCGTACCAGGGGTGCCCAAAAGAAGTAGTACTGTTCCTCGATGGCCAGCGCCCAGGAGGGGCCTATCGCCGGAGGCAGACTCAGGTGAAACAGATTCTGGACAAAGAAAAAATAGGCCAGCAAGGGTGCGGTCTTCACGGCGTCCCAAACCGTGGGGCCGATGAACCACGGGGCGTTCAGATAGACCGCCGCCAACACCAGCAGGTAGACCGGCCAGATCCTCAGCGCGCGGCGCGCATGGAAGTTGTGGTAGTAGTTCGGCTTGTCGCGGGTGGTGAGCAGTATGGATGTGATCAGAAAGCCGCTCAGGATGAAAAAGAGAATCACTCCCGACCATCCCCAGATGCTGGCAGAGTAAAGCCACGTTCCCTCGAGCCGCGGATGGCAGTGGTAGAGAACGACCCAGAGAATCGCAAGGCCGCGCAGCCCGTCGAGTTCCGGCAGGTAGGTGGGCAGCCAGGTTGGGCGTTGAATGGGCAAGATGGCGGGCCACTCCGGCAACTAAGGCATTCTACGGATTAAGCCACTCCTTGTCGGGCCGTGTTATCAACCGCGCATTGAAATAGGCTTGGTCCATGTCCAAAATCGTCTTGATTGAATAACACCGATTAGTATCGTCCCTTTCAACCAAAAAACAGGAAATCTCTGTTCCGTTTGACGAATGGAACGGAAGGAGTAGTTGCATTCGCCCTTCGGCGATGTAGTAGACAGGGATCGCGGTCTTGTAGTTCCGCCGAATCTTGGGTATTAGATTTTCAATGGCACCACGCAGGTAGTTTCCCACAGATTCGTCGGTCGCTTCGGGAGGGAACCCGGAGCGTTCCTTTGCCCTGTCAAACATGTGTTCAAAGATATCTGTGTCCAGCGTGTAATCCGTATTGAAGACATAGTCTCGACTATCGCTTGAATAAATTGCGAGTTTTGGAAGCTTCATCCCGAAATGCAGGCGGAAAACCGGAGATCTGGCTGTTTCGGTCCCCTTGTAAACCCAGTCGGACACGGGAGTTTCGCTAATGCCGGTATATCGTTCAAAGACGCAAAAAAGATCCGCCGAATGCTTGTCTTGCAATCCAGAATTAAAACAAATCCAATTTTTGTCAGCACTTTCAATGAAGAAATTCCCGGGTTCATTAAGTTCTAGTTCCTTCAGTCGAGAAAACGTATATTGAAGATAATTGCGGAGCTTCGGCGGCTTGTTACGATATCTATTCTCGAACTTTGGTTGAGTAAAGTACCACGCATCTTTGCCTTCATGCGTTTTCTCTGCAATTGTTATAAATGGAGCATCGAAATCATACTCGCCGGTAAGAGAGTCTTTATTTGGGTGAAAGTGTCCAAAGGCTGTCGTGCGATCCTGCTCTTTGCCTCTAGTGAACAGTGATTCGTAGCGTGCGGGGTCCATATGGTCATTATAAAGTTGGCCCCTACGATTGTAGGGGCCTTTTGTAAAGCAAGGATCGTTTTGTGAAATGTGGAACGGTGTGCTCTGTAAAAACGCGCCCAAGGGCTTATCTGATACAACCGTACCTTTATGTAAATAGTATACCAGATAAGAGATCAAATGGACGAAGCTCAAGTCAGGGTCGCTTCTCCTTCTATTCTCCCAGGCTCTCTAGCCCGCCGCAAGTTCCTTGGCTCTCTGCGTGGCCCTCATTACAGCTTTGATCAGTGTCACCCGCAGACCACCCTCCTCCAATTCCAGAATGCCGTCGATAGTGCACCCGGCCGGCGTCGTCACTGCGTCCTTCAACAAAGCCGGATGATAGCCGGTTTCGAGAACCATCTTGGCTGCGCCAAATGTGGTCTGTGCGGCCAACTGGGTCGCGATTTCGCGCGGCAGTCCAACCTTCACGCCCGCTTCCGCCAGGGCTTCGATGATGATGTAGATATAAGCCGGGCCGGAAGCCGAGAGCCCCGTTACAGCATCCATGTGTTTTTCGTCCACGACAACCGTGCGCCCCACGGTTTCAAAGATGCGCTGCGCCAGTTCCATCTGTGCGGCAGTCACAAAGCGCCCGCGGCACAATCCGGCAGCACCCGCCCCCAGGGCCGAGGGCGTGTTGGGCATCGCGCGAATCACGCCGATCTCAATGCCGGCTGTATCCTCAATCGAGCGCGTCTTTACCGAAGCCGCGAACGAAATCAGCGTCTTGTCCTTGGTCAGCGCCGGTCGAATCTCCTCCATCAGCGCCGGCACCTGGAAAGGCTTCACTCCAAGCAGAATCAAGTCGGACTGTTTGGCCGCCTCCAGGTTGTCTGTGCTCACGTCCACGCCCCACTGCGTGCTCAAGGCCAGCGCCCTCTCGGCGTGTCCCACGGTGGCGTGAATCTGGTCGGGATTGAATAGATTCTGCTTCAGAAAGGCCTGCAGCAGGATGCCGCCCATCTTGCCAGCGCCCAGAACGGCTACGCGCACATGGGGCAATTGCGCAGGTACTTCGGTGGCCTCAACAGCTATCTCTGCCATGGTTATTCCTTCTCCTGATTTCGAATGAGAGTCGGGTTGCTACCCTTCAGAATACGCGCACAGCCGCGCAGATGCCATCCTGCTCCGGCGAGTACCCCGCCAAACGCACGACGCTGCATTCCTTATACCGTCTTGATTTCTCAGTTCGACGAGAGCTGTCCCACGAGCGAAAGGTCGATCTCGACATCCTTCGCCACTTTGAGAATGAAGATACTCGGGTCCTTTAGTCCCCACTTCACATAGGGAACCGTGAAGTGCGTCTTGGCCGTGCAGTTATTGCCGTCGATATGAATCTGCATGGGGACCGTCAAATCATGAGACGCACCGTGTAAGGTAAACGTCCCTGTGACCTGAATGGTGGAGTCTCCCGAGGGAGCAATGGTTCCTTGATAACTCTGCGGCGCGAAAGTTACTTCTGCAAAATGCGCCGCATCCAAAACATCCGAATTCATCTTTCTATCGCGGCCGTTGTCGCCGCTGTTGCCGCTGCCGGACGCGACAACAACGGAGCCGGAGATCTTCGGCCCACTGCGATCAAAGTCGACTGACCCGCTTTGCACATGGAAAGTGCCATTCACGTGGTGCCCCGAGCCGGCGAGAGCGAACGAAACTTGAGATGCATCCGGATTCACGGTGAAGATCTGATGCTGCGCAAAAGCAGCCGGCGCGAAGAGTAGCGTGATGGCGAGGAAGTGGGAATGGGCGATCATCTTCATTTTTTCTTCTCCAATAGGAAAGACGTTATTGCTTTCGATCTGGTTGCGTGGCCAGTTGCGAGAGCCAAAGGCTCATTGAAGCGATGTCTTTGTCGGACAGGTATTCATGCCCGGGCATATCGGTGCCGGGTATGCCGAATTTGGTGATCTCAGCCAGGTGATCCATTCGCTGCGCCACCGGACCTGAGGGCGGAAGATAAAAGAACGGGCCGAGCGCAAGATCCGGCGGAAGCCGCTTGAATCCTGGCTTCCACACTTGCCTGGTGCGCCCGTCTGCGCTGTGGCAAGTGGCGCAGTACAAGCGAAAGAGGTGCTCACCTTCGCTGACGTCAGCCTTTGCCATCGCACTGAAAGCGGGATGCCAAAGCCGTTCCGCAACCTGGTGCTCTTCTGTGCCGGGTCCATGCAGGCTTTCAAGGTAAGCCACAAGGTCGTCTCCCCTTCTGTCGCGAAAGAGGAACGCGTAGGAAGGCATGATGGAAGCCCCGCTGACTTCAGGCGGGTCATAGAAGTGAGCTTTGAGCCACAGCGCCGAACGGCGTCCCCCCACCTCGGAGAGGTCCGGCCCCTGGCGCCGATTCCCAATCAGTGGCGGCCGCTCAAGGCGTACCTCCGCCATGCTTTTCACTGGCCCCCATAACAAGACATCCGGGGAGTTAGGACGAACATATTGCGAATGGCAGTTGATGCAACCTTCGGAGATATAAACTTGTCGGCCGCGCGCGATCTGACTTACTTGCGTCGAGCCGGGTCCGACAACGAGAACCCTCTCAAGAATGAAAGCCCCTATGAGAGTTCCCGCAACCAGCAACGCTTCCCGCCTTCGCTGTCGAAACAAGACAAACACCCACGGCAAAAGGACCGCAACTCCAGCGCCGATCACAAAAACCGGCGGCACATAACCGAGATTCTGTCCCATCCCGATTCCCATTGCGGACCCGCACCATCCCGCGATGGCGTAGATCCAACCTGCCTGTCGGCCCCGCTCTGCCACCGAAGATGCCGGAGCAATCAGCGAGGGATAGGCAACCAACGCAACCGAATAAAGCGAAACGCCAACCGGATAAAAGACAGAAGCCGCCGAAGCGCGCGACGGATCAAGCAACAACAGGCAGGCAGCGCCCAGTGCGACAAAGGCCGCGCAAAGTACAGTCGAGAGGCCCCTGCGCGATAGGAACCACACGCTGGCCAGCGCTGCCACAAGATGAAGTAAGCCATTCACCCACAGGTGGATTGGGCCTTCCCACGTTCCAGCCTTCAACTCTGGAGTGTTCTGAATGATGAAAAAGGCAGCGGAGTCCAGCCAAACCAGCGCGGTAAAGCTCACCAACACGCGAATAAATGGGAATGTGCGCTGCGGATAAGTCGCGGCCGTGAAGGGTACGGGCTTCAGCCCGTACATAGACGGCTTTAAATTAACTTGGGCTTTAGCCCCTGAGGGAAGTTTTTCGGCCCTCCCGTCTTGATCCAAGCCTTCTTCCGCGGTCCGTTGCTCTGAGCGCGTAGTTAAGCGGCTTAATGTAACACCAATTCCCGCAACACAAAGCAGACCAGCCGTAAACGATTGCACCTCCGGTGAAGCCGTGAAAAGAGGGGGAAAGTTACATACAAAGTAACCGATTCCCGTCCCAACCCCGACATTCAAGAGCGGATGCCGATCACCTGCCCATTGACGCAGGTGCGTAACCAGCGTAACGGTCAGCAAGCCGAGGCCAGCGCCCGTCAACAGCGAGACAGCCATGCAGGCAATAATGCCAAGCGGGAGAAGTGTAAGAAACGCCGCAGTGGCGCATGTTCCAAATCCAATCCGAATCCGGAAGTCAGGCGATGGAAGTAACTTCAGCCGCGGGGTTAATAGGCTGAATAGGATTCCACCAATGGCCATCGCCGCCATTACTGCCTTCAAATGCGATCCGGCGATCCCGAGGGAGGCTATCCGGCTTAGAAATGCAAATTGCGCAAAAATAAGGAAATAGACATACGTAATCGCGACAAGGCAGACGCCTTGCCATCCAGACCTGTACCTATCAAACATTCCGCAGCCAGCCTCTGCGCAGCCCCGTCGCCTGAATCACCACGCAAGCGCCGTCGCTGACCGCCACCGTAAGCCACCCCGCTTCGAGCACGCCGGTCATCACGCTCACGAGCACAAAGATAGCTACGCTGCTGCGGACCAACGCCGTGACAAGCCAAACCACTTCAACCTTCGATGCGCAAGGTCTGAGCGACGTGACATAGGCGCCATACAGGCAGGACAAGCCGACAGCGAAAACAAAGGCCCCGATAAAAGACACGAATGGAAGGGACTCGGCAGGTGCGTGCAAGCGCATCAAGTGGAGCGTCAATTCCGGCGCAACGATCAACAGCGCCCCAGTCAATGTATCTGAGATACCAATAAGCAACTGATAAGTGAGGAGGAACGGATGCTTCATGCTGTCTTCTCCAATTCAAGGGGCAGCGATTCGGGAACAGGGCTTGATTCGCGGAGCAACTCTCGTGAAGCGATGAACCACTCCAGTGAAGCGGCAAGCATAAACACTCCAACCAGGAGGCGCAGGACGTAAATAACACTTCGTGCCATCCCGGGCGCTATCGAAAAAGTAGGGTCAAAGCCCTCGCGCCAACCCGCGATCGACATGAGCATAACGTAAGCAACCACGCTTGCGTTCCACAGATAGAAGGACCATGTGCGGTTGAAGATCCATGAACCCTCGCCGAGAAGTTGAACCATTACAAAGATCAGCAGGGCCGATAGAAAGCCGGCCATCGCCAGCAGCGAATGGCCAACAAGGCCGTCGGTAAATTTGAAATGGTCGAGCACTCCCGGAAGAAAAAAGATCCAACCTGTCAGAAGCAGCGCCGACCACCAGCATAAGAACGCATAACGCCAGCGCCGAGTATCGGGCCGCCATTGAAACGCCGCATAGTAATAAGGTGTAAGTGGCATCCAGACGAGAAGGCTCGCCAGGCTCAAGTATTGGGCGGGCCGGTGATGACTAACGTCGCTTCTTCCCAGTGCGATGCAGAGCAGGCACTCTGCTGCAAAAATGACCCATGTCGCCGTAACTTTGCGTGCTTGCCCCATTTTGCGAGTTGTAAGTCCGAAGGGAAGCATCAGCAGTATCGCAACGATGGCAAGAGTCGATTCAAGCTGGCTTGCGCCCGTAGGGCCGCCCGTGTCGGGATTTACCGGAGGATACAGGTTCGGGCTGGACGCGATAAAGATGGCGGCGGGCACAAACATAAGCAACGCAAGTCCGATGACCTTTCCGCCTCGTACAAGAAGAGAGTTATTAACTGGATCGTTCCATTGTTTGGCGAATGAGGCAGTTAGAAGAACCCACAACACCAGCATCGCGAGCGGAAAGCAAACGCGTGCATACCCGGTCCAATCGAGAAACAACTTACCGCTCGAGTTACCCGAGAGCCAGGAGAGTGTGCCGACACCGAGCGCGGCAGACCACACCCAGAGAACCGGCCTGCACCATCGAGCAGCCAGTCCGCGATCTGCGCCATATACCACGAAGAGAAAGCCGGCCATCGGCAGACTTGACCACCCGTAGAGTTCCAGATTCATGTGGGTGATAATCCAGCGCCCGTAAGTCCATTCGCCTAACCCTCGATTCAGGGCAGGAAAAAGCAGAAGAATCGCTATAAGCACCCCGATGGAATTTGCAAGAACCAGCCACAACAGGCTGTGCCATGCGGCGTTGGCGACACACGCAGGGTTCTGGAGTGGACGCGGAACCGCATCAGTCGGCTGCGGGCTCATGGATTCTCCCATCGTGCATCTCCACCAAGCGGTCACAGCGCACCGCCAACTCACGATCGTGCGTCGCCATCACCATGGTCACACCCTCCGTGGCCACGATATCGAGCAACAATTCAAAAACCGTGGAGCTCGTTTGCTCATCCAGTGATCCGGTCGGCTCGTCCGCCAGCAGTATCTTAGGCTTGTTCATCAGTGCCCGGCAGAGCGCGGTGCGTTGCCGTTCGCCACCCGACAGTTTCTGGATCCGTTGGTTGAGGCGATGGCTCAGGCCGGTGCGATCCGTAAGTTGCCGCAGTCGCGACTGCGCGGTCCGGTGATCGATTCCCGCTGCAACCGTGGGAATCAGGCAGTTTTCTTCGAGCGTGAGATCTGGAATCAAGTTATGTAGCTGAAACACAAAACCGATTTCGTGCCGCAAAAGCCGTAACAGATTTCGGTGTCGATTCACCTCGATACCATTAACCGAAACGGTTCCACGGTCGGGCTCATCCAGGCCCCCAAACAAATGAAGAAGCGTACTCTTGCCGCAACCGGAAGGCCCGCAAAGCGCAATGGTCTGGCCCTCGTTAACTTCAAAATCAACGCCCTTCAGAACCGTGATTGTCCCTTCGTCAAAGCTCTTCCACACATCTTCCGCGCGAAGAACGACAGTGCCAACGTTCTTTGCCGATACCGTGTTGTTCATTCGAAGCGTAGCGCCTCCACCGCACGAATCCGCATGGCATAGATGGCTGGGTAAAGTGCCCCTGCGACTCCGGTAAGCAACGCCAGAAGAATCACGATGAGCATGAGCCCAGGCTCGATTGCCACGTCGATATAACCATGCAGCGCGGGAATCAATTTGAGACCATAGAGAAAGCAAGTTCCGATCGACACTCCCGCCAACGCCCCGAAAACCGACACCAGTGCCGATTCGCCAAAGATCATCCCGGCAATCTGCAAATTTGAAAATCCGTTCACGCGTAAAATTGCGATCTCGCGAATCCGTGTAAAAACCGACATGATCATTGTATTTGCAACACCCAGCCCACCCAGCAGCAGGCCGCATCCCCCCACGGCCCACGCCGTCGCCTTCAGTATCTTGAATTGAGAATAGGAGCGAGTAAATTCTGCATCTTCCAAGGCGATAAGGTCTGGGTACTTTGCCTTCACGCTGTTTTTGAAAATAGCAGCGTCCTCTTTGTTGTGCAGCTTGATCGTGATGACTGAAGAAGATCCTTCTTTGTGAAAAAAGCTTTGCGCAGATCCAAGCGGCATAAACACGCCGCCGTCCTCGAAGCCATTCGCCGTTTTCAATATGCCGATCACATGAAATGCCGCGTGACCGATTTGAACGTGGCTATCTAGCGCGGCGGAAAGAAACTCCGCTGCCCGCACTCCCAGTACAACGTCATCCGCATGCTGGGCGAACTTTGTGCGATCGCCTTGAAGCCAGGTAGCCTTGCGGATTCGAGCGTCCGTTGCATTCAATCCAAAGCATGTGATGATAGGATGATCGGCGCTCGATACAACTCCAAAAAGCACCGGATCTGCATGTGCCACCATCGGCCAACCGTCTATATCCTCAACCGCCGTCGTGGGAACATTGCTGAAGAAAAGATCTGACACATTCCGCTCAAAGACTATGATCTCGCTGTCACTGGAGAGAATTCCGGAAAACATGCCGATGGCGCCTTGCAGAATGGTAACCACCGTAAGCATGGCTGCGACACTGAAAGCAATTCCGGCGATACTGATGAATGATCGGATGCGGTGACGGCGTAGATTCGTCACAATCAGCTTCAGAAAGATCACGTACGCTCTCCCGTAACCGTTTCGCAAGCATTCGTTGTAACCCGCACGAGCTCTTCTTCCAAATCTCTTCGCAGTCTGCCCAGAAACGACAAGGCCGGTCTCGATTTAATCAGGCGGCGAAGGGTCCTGTCGCCTATATGAATAAAGCGGGTGAGACGTTCCACGGCCCTGTAAACTCCAACGGCCGCGGCGATGTTTGGCCTGTCGAGCAAGGCGTCGCGGGCAACGGTTTTTCCGGCGTCAATATCGCTCTGCAGCATATCTTTCAGGTCGTCGACAATTTGGTAGCTCAGGCCCCAATACTTTGCTACACGTTCCAGCAATTGAATTTCACGAGGCGGCGCGCCGCCCAGCATTGCCGGCAGAACCAGCGTGAGCCGGATCAGTGATACTGTCTTACCGCGCGCAATGCGTTCGGTAGTCTCCCGGTTGTGAGGCAGGGTGGAGTAGTGCAGATCCAGGCTCTGGCCGTTCAGCAACCCATCCAGGCCCAGGCATTCTTCAATATATTTGAGCGCCCTCTGCTGGTTCAACCGCGGAGCCCCTGAAGCTGCGCTCCAACTCAGCGCATAGGCGCGATTGATCAAGGCAAGCGCAGCCAGGATCGCCCCCGCTTCACCGAATACGAGATGCGCGCAGGGAACCCCTCGCCGCTCCGATGCATTGTCCATGCACGGCAGGTCATCGAAGAGCAGCGAAGCCGTGTGGAAATACTCGAGCGCGATGGCCAGGTCCTTGGCGTGTTCACTAGCCAGGGCGTAAGCAATTGCCACCTGATAGACCATCCGGGGACGCACGAGACTCCCGTGGTTATCGAGAACATGACGAAGCGCCTCTTCGAAATGCGGATCGAGTGTCGCTGGGAGCGGCAGGCTTGAGCCAAAAGCATCAGCGAAAGACTTTGTGTCCAATACTTCCATACTTGGTCCCAATGGCGCTCCGGAGTCCGTCGTCGTCTTCAGCATATCCAATCTCGAAGAATTCCGCTTGCGTGGGAATTCAACCCTGTGGTCTTCCGCTGCGACTCGACGATTTTCAGCCTCTTGGGTGAGACGAACACAAACTGCCTTTGGAGAGCACCGGAGCGCCCCGGGTTCAATGACAATTTGTTCATTGTTCTCGCCACTTCGAGTTTCCCAGGAACTATTCAACATCGAATCCGATTTCCTCAAGTCCCCTCGCGAGTCCCGGCGCGCGATGGCATTGATAGAACCGAAAGACTTGGCATCCCTGGAAACACTGTAGGCAGCACGGAAAACAAACCTGGATCTCATCCCAAAATCGTCCGTCTATTTGCCGCCCTTTTCGTTCGTCGAAGCAGGCTCCGGCCTGTTACGGATCCTATTGTCCGAAGATGACACAAACCCCACACTCCCGTGACGATGTGTTCATGTTTCCATTTTTCCGGCCTGGCCGGGTTTCCGCGCGGTTTCTGAAGCGATAACCCGCCCTTAAATGCTCTAATATCTGTTCATGCGGCTCTTGTTAGTTGAAGATGAACCCGACATCCGGCGATTCCTGCAGACTTCTCTCGAAGAAGCCGGGTATCAGGTTGGAGCTGCGGCGGACGCCAAGACCGCCGAAAATCTCGCCACTGAAGGAACCTTCGATATCCTCATCGTCGATCTTGGCCTGCCCGACAAGGATGGCATCAGTTTGATCCTTCGCCTGCGTCAAATGGGAGTCAGTGCCCCGGTTTTGATCCTGTCTGCGCGCCGATCTGTCGACGACCGGGTAAGAGGCTTGGAGCAAGGCGGAGACGATTACCTGACCAAGCCATTTGCGTTGGCGGAATTGTTAGCCAGGCTTCGCAACCTCTTAAAGCGAAACCGTCCTTCCGGAAATGAGTCGACGCGGTTGCGGGTGCTTGATCTGGAATTGGATCTGCTGCGGCGCGAGGCATCCCGGTCCGGGCAGGTCCTGCAGCTTACTCCGCAGGAATTTGTACTTCTGGAGTATCTTTGCCGCAACGCAGGCCGTGTTGTTACCCGCTCCATGATTCTTGACATGGTCTGGGGTATGCGCATCCAGCCCGATACAAATGTTGTCGATGTCCATATCTACCGCTTGCGCGGAAAAGTCGATGGCAAGGGCCAGCAACCGCTTATTCGAACCTTGCGTGGGGTGGGATATGTCCTCAAAGACAGGTAAGCCGGTCATGCGAAGCGCTGCATGGCGCATCTCACTTTGGGCAACGTTGGCCTTTGCCTGTGGAACCATGCTCGTCTTTTTGTTTCTTCACCGCTTTGTTGCCGCAGACATCCAACGCCGCACTGACGCTTGGCTCTCGGGCGAGGTTGAGGTGTTGGGAGATGTTGCCGGGCACACTCCCAAAGACGCTCTGTACGGTGCGGTGGTCGGAGAAGTCGCGGAACTGGCGGCCAAGGAAGTGCCGAATCGCCTTCGCTCGGAATCAAGTTCGAACGACTCAGTATTCTTCCTTCAGGCTGGGCGAGATGGATCTCTCAAACTTTGGGTTGGAGCAGGGGACGGCGTCGCCAATCTGAAGGCAATCAAGGCCAATGAGATTCTTCCCGATCGCCCAAGAGACTTGAATGTGAACGGGTTCACCATACCTTTCCGCGTTGCGTCAATCCGCATGGATGATGGCAGCCATATCTATCTTGGACTTTCCGAGCGCGACGAGTTGCGGGTGCTTCGGTATCTTCGTAATCGCTTTGTCGGCTGGTGGTTACTGCTGGTTCTTTTCGGGTTTGGGATTGTGTTTTTCACCACGCGGCGCATGTTGACCCACGTGCGGCGGATCTCCGAGGCAGCTTCGCGTATCGGCCATTCCGACCTGAACACGAGGGTGCCGACCACCGAGCGAAATGACGAAGTAGCGCAACTGGCATTGACGCTCAATGGCATGTTGGACCGCATCGAAAGTTCGATGCACCAGTTGCATACAATTACCGATTCACTCGCTCATGACTTGCGAAGCCCCTTGACCGCAATCCGCGGGAAACTTGAAATGTCCCTGTCGGCGGCGACGCAGATTGAGCAAAATGAACCGATCGTTTCCGCGATCGAAGAATTGGACAGGCTTACAGATTTCCTCAACAAATCGCTCGACGTCGCCGAAGCCAAGGCGGATGCGCTGCGCCTCTCTCGAACTGAGTTGGACCTGGATGAATTGCTCCGCGTCATGATCGATCTCTATGAGCCATCAATGTCCGAGAAGGGAACTCAACTTCGTCTTCGCAGTGCCGGCCCTCTGAAAATCGAAGCAGACGCCGGCCTGATCCATCGCATGATCGCCAACCTTTTTGACAACGAGCTCAAGCATCTGCCGGCCGGATGCACGGTTACAATCCAACTCCGGGTCGACGATGATACTGCGTTGCTCGTCTTTGAAGACAATGGGCCCGGATTTGCTCCGGAGGTCCGGCGTCATTTGTTCGAGGGCCGGGTGAAAGGAAGCGGTTCGAATGGCCACGGTTTGGGTCTGGCTTTTATCGATGCCGTTGTGCGTGCGCATGGTGGAAGAGTCAGCGCGTTGAACCGTGATGAGGGCGGAGTGTATATTTCCGTCGCGCTCCCGCTGGCTGCAAAGGAAGAAAACCTGCCCGTAGCCCACTGAAAAGCTTGCGGCAGCGAGTACGGCCCAATGAACAAAAATGACCGTCATCCTGAGCGAGCGCAGCGAGTCGAAGGACCTGCGTTTGGGAATCTCACCTCTCCAGCGTGGCAGAGAAAAGCGCCGGACAGCCTCGGCGCTATCCGGCGCTGCGTGCTTTGGAACTTACCGGTTCTTCGCAACCTCTTCCACCGTGACGGGATCGAGGAAAGGCATGGCTGCGCGGAGCGTTTTGCCCACAACCTCAACCGGATGCTTGGCTTCGGCTTCACGGAAAGCCATGAACTCCTTGCGCCCGGAATTCTGGTCCGCGAGGAAGCGCTTGGCAAAAGAGCCGTCCTGGATTTCGGTCAAGATTTGCTTCATGGCCTTGCGGCTTTCGGCATTGATCACGCGGGGACCGCTGACGTAATCGCCCCACTCTGCCGTGTCGGAGATCGAGTAGCGCATATAAGCCAGGCCGCCGCGGTAGATCAGGTCCACGATCAATTTCAGTTCATGCAGGCATTCGAAGTACGCGCTCTCGGGTTGATATCCTGCCTCGACCAGAGTTTCAAATCCCGCCTTGATCAGCGCGCTCACTCCGCCGCAAAGGACGGTCTGCTCGCCGAAAAGATCCGTCTCGGTCTCTTCTTTGAACGTCGTCTCCAGCACCCCTGCGCGCGTGCCGCCAATGCCCTTGAGGTAACTCAGGATGAGGGCGTGGGCCTTGCCCGTGGCGTCCTGGTGGACGGCGATGAGGCAGGGAACGCCGCCGCCTTCGGTAAACACTTCCCGCACGCGATGGCCGGGAGCCTTCGGAGCGGCCATGCCCACGTCGATGCCCGCCGCCGGGATGATGGTCTTGTAGTGGATGTTGAAGCCGTGCGCGAACAGGAGCATTTTGCCGGCGCTCAAGTTGGGCCCGATCTCTTCGGCATAAAGCTTGGCCGCGGTCTGGTCCGGCACCAGCACCATCACCACGTCGGCCCATTTCGTCGCTTCTGCCACGGTCGCCACTTCGAGGCCGGCCTTCTGTGCCTTGGCGATGGACTTGGATGTGGGCGAAAGCCCGACTTTTACATGGACTCCGGAATCCTTCAGGTTGAGCGCATGCGCATGGCCCTGGGAACCGTATCCGATGATGGCTACCTTTTTGGCTTGAATGAGGGAGAGGTCGGCGTCGTGATCGTAATAAGTTGTGGCCATGATTTTCTTTGATTTCCCTTTCATTGGTTGAGATATAGTTTGGCGCGGGCGAATTGAAGTCCTTTGCCGAGGGCTTTGTAACAGGGCACGACTTATAAGCCTGCCCTGAGCGGACCCAAAGGGTGCCGATAGCCCTATAAAACGATCCAGGTTATACGGGCTGCGGAAAAACTCGACGTCAAAGCACGGAACTTGTTCGCTTTGAAAGGGCACGACTNNGTGCCGATAAGATCAATAGAATGAACTGGGCTTTAGCCCCTGAGGGACGGTTTTTTCAGACCTTTCCCTGAATCAATCCTTTTCCCGCAGCCTGTTTAGCCCCTGCGGGATGTCAGCGCGATCTACTCCGGCTCGCCAGCCGCGGCCTCTTCCAGCGTTTCCGCGGGCTCCTCTTCCTCCTCGGAAACCTCACCGCCATTCGCGCCCAGGGCCTTCAATACGCTGCTTGTATGATGGCCGCGACGCATGGTCATCTTGCCGCTGCGGCAGATTTCCAGCACACGTTCTTCACCCTCGTTCAGCACCTGGATAAGGCCTTCGATCTTGCTTTCGACGCCAGTCATTTCAATCATCAGCGATTCCGGCGCCAGATCGACGATGCGTGCCCGGAAAACCTCGACCAGTTCGAAAATCTGGGATCGATTGCGGGGCGTAGCCGCCACCTTGATGAGTACCAACTCCCGGGTCACAGACGGAGCGCCTGCAATGTCATCCACATCGACAACATTCTCCAGTTTAAACAAGCTGGCGCGAATCCGATGTCCGGCTTCAGAAGAAGCATCGCAGACGATGGTCATGCGCGAGAATCCCGCCCGCTCGCTGTGCCCCACAGTGAGCGACATGATGTTAATGTTGAGGCGCCTGAAAAGCGATGCAACGCGCGTCAGCACGCCAGGTTTGTCGTCAACGTAAGAAACGAATGTGTGCAGCATAAAAGGCCTTTCCAGTGAACAGTGAACAGTGGTCAGTGGTCAGTGAACCATCATCGGCTTTCGGAACAGCAATGCGGCGTGTCGTGCCGCGATCCAATCTGTCCACTGTCCACTGTTCACTGTTTTACGATGTCAACTGTTCACTGTTCTACGTCTCCTCCAGCGGGTCTTTCCCCGGCCGGCGGATCATTTCATGCAGTGCGGCGCCGACAGGAATCATCGGGTATACCGACTCCTCCTTTTCGACCAGGAAGTTGAGCAGAAAAGTCCCCGGCGCGGAACGGGCCTCTTCAACCGCGGGCCCGACCTCGCCGCGCGTGCGGACGGCGCGTCCGGCAATCCCGTGAGCGTCTGCGAGTTTCACGAAGTCGGGGCTGATCAGCGGAGTGGCTTCGTAGTTGCGCTCGTAAAAGAACTCCTGCCATTGGCGAACCATGCCCAGGTAGCCGTTGTTGATGATGGCGATGTTGATCTTGATGCGTTCCTGCACGATGGTGGCGAGTTCGGAGGCGGTC